>VBHI01000412.1 GCA_005881495.1 Chloroflexota bacterium
GTGGGGGCTCAGGGTTCGATGGAGGAGAGCTTTGGGAGTTGTTGTCATGGAGCAGGGCGTCGTCAGAGTCGCACGGCGGCCAAGAAATCGATGAGCAGCAAGGACTTGTTGAACCAGTTAGATGCACGAGGGGTGACGATACGTGTGCATAGCAAGAATCTGTTGACGGAGGAGGCTCCACAGGCCTACAAGGATGCTCAGCAGGTGGTGAACGTGGTGCATAACGCGGGGTTGGCGAGGCTGGTGGCACGGTTGAAGCCGGTGATTGTGGTGAAGGGGTAAGTAGGCCGAGTCAACGTGTCCTCCATTTTTGGAGTCCCTTGCATTCATGCACGGGGAGGAATACAATGGCTGTTCGCAGACAGAGCAAACTTCACACTTTTTCTCTTGACAATATTGTGTGAACCTGCTACACTGGGCCTATGAAACAGCTCATCATCGCCAAACTCAAATTGCAGACGACATCAGGACAATTCCAGGCACTGCGGGCCACACAAATGGCCTATCGTGACGCCCTGAACGCTGTCAGTCGATACGCTTTTGAGCATGGCAAGATGAGTAACCAGCGGACCTTGCAGCGTGAGATGTATGCTGAAATACGGGCGAAGTATCACTTGCCTGCCCAAATGGCTTGTAATGTCCCCCGCCAGGTCGGGGCTACCTACAAGACCCTGTGGACGAAGGTCAAGCAGAATGCCGCACATCGTCAGGCTGGACGCACCAAGAAGCGCTACAAGGGGCTGGATAAGCCACCCAAGTACGTGTCTCCCACACTGACCTATAACTATCATCACGACTACAGCTTGAAGGAAGACGCACAGGTGAGCATCCTGACGCTTGAGGGACGGGTGATTGTTCCCTATACGGCTTATAGCCCACATGTGGCACTGCTAGGGGAGGGAGCACATATCGGGGCAGCCAGGCTGTGGTATGACAAGCCCAAGAAGCAGTTCTACCTGCTTCTCTCTCTTGAAATCGCGAGAGCAGAACCCACCCCCCAAGATCACGCCCACGTGGTCGGCGTCGACGTGGGACAGCGTTACCTCGCGGTGAGTACCGATACTGAACAGCACAGCCATTTCTATTCGGGCAAGGCTGTCCGTGCCAAAGCCGATCACTATGCGCGACTGAGAAAACGGTTGCAGAAAAAAGGCACTCGTTCCGCCACACGACGCATGATCGTCATTAGCGGACGAGAGAGACGGTTGAAGCAAGACCGCAACCACCGTATCAGTCGGCGCATTGTGGACGCGCACCCACAGAGCATCATCGGTCTGGAAGACTTGACCCATATCCGTGAACACCCAAAGCGCAAGCATGGCAAGAAAGCCACGAAGAAGCAGCGACGGGCAAACCGTCATGCTTCCCACTGGGCCTTTGCTGAACTGCATAGCTACATCGCCTACAAAGCCCTCCTAACAGGCAGTATGGCGGTCAAAGTCGATGCGCACTACACCAGCCAAGCCTGTCCCAGGTGCGGCTACACCTCAGATGCCAACCGCCCAAACAAAGGACTGTTGTTCGTGTGTCAGAGTTGCCATTACAGCCTCCATGCCGATCTGGTTGGTGCGCGCAACATTGCTCTCAGAACGCTGCTCGTTCGGCAAGACTGGATGAGCACGGGCGTCTTGTCGGTACGCCCTGATGTGTCGAGCGATGAAGCCAAAGCTGCGCGTCTGCAAAGATACGCAGAGTTGCGGTGGAGCTTTGACACAAGCCCCCAGCTTTAGCTGTGGGGTGACTGACTGATATGATAGCAAGAGGAGACTCGCACAGAATCATAACCAGATGCACACAGAACAGGAGACGATTGAACCATGAACAACCTGGAAATTGCGCACCGTCGGCTTCACAACCAGCACGTCACGCGGCGAACGCTTGAAACACCTCAAACTCTAGTGGAGTGGCTGGGCGCAGTACAGGCTCAAGATTACGCGGCTGCAAAATGGGCGCTCGGCCTGCGCTTGCACGGCATGACAGACGACAATATTGAGCAAGCATTTACCGATGGCAAAATTCTTCGCACGCACGTCATGCGCCCCACCTGGCATTTTGTCTCCCCTGCCGATATTCGCTGGCTCCTCGCCCTCACGGCTCCCCGCGTCCGTGCAGCCAGTGCATACTATAATCGTAAGCTTGAATTGGATGCCGCTTTCTTCAGGCGTACTCATGCTGTGCTGGCAAACGCATTACAAGGCGGGAAGCAGCTGACTCGTGACGAACTCGCGTCTGCCCTACAGCAGGCTGGCATCGCCACAGATGGTGAGCAACGTGTTACCTATATCATGATGCGGGCGGAATTGGACGGCATCATCTGCAGCGGCGCGAGACGGGGCAAGCAATTCACCTATGCCCTGCTTGCTGAGCGAGCGCCACAAGCCAGGTCTTTAGATCGTGATGAAGCGCTGGCTGAACTCACCGTGCGCTACTTCACGAGCCATGGCCCTGCGACCATACAAGATTTTGTCTGGTGGTCAGGACTGACGGCAGCCGACGCGAGAGCCGGTCTCGCAATGGTGACATCGAACCTTCTGCATGAGACGATGGATGGTCAGACATACTGGTTCTCACCATCTACGCCACCTGAGCAGAACCTCTCTCAGGCGGCCTACCTGTTACCAAATTACGATGAATACACCGTTGGCTATACAGACCGCAGCACTATATTCGATGCCCTGCACACGAACAAGCTAGAC
>VBHI01000199.1 GCA_005881495.1 Chloroflexota bacterium
CAACATGTTCCTCAACCCGCAGCAGCGCACCTTGGCCATCGGGATGTGGGCTGCCAGCTTCTCGGCCGGTGCCGCGATCGGCCCGCTGGTCGGCGGCGCACTGCTCGCCCACTTCTGGTGGGGCTCCGTGTTCCTGGTGGCCGTCCCGGTAATGCTGCTGCTCCTCGCGCTGGGGCCACGGCTCTTGCCGGAATACCGCGATCCCGGTGCGGGTCGGCTGGACCTGCTCAGCGCGGCCTTGTCGCTGGTCGCCGTGCTGGCGGTCATTTACGGCATCAAGCAGCTCGCCCAGGACGGCGCGGGATGGGGGCCTTCGATGGCCATCCTGGCAGGCCTGGCTCTGGGCGCCGTGTTCATCGGCCGCCAGCACAAGCTGACCCACCCCCTTCTTGACCTCCGGCTCTTCCGCTCGCGGGACTTCAGCGCCTCGTTGGCCATCAACACGCTCGGCTTTTTCGTGGCCTTCACAGGCTTTCTCTTCATTGCGCAGTACCTGCAACTCGTGCTCGGGATGGGACCTCTGGATGCTGGCCTGTGGACGCTGCCGTCGAGCGTCGGCCTCGTCGTCGGTTCCCTGCTTGCGCCGCTGTTCGTGCTTTGGGTTCGTCCGGCTTATGCAATGGCAGTCGGCTTGGGAGTCATGGCAGTCGGCTTCGGCGTGCTGACCCAGATCGGTGGAGCCCACGCCCTCTGGGTCGTGGTGACCGGATCCGTTCTCCTGGCTCTGGGCATCGCACCGGTAGGCACCCTGGCGACCGACCTGATCGTTGGGGCGGTCCCACCCGAGCGGGCCGGCGTGGCGTCGGGACTTGGGGAGACGAGTTCCGAGTTGGGTGGGGCGCTTGGCATCGCGCTTCTCGGGAGCCTGGCGACCGCACTGTATCGCCACGAACTGTCCGGCACCATCGCGCACGAGGTCCCCCATCACGTTGCCAGGGTGGCGCAAGACACGCTCGGCGGCGCGCTCTCGGTGGCCTCCCAGTTGCCTCACGCACTTGGCCTGGCGCTCATCGCCTCGGCTCGTGCCGCCTTCGCTGATGCGTCCGTGCTCATGTTCAGCCTGTGTGTCGGCATCGCGCTCTTGGCGGCCCTAGCTGCAGTCGTGCTGCTGCGCGGGCGAAAGGGTGCAGCCTCGCCCGACCAGCAACCGGAACCGGTGCCCCATGACACAGTGAAAGAAAGCGTTGCCTAGTGCATACTCAAGAACTCCTTGTAACGACTACTGGCTCGGAAGCGAACGTAGCCGAAAAGAACCTGCTTGCCCGCTGGGGCTTTACGACTGAGGAGATCACCTCGTTGCTCTGGCTGCAACAGTGGTACAAAACTGGCGGTAGCGACCGCGCTGTCATTGTACGCTACCTGGAGTTCCTCCGGCTCCTGGTTCGCAGCGGCGAACTTGAACTGTAACCATGAGCGAAAGAGAACGCCGCACGGAGGAGAATGATGGCTGTGCCAGGTTGATTGGAATCAGTCCACCTTACTTATTGACGTCAAGGGTATTGAGGACACAGAGATGAGTATGAACAAATTGACCGCCTTTACCATTGCAGCGCAGTACACCGCAGCCATAGCCGCGCAGAATGAAGAACGCATGCAGGTTCTGCGTGCTGGCAGTTATAAGCTAGACGCTGTTTACCTGGACGCCTACGGGGTTGCCCCTCTTGCAGAGCCTGAGGGCAAGGGCACGTATCGTTCCCTCTTCAGCGCCTTCCCCGATGGCGACCTTGCGGTGACGCGTACCATCGCGGGCGCCGAGGTAGTTGTTCAGGAATGGACGTTCAGCGGCACCCATACCAGACGGACTGAGCGCGGGGCCTTTCGCGGTCACATGCACGAGCAGCCGACCGGCAGAGAGGTGCGCTTGCGGGGCGTCTCCATCTATGACATCATCCGTGGACTGATCCAACGCGAAACCATCTATATCGATAACGCCACACTACTCGTCGAGTTGGGAGGCCTCCCATAAAGATGCAGCACACTCCTCGCAGTCTCGGGACGCTGGTGATAGCAACGCGTGTAGTCGCAGCGTACCCAGGACCATGGCGGACGCGCTCCATCATCATGTGCCTCGCCGCAAGCTGTGCTTTGATGATGATCGGCTTTGGCATCTCCACACCAGTCTTTGCCAAACGCCTGGGCGAACTTGGTTCCGGGGTGGAATCGCTCGGCTTCATGACGATGGCGTCGGCCCTCGCGCAATTCCTGCTGGCCCCCTGCACGGGAACATGGGCCGACCGCTTCGGGCGCCGCCCCTTCGTCCTCCTCGCCCTGGCAGGACTCACCATCACCAATCTCGCCTTTCTGTCGGCACAGTCCGTCAGCCTCTTTATTGCCCTGCTGCTGCTCGACTTCGTCGCCGTTTTTGGCATGGAGTTTCTCGAGCCACAGATGGTGTTCTATCTCTACAAGACGCTGGCGTTGACTCCGGCCCAATACGGGTTCATCATGGGTAGTTATGGGCTGGCCCTGTTGTTTGGACAGGCGGGACTGGGGCGACTGGGTGAGCGCCTCGGCAAGAAGCCGATGATTGCGCTTGGCTTTCTGCTCACCTCGGCCCTGCCTCTCGGTCTGCTGCTCTTCCACCAGCTCGCTCTACTCATCCTGGTAGCCTTGCTCGCCGGGTTGGGAAGTGCCTTGATCACGCCTGCATTGGAGAGTTCCTACCTGGATATGACGCCAGAGCAGCACCGCTCACTTATCATGGGGGTGAGAGAGTCGGCGGTCTCGCTGGGTGCGGTGGTAGGCCCCTTGCTGCTCGCTTTCAGCAGCCGCTGGCTGTCGCCGCAGAGCGTCTTTACGGTGGCGCTCCTGGCCGCGCTTGCTGCCGTGATCCTGACTCTGGCGGTGCTCAAGCTGCAAGGTGGCCGCGGGGCACGCAGTACCGAAAGAGACACGTCCGAACGGGCCGTGCTCGTGTTCTCGACGCTGTACAGCATACTCGAGGAAGTGCAGGTGATGCGCCAACCAACGTCGCTCCTGGCTGAAGCTGAGAACACCGCCGACCTGACTCTGCGCTCTACTACGGCCCTGTCAGAATGGCACTGACAGGCCCTTTACGGGGATTGCATGGATCTGAGCAATAACGCTCACCTGCATGCTGCTCTTGCTTACACGGTTTTTCAGGAGTTTTTAACTTCGAAGTCCAAGATAGTTACTCATGGTTTATCTCATTGATCTGAGAAGGAGGGAAGGCAATGCCCAGCAGATACCGCTCAGGGGAAAGTATCCCTAGATGTAATGGTGTTATCCGTGGTGGGACAACGATAGTGATTGATGAGCTTGTCGAGATTGGAGAGTTGAAACTGATTTCAGAAAATAGTCCCTGTTAGGGACTTTCATGGACATCTCTACCTTTGCTTTTGTAGTACAAATGGACTAAAATAGCTTCGTGAGTGAGACGAAAACCAAGTCTCTTTCACTTGAGTACCGCCAGTTCGGCGGGAATTGACGCCTGACTGAGATTGTGTAAGACGTGGTATCAAGACCATGCAACAGTCGGTGATGCAGGAACACGACATCATGTAGGCGTGTCCTACATGTCTACATTCGTGAGAATGGTGTACGAGAGGAGTGATCATGAGCATTTCGTTTCCAGGAGAGTCACCTGAGTACCGGGCGGCGCGCGACCGGCTGCTCAAGCAGGAGGTCGAGCTGCGCCGCGCTACCGAGGCGGTGGCCGCCGCCAGACGCGAGCTGCCGCCCGGCGGGGCCGTCCCGGAGGACTACGTCTTCCAGGAGGCAGAACCCGGCGGCACCCCGACCGACGTGAGGCTGTCGGAGCTGTTCGTGCCCGGCAAGGACACGCTCGCGATCTACAGCTTCATGTTCCCGCGCGCGCTCGACGACGAGCGGCCGTGCCCGTCGTGCACATCCTTTCTCGATGCGTTCGACGGTGCCGCGGAGCACATCACGCAGCGCATCAATCTCGCGGTCGTCGCGAAAGCCCCGCTGCCGCGCATCCTTGCCCATGCACAAGAGCGCGGCTGGCTGCGGCTGCGGTTGTTGTCCTCGGCCGGCAACACCTACAACCGCGACTACTTCGGCGAGACCGCGGAGGGAACCCAAATGCCGATGCTGAACGTGTTCCGGCGCGACGGCGAAGCGATCCGCCACTTCTGGGGCTCGGAGCTCCTCTACGCGCCGACCGAGCCTGGGCAGGATCCCCGCCACACCGATTCCATCGACCCGCAGTGGAATCTGTTCGACTTCACGCCCGAGGGGCGCGGGACCGACTGGTATCCGGAGCTGAGCTACTCCTGACTGCCGTCGTCTGGCCAGGACTCGACACTACGACGTCACCACCGAGCGCTGCCGAATCGTCATCACGCAGACGTGCCGTTTCGTGTGCCAACAGCTCTGCTGATGGAAGTTTGAACAAAAAGGATAAACTTTCTTAGCCTCAGGTTGTAAATGTTTAAATTCTGTGAGCGGTTTCTACACAATTATGTGGGCAAACCTAGAGATGCTTTTTCTGAAATGTCTATGGCTTTCCTCGCTCGTGAGGCCCTTCAAGCAGCATATGGAAGAGAGAATGCCAACCACTATTCGCCCGAACAATTGTGTAGAAACCGCTCACGGAATTTAAACATTTACACTGAGGCATCTGCCGCACAAGTATTGTTGCTAGAGGCCGGTGGGGTGGATGAGAATCCGAACATCCACGATCCTGCTGGTCTGTTTGCACTCCGAGAGGGCGAAGAGGACTGGGCCTATTCTACTGCTCCACAGAAGTATGCCGCCGACCGGGCGCTGCACTGGCCGCGAGGAAAAGTGCTCGGCGGGAGCAGTTCACTCAACGGCATGATCTACGTTCGTGGGCATCGCACTGACTATGACAATTGGGCCTATCTGGGAAATGCCGGGTGGGATTACGAAAGTCTCCTGCCATACTTTAAGCGCTCCGAGGACTTCGACCGAGGCGAATCCCGGTATCATGGACAGGGTGGTCCCTTGCACGTGCTTTCACAGTTTGAGCCGCATCCCGTCAACAAGGCTATTATCGCGGCTGCTGTTGAAAAGGGCTATCCCCACCGGGACGACTTCAATGCTGACGCCGACGAGATCTACGGTGTCGGTGCCTGCCACTTGACAATCAAGGACGGCAAGCGCCATAGCACAGCCAGCGCGTTTCTGAAGCCAGCGCTAGCACGTCCCAATCTCACAGTACTTACTCGTGTATTGGCGCGGCGACTTCTGTTCGATGGGACGCGCTGCATTGGCGTGGAGTACACCCACGATGGTGATCTCAAGCAGGCGCATGCTACGACAGAAGTCATCGTCAGCGGTGGAACATTGGTATCCCCGAAGCTTTTGCTGCTCTCAGGCATCGGACCGACAGACCAGCTTCGTCACCTCGGGATTGATGTCCTCGTCGATCTGCCAGGAGTCGGCCAGAATCTGCATGATCACACGCTTTCGCCTAGCATCTACGCAGCGAAGCAGAGGGTGCCACCACCTGTGCCCGGTCTCCAATTAAATTAATACACAGCCAATTGTTCTGGTCTAGCGACAACAGGCTACCCGGTCCCGACCTCCAGCCGCTGTTCTTCCATGTTCCCGTCTATGTGCCTGGCATGTCTGGACCGGCAGATGGGTATACCCTTATGGCAGGGCACATTCGCCCGGCAAGCCGGGGCTTCCTGCGGCTTACCTCGGCTGATCCATCGGTTCCGCTGGAGATTAATCCCAACTACCTCTCGGTGCAGTCCGACGTGAATGCCCTTGTGCAGGCACTGGAAATGTGCCGTGAGATAGGTGCGGCGAAGGCTCTGGATGAATGGAACGGTGGTGAACTCTATCCTGGCCCAGACGCTGTCAGTAAAACAGAGCTCGAACGCTATGTCAGGCAGTCCGTTATCACGTACCATCACCAGGTAGGTACCTGCAAGATGGGCGTGGACGCGATGTCCGTAGTTGACCCCACCTTGCGTGTCTATGGTGTGGAGCGACTCCGTGTGGTCGATGCATCGATCATGCCGAGTGTGACATCGGGGAATACAAATGCGCCAGCCATCATGATCGGCGAAAAAGCGGCTGATATGATCAAGGCGACAAGTAGGGCATAAAAGTTCAGCCAGAGAGCATGATGGACTAAACTCCATTTTCTATCTCATGTATCTCGGTTTCTATCTCTTTCCCTATGGGCAGTTCGTGCCCCGTTGGACACGCTGGATCATGTTTATGGGGATAGGAGTAAGTATCTTCCTCATCATCTTCCCTCGCTATTCATCTGCATTACTGAATGCAAATCCTGGCTCTAAAATTTCTAGGCTTCTCTTTGGAAGAAATCAAGCACTGCTTGCAGATCGGCCCAACCGTTCTGCAAGAATCTCTCTCCTTCCAGCAAGCCATGATGCAAGAAAAAAGGACCCAGCTCGATAACATCATCCAGGCCATCGAGGAAACAGAACAACTGCTGCAACCTCACTCCCACTGCTCTCCGGTAATATGTTTTCACTCAATTGATCTGGATCTACCACTGCACGCAGCGTCGCTTTGAATGGTGCCAGAACTTGTTCAGCGTCATATGTACGAGGGTAGAAACGCTGATCGATGATGGTCTGAAGAAAGGTGCGTAGAGGCAAGAACAGTACAACCGTCCTTCACACAAAAATCGTACGCACACTCCTTCGTCCCAAGAGCATTGTGTCCTCTATGGTATAATATCTATATGAAAAGCCCTTCTGCCACTAACGTGTATAGTAGGGTTGACCCTTGCGGTCAACCAATAAGCATCAACCTAAGAAAAGCCCATCAAATGCTGTGGGGTGAGAGCAAGTGGAACGCTTTCAGATGGCGATGGCGCGGCAGGAGGACAACCCTGTCATGCTGAGCACATTCGCTCCGCTCAGTGTCAACTCCACGAAGCATCTCAAGGCCCAGCGAGACAGACCCTTCGCTGCGCTCAGGGTGACAGGGTGCCCTCGCCCTCTGGAATCCGAACCTGAGTCTTAGGTTGATGCCTATTGGTTGACCCTTGCGGTCAACCTCCACGCGGGGCGGTCAACCTCCACGCGCGGCGCTCAACCTCGCTCTGGCGGTCTGGCCCACCCACCTCATACACCCAAAACTTTACCGAGCAATTTCCTCCTTATCTACCCAAAATACCGAGCGCACCCCAATTCTCACCTACCTACCACACACCATATCTCGAACATACCATGGCCCTCCTGCCACAAACGTATATAGTAGGGTTGATCCTTGCGGTCAACCTGGGGGGGGGTCTTGGGGGGGGTCGCGCCCCCAAATTTTCAAATTTTGTTGACATTTCACAAATCAACTGGTATGCTTAACACAGACAAAATTACATACACTGACCCGCGTTGAACGAACAAAGTATGAGGATGGGCACCGACAGCGATCCGATAAAGAGTGGAAGTTCGGAATGGGAAAGCCCTCTCAGAACGCCTTCGTGAGCGGCTGACCGAAGAAAGCCTGCTGCAAGCATACAATAGCGTACCTGGACAGAGGCAAGTAGGAACAGGTGGGTGGTTCCCTCGCAGTACAACAACCAGCAAAAAGTGGTCTTTCTACCCTTGCAACAACGCAGTAAGCCAGGGTGTCGCCAATGGGTGGCATCTCTCACAGAGATTGAAAGACAATAGGGGTGGCACCACGGGCGTAGCATTTCATTCTACTCTCGTCCCTTCTTCAATGTTCTTTAATGTTCAAGGAAGGGAACGAGGGTTTTCTTTTGCCCGGCTCCTTCCAATTCACATTTCGTTGAAGGAGTCTCAAACAATGGCAATCAGCAAACAGACAAACGCAACCCGGTCCATATCCCAGAACAGTAGCGCGCTTGAAGCGGCCATGCACAAAATCTCCTCGGTTGAAGTACCACAGGGCAAAAGCATCGCCCTGGCCTATTCAGGCGGCCTCGACTCGACGCTTTGCGTCAAACTCTCCCAGCAGAAATACCATGCGCGCAACCTTGTAGCCATCAGCGTTGACGTCGGTCAGGGAGCAACTGAAATCCAGGACAGTATCACCAGGGCGGAAAAATTAGGCATCTCCCCTCTTATCATCGATGCAAAGCAGGAGTTCACCGAGCACTGGTTGAGCAAAGCCATCCAGGCAAATTCCGACTATAACGGTTACCCCGTCTCAACC
The DNA here is from genome assembly GCA_005881495.1 of Chloroflexota bacterium. Next base: position 8,110 of record VBHI01000199.1, read on the forward strand.
TCGATGACCCGCCAGCTTATCGCTGCATGCGTGGCCCAGCAGGCCCTCGAACTTGGTTGCGACGCCCTGATGGAAGGCTCCAGCGGCAAAGGCAACGACCAGTACCGTATGCACAACGTCTTCAGCCTCTTTGCCCCTGGCCTCTCCATCTTTGTTCCCGTGCGCGATTTCGACCTCACCCGCGGGGAAGAACAGCTCCTGATGGAGCACTACGACGTACCCGTTGAGGAAGTCATTGCCGGTGGCGACGATAAGACCATGTGGTGCCGCTCTATCGCCAGCGGTGGCATCGGCCTCGATACAGAGCTGCCCGATTCAATCTGGCTCTGGCTCACCCCGCCGGCAAAGGCCCCCGACAAGCCCACAACCCTGACATTGATCTGGCAGAACGGGCTCCCTATCGCCCTGAACGGCGTCAATCTGCCGCTTGAACAGCTCATTGAGCAGCTCAATGTCATTGGCGGAGCCAACGGTATCGGGAAAATAGATCTCTTCGAGGACGGCATTATGGGTCTGAAATCCCGTGAAATCTATGAAGCGCCAGCCGCGACTATCCTACTCAAAGTGCACCGCGACCTCGAACAGTTCTGCCTGACCAAAGAAGAGATCCAGTTGAAACGCCAGCTCGACGCACAATGGGCGAAACTTGTTTACCACGGCGATTGGTTCCACCCCTTGAAAGAGGCTATCGACGCCTTTATCGCCACTACGCAGAAGGCTGTCAACGGCGAGTATGTCATTGAACTCTATAAGGGCAACATCGATATCCGCTCCCGCTCGTCGTCAAGCAGCCTCTTCTTCCCAGATGTACGCTCAATCAACAGCGCAAGCTTCAATCAGAAGGAGTGCGCACCCGCCGCACGCATTCGCGGTTTACCTTACGAGCTTATTGCACGCCGTAACAAAAACGCTGCCACCACGGAGGAAGGAAAACAGCAATGACCAAGCTGTGGCAAAAAGGATATCGCCTGAACGAGCAGGTCGAGCGCTTTGAGGGAGCGCAGAACAGTGCGCTCGATAATAAACTGATTCGCCATGACGTATGGGGATCGCTCGCCCATGCCGCCATGCTCAAACACATTGGCATCCTGAAAGATAACGAATACCAGGCGCTGAAAGACGCCCTTTGCAACATTCTGAAGCTTGAAAAGGCCGCTACCTTTACCGTATCACCTGCCGATGAGGATGTACATACGAGCGTCGAGAACTACCTCGTAGCCGAGGCGGGTGCCATCGGCAAAAAGATTCACATGGCACGTTCACGCAATGACCAGGTCCTGGTGGACCTGCGCTTGTACGGCAAAGAGCAGCTTCACTACGTAGCCGACAAACTCTGCCAGCTTTGTGCCGCCCTCCTGGATTTCGCGGACGCTCACGCTGATGTGCCTATGCCCGGTTATACCCATATGCAGCGGGCTATGCTCTCCTCCGTGGGTCTCTGGGCAGCCAGCTTTTCAGAGGCTTTGCTCGACGACGAAAAGCTGCTCTCTACAGCGTACGACCTCAATGACCAGTCACCGCTCGGCTCGGCGGCCGGTTATGGCGTCCCCCTTGCTATCAACCGGCAATATAGCTCCGACCTGCTCGGCTTCTCACGTGTACAGCAAAACGTCATTTACGTGCAGAACAGCCGTGGCAAGATCGAAGCGGCCATTGTGCAGGCGCTGGCACAAATTATGCTCGATCTGAGCAAGTTGGCCCAGGACATCCTGCTCTTCACAACGGTGGAGTATGGCTTCTTTCAAGTAGCCCAGGAGCTTTGTACGGGCAGCAGCATCATGCCCCAGAAGCGCAACCTCGGCGTCATGGAGCTTGTCCGCGCACGTACCCAGACGATGCTGGCACTCCAACAGCAGATTCTCGGTATCGTCAGTGGCTTACCCTCCGGCTACAACATGGACTACCAGGAGACGAAACGTCCCTTTATGGAGGCGCTGAACCTGGTGCAGGAGAGCCTGGAGATTTGCACGCTGGTTGTGAACTCGCTTGAAGTCAACACCGATCGTCTGATAGCCGCCTGTACATTCGAGTTGTTTGCCGCCGACCGCGCCTATGAACTCACCACGACCGCCAATCTGCCTTTTCGTGATGCCTATCGCATCGTTGGAGCAGAGGTAACAGCGCAGCTAGACCGCAAAATGCCCCTGCCGGTTGAAAGCCAGCAACAGCTTATCAAACGGCTCTCTGCCCGCAGTCACCTGGGAGGTGCCGGCAACCTTGGATTAGCCATCATCCAAAACCAGCTTGAACACGTAAATTCGCTCTGGGAAGAGCGCGCTGAAACTTTCACGAAAACAATCGCAGCCTTGACTGGGGCCGCTTCAGAGGAGATATAATACTATGTCAACCGTTGTACTCGCATATTCGGGTGGTCTGGATACCTCCGTGGCCATCCGCTGGATCAAAGAACAATATAATCTTGACGTCATCGCCCTGACCATCGACGTAGGCAATGATCGAGACCTGCCCGCTATCGCGGCTCGCGCTCAGCAAATAGGCGCGACCAAGGCCATGGTTGTGGATGCTCGCGCCGACTTCGTACGCTACTTCGTGTGGCCTGCGTTACAGGCTGGAGCAATCTACGAGGGCAGCTATCCCCTGGCCACCGCCCTGGCACGTCCCCTTATTGCACGCTTACTGGTGGAAGTAGCTCGCGCGGAAGGTGCGGTAGCCGTAGCACACGGCTGTACCGGCAAAGGCAACGACCAGGTTCGCTTCGATGTCTCAATCAACACCCTGGCTCCCGATCTGCAAATCATCGCTCCAGTACGCGAGTGGAGCATGACACGGGACAACGAGATTGCCTACGCCGCAGAGCATTCCATTCCCATCAAGGTGAATACAGCCAGTGCCTACTCCGTTGACCAGAACCTGTGGGGGCGTAGCATCGAGTGCGGCATCCTGGAAGACCCCTGGGCCGAACCACCCGAAGAAGTCTATGGCTGGACGGCGAATCCTGATGAACTTGGGCACGTCGAGCCCACCTATGTGGAGATCATGTTTCAACATGGCATACCCCTGGCGCTTAACGGTGAAGAGACGGATGGCGTGCTTCTCATTGAAACACTGAACAGGCTCGGGGGAAAATATGGCATTGGACGCATCGACCATATCGAGAACCGCCTCGTGGGTATCAAATCCCGCGAAGTCTACGAAGCTCCCGCTGCCATTATCCTGCATTCAGCCCACCAGGCCCTGGAAAGCTTGACACTGAGCCGCGACCAGGCGTGCTTCAAAGAGATCGTCTCCGCTGAATACGCGCGCCTCATCTATAATGGCCAGTGGTATAGCGCCTTGCACCAGGATCTGGCCGCCTATATCCAGAGTACGCAACGCTACGTAAGCGGCACCGTGCGCGTTAAGTTATCGCATGGCCATTGTGCCATTGTTGGTCGCCGCTCAGAGCACTCGCTCTACAGCCACAGTCTGGCAACCTACGATAGAGGCGATCAATTCGATCACAACGCTGCCCTCGGCTTCATCAAACTGTGGGGTCTTCCTCTCACCACCCAGGCCCAGGCCCAACTCCTGCCCTCCATCGGCATAGAAGGAACTTTGCTCTCGCTAGACACACCATCAACGTAGGGACCCGATTATGCAAATGAACAAATGAACGGAGCTATAATGTAGGGGCGCAATCATGACCTTTAACAAAACGCTCTGGCCACCTTTCGGGGTCAATTTATCGTGCCCAACACCGATCATGGCATATAACAAACTACTCCGGACAACTGTAGGGGCCGATTATGCAGATTAACAAACTACTCCGGACAACTGTAGGGGCCGATTTATCGCGCCCAGCGCCGATTTATCGGCCTCGGTGGCTATTCCGCTCTCCGGATTATTGAGTAAATGTGCATTATCGTGCCCACCGCCGATTTATCGGCCCCGCCGCATGTCCCTCTATCCACACAAATTGCCTTGTAAGGCCAATACGTGTATAGTAGGGTTGACCCTTGCGGTCAACCTTGGCGGGGTGGCGGGCGATACAAAATGGAGAACAACCAGCATGACTGTATTCGAAACAATCAAAAACCGGCGTAGCATCGGCAAAATGACCGAACACAGGCCCACGCGCAAGCAAATCGCACAAATACTGGAGGCGGCAACCCACGCCCCCAATCATCACAAAGTTGAGCCCTGGAAATTCTTTGTGCTGGCAGGCAAATCACGCGCCGACCTGGGCGAAGTCATGGCCAAAGCCTTGGCGGAGCGTTTGGGCGATGTTACGAATGATAAAGCACAGGCAATGCTCAACAAAGAGCGCACCAAACTCCTGCGTTCACCTGTGGTCATCGTGGCCGTCGCCGAATCCCCCCAGCAATCAAATGTGTTGGCAATTGAGAATATTGAAGCAGTAGCTGCCGCCGTACAGAATATGCTTCTAACCGCCGAAGAATTAGGTCTGGCAGCCATGTGGCGCACCGGAGACGCCGCCTACGATCCACATATCAAGCAATGGCTTGGGCTGTCACCCGCAGACCACGTCGTGGCATTTGTCTATCTCGGCTTCCCCGCAATGCAAAAGCTAGAACGCCGCCCAACTTCTTTTGAGGAAAAGACAACCTGGCTCGATTGGGAAAATTGATGAGCGATGCCAAAGCGCACGTGATGACGCATCTCGCCATCACCCTTACGTTCAACACTGCTCATCGCCGCTAATATTTAATCAACGCGAACACATCATGCCCCTTCAGCTGATTTCGACCCTTGAGAAAAGCCAGTTCCACCAGAAAGGCAATGCCCGCAATTTGTCCACCCAGTTTCTCAACAAGTTCCATAGTCGCAGAAACGGTACCGCCGGTTGCCAATAGATCATCGACAATCAGAACGCGCTGTCCTGGGCGAATAGCATCTTTGTGAATTTCTACGACATTCGTGCCATATTCCAGGGCATACTCGACACTGATTGTTTGATGCGGTAGTTTGCCAAATTTACGGACTGGCACGAATCCACAGTTCAACAGGTAGGCAATTGGGGCACCGAAAATAAAACCGCGAGACTCGACTCCAACAACGGTCTCAATACCTGCGCCTGCATAGTGAGCCGCCAGGCGCTCCATAGATGCATGAAAGGCGGCTGCATCCTGTAACAATGGCGTAATATCCTTGAATAGAATTCCCCGCTGTGGAAAATCCGGGATATCCCGCACCCAGTCTTCCAATCGTATAGACTCAGAAGTTGACGACATCGGTAGTTCTCTCCTCTACAGACACATGAAATTAGACAACAACATAGGGTGCGGCCAACAAGCACCCCAGCATGACAAATCCCTCGTCGTCATTAATTCTTTGAATTGGCGACAATCGTTGATGGAACGCATTTCATTAAAACCACTCCATCATGCCTTGCAGTATACCCCAGCCTTCCCTCTCGTGCAAGCATTATCATCCCTGTGCTGTCGCAGGTAATGCCTGCTTATCTACTGATAGAAGTTGGGCAGTGTAATAGGCACAGCGCGTGGCATGAATCGGAATGGTGCTCAGACAGTAGGGATATATGCTGGCTAAAATATCCTATGCAAGAAACGATGCGCCAATCACCGTCCTGTCATGCTGAGCGCAGCGAAGCATCTCGTGGCTAAAATATCCTACGCAAGAAACGATGCGCCAATCATCACTTTCGATTCTCAACTAATTGTACTTGAGCCCTACGCTGCAGCAGCAGGCAATGCGGAGGTGCAAAAGGCACAGCGCGTGGCCTTGATCGACACACTGCTCAAACAATACGGGCAATCGCGCGAAGTGGGATCTGTTGGCTCTTCGCCTCTTCTGCGGCGCGCCGCCAGGATGTTCACCGGCTTCACCACCAGGAAAAATATAACAGCAGAAACGATTAAGAAGCTAATCACCGCATTTAGAAAAGCCCCTATCTGGAACTTACTGTTATTCACCGTCACTACGAGAGCGGAAAGATCGATCTTGCCGAATATACCGATTAACGGCGTAATAATATCTGCGACAAAAGCGCTAACTACAGCGGTGAAGGCCGCGCCGATAACAATACCAACAGCGAGGTCCACGACATTGCCGCGCAGAATAAACGTTTTGAATTCATCCACAACCTTCATAAGAAATGCCCTCCGTTCATACACTAAAGTGCCAGGGTCCAGGAAGCACTGCCTGGTCCTTCTACATATCCGCGACGAGTGTAGCATATCCTTGCCAAAAATACCAGTGAATAGCCTACCCCCCGGTTGTATGAAATAGACCTTGTGAGATTCACCTTGAAACGCTACAATGCATCATGAAGAACTCGTGCATGGAGATAAAATGCCGCGTAAACTGAACGCATTAGAAATAGCGGAAGGAGCCTTACTGGTCGATATTGCTATCGTCTTCCAACTCCTTGTTCTTTACCTGCCTGTGGGAGGCATCTTTTTTAGCCTGCTCATTCCACCCTTATTTACAATACTCATCCTGCGCCGTCATTTCTATGCTGGCGTAATGGGAATGAGCGTTGCCCTCTTCATCATTGGCCTACTCACAGGTCTAGGTACAATCCAACTCATGCTGCTCGAGGTAGGTGCTGGCATCTACCTGGGACTGACAATGAAATACCGCCTGCATTATTTTCCCCTTATCCTCATTGGTACCACCGGCAGTACCATTCTCTTGACCTGTCTCACCTTGTTCAATATCCTGTTATTCGGAAAAGCTTTCTTAGCCAGCCTGCTCATAGGTTTTCGCGCGGCCTATAACCTGTTTTTCTCTCTGATGAACTTTATTACAACACAGCTTGGATTAAGTAGCTGGTGGAACAGCCTCTACCCAGCGGCAAGACATCTTGCGGATCTGACACTGAACTACTGGTTAGCAGCGCTTATCATCATTAACTGGATTACACTTCTGCCCGTTGTGATCATCGTGTACTACATTACGACCTTCCTGGTACGCCTCTTAGGCTATGATGTACGCCCATTCCCCGATGGCAGGATCAATACATTTATCCAGTGGATCATGCATCTACTCATAAGGGTAGCTCTTAAACTGGGACTTGGGAGATTTTGGGTTACACGTACTCTTATCAAAGAATTTCGTAGGCAAAGTATTGGGCTTGGAAGGCAGAAGACGTCTAAATGAATGCAACTCCTCTCATTGATATTCACCAAATAACCTACACATACCCGCTACAAATGAAAGCAAATAGCCCTGCTCAATCTCTCAAGGCACTCCAGAATGTCAGCCTTCAAATTCAACCAGGTGAATTCCTTGCTGTACTTGGGCACAATGGCAGCGGCAAATCTACCCTGGCTCAACATTGTAACGCCTTGCTCATTCCTAATACTGGCCATGTCCTGGTAGCCGGCCTGGATACAAGCGATAAAATACTGCACCACGCTATCCGTGACTGTGTCGGTATGATTTTCCAGAACCCGGATAACCAGATAATTGCGACTGTTGTCGAAGACGATGTTGCCTGGGCGCTGGCAGTTCGTGGCCTCCCTGCCACGCTGATTGCTGAACGCGTCGAACAGGCAATGACGGCAGTGGGCATTAGCCACCTGCGAAAACTCCCACCCCATCGCCTTTCGGGCGGACAGAAACAAAGGCTGGCCATTGCTGGCGTTCTGGCTCTGCGTCCGCAGTGTATCATAGCGGACGAGGCTACCTCACAGCTTGATCCGCTTTCACGACGAGAGATCACGGCATTGCTCCATCAACTTCATCAGGAGCTCGGCTTAACAATTATCCAGGTCACCCACCTGCTAGAAGAGGCGGCACTCGCGCAGCGCGTTATCGTCATGGATCAGGGACGGATAGTCATGGAAGGAACACCTTCAGTCGTATTCTCTGATATAGAGCGATTGCGCCAGCTGAGCCTCGCTATACCTGAACCTATCGAATTAGCTGACCGCCTGCGCGCATCAGGCATCACGATTTCAAGAGAAGCATTAACGGTGGAAGCTATTGCACGGGAGATTTCACGTTGACATATCCCATCATCAGCGTCAAAAACCTATACCATACGTATCAATCAGGCCCACTACAAAAAGCGGCGCTGGTGGATATCACTATGGAGATTGAACGTGGCAGCTGTTCCGCCATCATTGGCGTCACTGGCTCCGGCAAATCAACTCTGGTGCAGCACTTCAATGGGCTGCTTCGTCCCACCTCTGGCGCGCTCGTAGTTGATGGTGTGAACGTAAAAGCGAAGGGCGGAGATCTAAAAACACTGCGGCAGCGCGTAGGGATACTTTTTCAATTTCCTGAGTCACAACTCTTCGGCCATACCGTTTATGCTGATGTCGCCTTCGGACCACGCAGGTTGAATTTGAGTAAAAGTGAGGTACGCACTCTTGTGTTACACGCTTTGGATGCCGTCGGTCTGCCTCCCCGCCAATTTGCACAACGCTCTCCCTTTGAACTGAGTGGAGGACAGAGGAGGCGTGTAGCTCTGGCCGGCATACTGGCAATGTCGCCTAAGATACTGATATTGGATGAACCCACTACCGGACTCGACGCGGATGGACGTGCCGAGTTTTACCAATACATACTTCACGTTCAGCAGAAAGATGCCGTCACGGTTATCCTGGTCTCGCACGACATGAGCGAGGTAGCCCTGCTTGCCGATCAGCTCTTTGTTTTACACAACGGACACCTCGTTGCCCAGGGGTCACCGCGCGCTATCTTTACACAGGATACTATGTTACACGAGTGGGGTTTAATAGAACCTCCCTTGAGTGAGTTGCTCCTATTACTTCGTAAACAGGGCCTGGCTATTCCTGAGCGGGTATTTACCCTTGATGAAGCGTCCAGTGTACTGCAAGAATTACGAACAATCCAACACGAGAGAAACAATGTTTAAGAATATTTCTTTAGGTATCTACTATCCTGGGAACAGCTTGCTCCATCGCTTGCAGGCCAGAACAAAGTTGCTTCTGCTTGCCTGGTTCACTGTCTACATCGTGATTGCCAATAACTTCATATGGCACTTTGCCCCATATATTGTCTTAATCATCTTTTCCTTTATAGGCATCGTCTCGTCTGGTATCTCTCTTCCTCATGTTTGGCGTCGCATGCGGCTCTTATTATTGCTTATGCTCCTTGGAGCGATCCCTACCCTCTTTTTTACCACTGAGGGTACTGTCAGACCAGTCTATACTCTTGGCCCTTTTCCTGTTTCGTTCGCTCAGCTACGCTGGGCAATCGTCATTTACGGCATGTTGCTCACCATCTACATAGCCCTCCTCTTTCTCCCTATTCCAGCATTGAAAAACATTTCACACCATCTCTGGCTCAACCGCATGAAGATCCCATTGATCGTTATTACGTTGGCCATCATTGTTCTTCTCTGGCTCACCCACAACATTTCACCGACCACTACATTTCTCGTTGGCCCCTTTGTGATCACCGATCTCGGTGTATGGTCATTTCTAAGTATATCTACCGTATTTATTGTCCTTTATATATTTTCACTCCTCCTGATGATGACCACTTCTCCCATCGCGTTAGTCGAAGGTCTGACGATGTTACTCACTCCACTGCGCTTGTTGAAATTGCCGGTAGACGATTTTGCGTTGATGACCCTGATAGCGCTGCGCTTCATTCCAACGCTCATTGACGAGGTAGAGCAATTACTAAAGGCACAGACCGCACGAGGAGCAGATTATGCTCATGGTACGATACGCGAGAGATCTCAAAGCCTGCTTGCCCTGCTCATACCACTGTTACACGGCGTATTGCGCCGTGCCTCGGACCTGGCAACAGCATTGGAGTCCCGTGGCTATGAGGTAGGCAGCCAGCAAACACGCTTGCATGAAAAACGCTTAGGTGCACTTGATTATAGCGTCGTAGCTGCTGTCACGATTATCACAATAGGGTCTTTTTTTGTGTAGAAACTGTCCAACCTCTCATTTTTCACCGAAAATGTAACCAGTGGTGGTCATCTCCGTAGGGGCGGGGGCGGTGTGGTGTGGTGTGGGGACCCTTGGGTCGCCCGTGGTGAGCTATACAGTCCTCTCACACCGATGAACTAGATATTTAACTTAACCACAGTCACACCATCACCGCCCTCTTGTGGAGAAGCAGACGTATAGGACTTGACGAGAGGGTGATGGGCCAGTCGCTCACGTACAGCAGCTCTCAGTGCGCCAGTACCTTTGCCATGGACAACGCGCACAGAAGACATTCCCGCCATAGCCGCGTCATTGAGATAGGTTTCCAGTTCCTCCAGAGCGTCATCAACTCGCCAGCCACGCATATCAAGCTGCATAGCAATTTCTGGACGATCTTCGTAGCGGGGCACTACAACCGATGGCGGCGTTCGTTCTTCAGCGGCAGCCTGGCGTTTACTTAGACGCTCCAGGTTATCAACGTTGACGCGGAATCTCAAGGAACCCATCTGTACATCTGCTTCGCTGCGATCAGCCGAAAGACCTAACAGTTCGGCATTTTGTCCGAAACTCAGTACACGAACCGTATCGCCAATTTTTAATGGTTCCTGTGTGGACTCGTACGTTGCTCCTGCCTCAGCAGCAACTTTCTTGCTGGGTCTTCGTGGTTCTGGAATACGAGCGACTTTATCTTCGAGCTGTAGTACCTTTTGTTGAGCCTCTCCCAGCCGTTCACGAGTCATATTCACGCGGCTCACGTCAACTTTGACTTTTGCCAGTGCTGCCCTTACCTTGTCCAGTTCGCGTTCAGCCTGCGCACGGGCCTCATTAATAATTTTCACTCGCTGCTCTTCCAGTTTATGTCGTTCCTCCTCAAGCTGTTTGCGTTGATATTCAGCTTCAACACGCTCCATGTTGAGATGGAAACGTTCATCTTCGACCGCTTTGCGCTCAGATTGCAAGCCCTCGAGCAGGTTCTCCATGCGCACGCCTGCGCTTCCCAGAAACTCACGAGAGCGTTCGATGATACGCTCATCGAGTCCCAGGCGACTGGCAATCGCCAGCGCATTACTTCTTCCTGGCAAACCAATGCTCAATCGATAGGTAGGTGAGAGCGTCTCTATGTCGAATTCGACCGATGCATTGACCACTCCAGGCTGCTCGTGAGCAAACGCCTTGAGCTCTGAATAATGAGTGGTAGCTATCGTCGTTACATGCCGCTCTAGCAGAAAGGTAAGTATGGCCCTTGCCAGGGCTGAACCCTCACTTGGATCGGTGCCAGCCCCTAGCTCGTCGAGCAACACCAATACCCGCGGCTGCTGATTTGCATGTTGACCAACTAATGTTTCGGACAACTTGCCACGAATATCCGGCGTTCCCTCACCTTTGGCGGCCTCGATGCGGCGCAAAATCTCAATTATGCGGCTCAGGTGAGATGAAAAGGTGCTCAAGCTCTGCTCAATACTCTGTTCATCGCCAATGTCGGCGAATACATCCTCAAAAACCGCAACTTCTGAAAATTCTTCCGCAGGTATGTGCAAACCAGCCTGTGCCATCAGTGACAAGAGACCCACCGTTTTTAAAGCCACAGTTTTACCACCTGTGTTCGGCCCGGTAATCACCACTATAAAAAACTCGCCGCCCAGGTGAAAGTTGATTGGCACCACTTTACCAGTCAACAATGGGTGCCGGGCGTTACGTAGATCGATACGCCCTTCATCGTTCAAATGCGGCTCAATGCAGCGGGTCATACGTCCATAGCGAGCTTTGGCTAAATGCAGATCAAACTCTGCCAGTATTTCAACCGCAGCTTTGAGAGCATCTGCTTCATATCCAATTTCTAGAGAAAGTGCACGCAGAATGCGTTCAATCTCCTGGCGTTCCTCTATCTGCAGTTGCCGCAGCTTGTTATTGAGTTCCACTACAACCATTGGCTCGATGAACACCGTCGCGCCGCTGGAAGATTGATCGTGAACAATACCACGCACCTGGCTACGATTCTCCGCCTTGACTGGAACCACATACCGGTCATTGCGAATTGTGATGATATGCTCTTGTAGCGCGTTGCCAAATTCGTTCACCAGGCTGCGTAATCGATCCTGCAAACGCTGGTTAGCACCACGGATATCGAAACGCAATTTACGTAGGGTGGGGCTGGCAGTATCCAGCACCTCGCCCTCTTCACTGATGGTCTCTTCGATACGCCGCACAATATGTGGTCGCCGAGGTATACCTGCTCCAAGGTTGTGAAACAAAGGAAACGCTTCAGCATCCAACTTTTCCAGAAGCCGTCCCACGTAGATGGCGCTCCGCGCGGTAGCGAGCACTTCGAGCATATCGCCTGGGCTGAGCACCCCCTCTCGAGCCGCGTGAGCTAACGAAGCTCGGATATCGTGTGCACTCCCAACACCTGCATCAGGGTGCAGGTCAATCAATTGAGACCCTTCAGTGGTATAGGCCAAACGGCGCCGCGCCTCTTCCAGATTTGGTGTCGGCTGTAGCTCCATCACCAGTTCTTTGCTGGCAGAAAAAGCAGCCTCTTTGGCCACTTTCGCCATTATTTTGGGATACTCCAACGTGAGTATACTTTTCTCGTGCATGATAGTATAAATGAATCCTTTTAATGAATGTGTGATAACAACAGGCGGCACACCTATACCAGACCTTCAGGCGTCTTCTCAAAAAAATGCACTTGTAAGATACCACATTTAGCAACACAGTGAAACACCTGATACTCTGAAACAGTTGAAACAGTGAGCCACATCGACTCAAACTTGTGTGATACACCTGATACACCTGATACTCTTGGAACAGTGAAATATTGGAACTTCATGTGCCCTGTCGCGTATACTTACTGTGTGCGGCTCTGAACACAACAGTAAATTGAAGCTGGAGCAATAAAATATGATTCTCCACCTGGGAGAGCGCGTCTACTGGGGCGCTCCTGAAGTCATTTACCTGGAAGGTACCATTAGCAAGCTAGATGAGGCGACTCAAACCGTTGTAGTACACATCGATCGCGCCACACCTCATTCGGCCCACTTGATCGGTTCGGAAGTACCTTTCGCCGCAGACGGGCTGTCTCCGCTCAAAGGTGAAAGCCCTCCTGGAATTACAAGCGTACGCAGCGCACAACGCCCACCAGCACTTCAGATGGATGACGATGAGAAAATTCGCCGTGCTGCCGCAGCAGCCGTACACCAAAAATATGGCCATACGCTTCCATCGACACAAGAGAGCACAATGATTGAACAGATAGCTGAAACGCTGAATAACGATCCAAACCTGAGAGAACGCATTATCGCTTCGATGAACGAAATAGTAAACCGCGAATTTTAATGAGTGTCACCGCAATCAGCGAAGTAAAATATAGACGTATATACAAAAGCAGCGTATAGTATCATATAGATGCCGAAACGCTGTGCAATCATCATAGAACGATAAAAAGGTGGGCGCCTATGAATTGTCCAAAATGTAACAAGCAACTAGAAGCAAATTCGCGTTTCTGCCCAAATTGTGGTGAACCAATTTCTAGAACACCTGTCAATCAACCTACAGCCAATCCCATTCCTCCTTACCAACCAGCGTTCATGGGGGAACGGGAGCCACCAACCCTACCACCAGATCGTCAGAAAAACGAGCCGCTTACATTACGACCAGGTTACCAACAAGGTCCTCAAAATCAAAATCAAGGAGCAGCACAATACTGGCCTCAACCGCTATCAGCACCTTCACAACCCCAACAATCACCTTATGTTCAATCAGCTAACGTCGCAGCAGGCATGAAGGCGAATGCCAGTATCGGCGAAATGAGACCGCGCCGCCGTGTACGAGGTTGCCTGCTAGGATCTCTCATTGCCCTCGTTGTACTGGTTGTACTTTTTGGGGGAGGCTGGTTCCTCTTCTTACGTCCTTACCTGAATAACATGGTTTCGAACAAACTTGATACCGTTTTAACTGATTCGGTCAACAAAATACCGCCAGCGGTCGCAATAGCTCCTGCCGGGCGTGTCCCCTTATCAGAAAATGCATTAAACAACCTGCTTGTTCTCGGATCTTCATCTTCTCCCGATAACGTCGTGAATAATCCACAGATACACATCACATCAGAAGCAATCAGCCTGCAATTTCAAGTTTTTGGGTTTACGTGTACAGTTAGCGGTGTACCGAAAGTAGTTCAAGGACAGCTAGTTGTTACCAATGTGACAGTTGACGGCATCGCAGGGCTTATTTTCACTCCAGACGAAATTACAACGCTCGTCAATAGGCATCTTGCTGAAGCACAGGCAAAGATACAACATTCTATCACGTCCGTTGAGCTTGGCAATCAGGAATTGATTCTGGTACTAGGTGCGCCGGGTAGCAGCCCCATTCCTGTGGGTAGCCCTACTCCCGGGGGTATACCTCTTCCGGTAGGTAGCCCGCCAACTATTCCTTAATCTTACCTGCGAACGTACGTCCTCGCAAGCACGCGATGAAAAGACCTGGGAAAAGAAGCAGCAGCATACCATCCACATCGACGGTGCTTCCATTCTGCTGAAAACCAGGAACAACACCTGTCTGATGTATTTTGTCGTAAACGGAGGAGACGTTCGGCAGCAGTCCATTGTTACCTTCTCCCAGAGGCCAATAGACAAGGGCAGCACGCCCAATAATATCGCTACGAGGCAATAAGCCCCAATCCCGCGAATCGGAACTTCCTTCTCGGTTGTCGCCCAGCACAAAATATTCATTTGGGGGAATAACCATATTCGAGACGGTTTTATAGGCATAAACATTACCTTGACGATGAGGGTCAACATAGGTTTCGTTCAAAGTTACACCATCCACAATAACAGAGGTATCGTGGATAGTAAGTGTATCACCAGGGATGGCAATGATGCGCTTGATATAATCTTGATCTGGATGTGGCGGGGCAACAAACACTACGACATCTCCACGAGCAGGTGCATGAAAGAGATAGGTCCATTTATCTACCAGGATAAGTTCCTTATCGTGCAGGCTGGGTTCCATACTCATACCCTCGATATTGAAATTTTGTACGGCCAGGCGAATGACCAGAAACATCAGTAGAGTAAGGACGACCGTCTCTATTACCTCCCGCACTAAGCGATAGCGCTTCTCAAAATCAAGTTCTAAGTTCATGCCAACTCCTGTGTATAGCTTTTCACCGATCCTATGAATGAATAGGAGCTAGAGGGCAGCTCCAGCGAGGAACATAATCTTTACATTCCTCATACCTACGAATAGCTCTGTATTAACGCTAATTGTTTGCAATGTACCGTTTGAATCTACCAGATACAGCATAGAGAAGCAAGGCATAGTATAGGATATACCTTCTTTTGTCGTACAGGATAGCCCATCAGCGAGTTGAGTACATAGGAAATAAAGGCTATCATGCTAATTGTTTAAACGTTCTGGTAAGCAAAGACACAAAGCGGGATGACCATTGGAATAATTGACCCGCTTTGGTGATCCCTTGACATCGTATTGTATGATGGATTTATATCGAACGTTTGTATCAACAAATATGTAGCTCACAGGTTATACTAACAAGTTTCGTCTGAATTTCTAACAACCTGTGAGCTACATATTTGTGGGATGGATGATTCTACTGTATGCCTCAAGATAAAATCATTATTCGCGGTGCCCGCGAACATAATCTGAAAAACATTGATGTTACTATACCCCGTGACAGGCTTGTTGTCATCACAGGGCTTTCCGGTTCAGGCAAAAGTAGCCTTGCTTTTGATACTATCTTTGCTGAAGGACAGCGACGGTACATAGAATCGTTGTCTGCCTACGCCCGACAGTTTCTGGATAAAATGGAAAAACCCGATGTCGATCATATCGATGGTCTCTCGCCAGCTATATCCATAGACCAGAAGGGGTCGACGCATAACCCTCGCTCTACGGTGGGAACAGTCACTGAAATTTACGATTACTTGCGCCTGCTCTATGCTCGCATCGGTCATCCACACTGTCCCAATTGTGGCCGAGAGGTAAGCCAGCAGACCGTTCAGCAGATCGTCGACGCGGTGCTCAACCTACCCGAAGGCTCTCGCATCATGTTACTCGCGCCACTCGTGCAGGGGCGCAAAGGTGAGTACAAGAATATCTTTGAGGAAATGCGCCGCGCGGGCTATGTGCGTGTACGCGTCGATGGCAAGATCCACGATCTGAGTGACGAAATCGATCTCGATAAACAGAAGAAACACACCATAGAGGCAGTTGTTGATCGCCTGGTTATCCGCAAAGAACGAGCAAGAGACGAGGCCGGTACCCGGCTACCTCGTTTGGGCAGCTTACATTCTATAGAGAACGAGGAAAATCACTTTTCACAACCTGGTCACCCCGCTCCGAAAAAGGTCGCAGAGCGACCTGCACTCTATGATATCAATGCTGAACAACTTAAAGAGCAGAACATCGATGACAAACTACCATTAGAGAGAGAAACCCCTCAAGAAGAATCCGGTGATCTCGCATTGCGACAGCGGCTTTCAGATTCTTTGGAGACAACATTAAAGCTGGGAAGTGGCGTGGTTCTAGTTTCGATTATTGACGGCGAAGAAATACTTTTCTCGGAGAAAGCTGCTTGTGTCTACTGTGGCATTAGTTTGCCAGAAATCGCTCCTCGCACCTTTAGCTTTAATAGTCCACATGGCGCATGCCCTACCTGCACAGGTCTTGGTACTCAACAAGAGATTGACATGGAGCGTATTGTGACCCACCCCGATTTGAGCCTGCGGCAAGGGGCCATAACCCCTTGGAGCAAAGTAGTCAATGGCAGCCAATGGCACGCCTCAATCCTGGAAGCGTTGGCGCAACAATATGACTTCAGCCTCGATACGCCGTGGCGCGAGCTGACCGAAGGTCAACAACAGAAGGTGCTCTACGGCGCGCCTGAACCACTGACTATTCGCTATACCCCTCAACATGGGCATACACGAAAGTACTCAATCAATTTTGAGGGAGTTATCCCCAACCTGGATCGGCGTTACAAGCAGACTGAGAGCGAAGGTGTACGGGAAGAGATCGAGAATTACATGTCGGCACGTATTTGTCCCGACTGCCATGGCGCACGTCTCAAACCAGAAACACTGGCCGTCACAGTAGCTGGTCGCAACATTGTGCAGGTTACAAATCTCTCGATAGTGCTGGCGCAACGCTTCTTCAAAGAATTAGAGGCTGAAGGGGCACCAATTCGCCCAACGACGAGCAACGGCGAGGGTACGATACAGCCCGCTCCTATTGGGAATGTACAGGACAAAAAGAAGCATAGTAACGGGAATCCTGTCAAAAGTGATCCGTATGCCAGGATCAATCCTCATGAACCACTCGTCTTGGCTACATTGACAGAACGGGAACAATTTATTGCACGACAGGTGCTCAAAGAGATCCGTGCTCGTCTCCAATTTTTGGTCGATGTTGGCCTGGAATATCTGACCTTAGATCGGGCCGCGGCCAGTCTCTCTGGAGGCGAAGCACAACGCATCCGTCTCGCAACACAAATTGGTTCTGGCTTGATGGGTGTGCTCTACATTCTTGATGAGCCAAGTATTGGGCTTCATCAACGCGATAATGAACGTTTGATTAGAACCCTGATACGCTTACGCAATCTGGGGAATACATTGCTGGTTGTCGAGCACGACCAGGATACTATGCGGGCCGCCGACTATATCATTGATATTGGCCCTGGAGCAGGTGAACATGGCGGCAAGGTCGTGGCAGAAGGCACCTATGATGACATTGTAGCTAACACAAACTCTTTGACGGGTGATTACCTGTCCAGGCGTCGTCGTATAAAGCTACCCGAACAACGCAAAGAAGGCAATGGTCATTTTCTGACCATTCGGGGTGCGCGCGAGAATAACTTGAAAAATATCACAGTTGATATTCCGCTAGGAGAATTCGTCGTTATCACTGGTGTCTCCGGTTCGGGCAAAAGTACCTTGATCACAGATATTCTATATCGGAAGCTAGCCCATACCTTTTTCCGTGCTCACGACAAACCAGGTGCGCATGATGCTATCGAAGGCCTGGAGCACCTGGATAAAGTCATCGATATCGACCAATCACCCATAGGCCGAACGCCTCGCTCTAATCCCGCAACGTATACGAACGCATTTACTGGAATACGCGATTTATTCGCTCAGGTGCCGGAATCGAAAATGCGGGGTTACCTGGCCGGTCGCTTCTCCTTCAATGTGAAAGGCGGACGATGTGAAGCCTGTAAGGGTGAAGGTATCGTCAAGATTGAGATGAACTTCTTGCCGGATGTGTATGTCCCCTGCGATGTTTGCAAGGGTAAACGCTATAATCGTGAGGCTCTTGAAATACATTACAAAGGAAAGAATATTGCTGATGTGCTGAACATGACAGTAGAGGAAGCAATGACCTTCTTTGCCAATGTGCCTTCAATTTATAACAAAATGAAGACGCTCAATGATGTAGGATTGGGCTATATGCGCCTCGGTCAGCCAGCCACCACCCTTTCGGGAGGAGAGGCACAGCGTGTCAAACTGGCAACGGAACTCTCACGGCGAGGCACAGGCCGTACAATGTACATTCTTGATGAGCCAACTACTGGATTGCATTTTGCCGATGTAGATCGATTACTCCAGGTATTACAGCGCCTCGTCGATAGCGGGAATACGATTGTGGTGATTGAGCACAATATGGAAGTGATTAAGAGCGCAGATTGGATTATCGACCTTGGGCCAGCGGGTGGGGACGCTGGTGGTGAGATCATCGCCCAGGGCACGCCTGAAATGGTAGCAGGGAACGAGCAGTCTTTCACAGGACATTTTTTAAGACGAATGTTTAATGAGGAAGCCGCATTTGCGAGTGCTCATCATACCGGGCATCAGGTTGTGGCTGGCTAGAACCGATAAACCCCGAGTGCTGCTCTGTTGCAGTTTCTTGCCTACTATCGCTCTCGTTTGTTTCTGAGGCGTCTCCATTCGGGGTCGTCGGCTCAGGCTCAGGGTCCCCTAATGTAATGCGCCCTCCACGTTGACGCTGGCGATAGTCCATCCATATAATCAATCCGACCATCGTTAACACCACCAGGGCTAAACCAACAAACTTGTAGAAATGCGCATAATGTTGAACTCCCGAGAGGGTGACAGCTAACAATCCAAATATCAGGGCCAGTCCATAAATGACAAAACAGATTTGCCTGACACTCAATCCAGTCGCCATAAGACGATGGTGCAAATGCGTTTTATCATAGTGAAGGGGAGATTGTCCTCGGCGTATTCGATTCATGATCACCACGGCAACATCAATAATAGGCACACCTAGCACCATCAGAGCCAATGCTAACTTTGCTCCTCCCATCACTGAAAGCACAGCCAATCCTAAACCAAGAAACATCGAACCGCTATCGCCCATGAAAATCTTCGCCGGGTTCCAATTGTGCGGTAGAAAACCGAGCACCGCGCCCGTAAAGATTGCAGCAAGGACAGCGATACTCTGCTGCTGCAACAAGAAGCTAATGATAGTGACGAAAAGGCCGGCTATTCCTACAACACCCGTTGCCAGTCCATCCATCCCATCAATCCAATTCACTGTATTCATCATCCCAACGGTCCAGAACCAGGTGAGCAGGACAGCCGGGATAGCGGCAAGACTGATACTCGGTTGGATATCAGGCGAAGGTGGATGGATAAACAAAAATAGCGTAGGCTGTAAATACCACGGTAAGTTTGCACTCGCTATCTCTCTACCAAAGGGAAAGGGGTTATTGAAGGTAAAGAGCAATATACCATGAAAGACTCCATCCCAGGGACCGAGAATGATAATGACTGCCACAGTTTGCGCCAATAATTTTGGCAGTGGTTTCAGCCCTACGACATCATCATATGCGTGAACAATAACCACGAGCAGTGAGGCAGCTAGGAGTAGCCAGTAAATGATGACTTCATTGGTTGAACCGGGTTTGTAGAAAAGCAATGAGGCTAGCACAAAGGCCGCAAACACGGCTACACCGCCCAGGCGAGGCACGGCCTTCGTATGGACTCTTCGTGCTGCCGGTTGATCAAGCCAACCTAGCTTGTAACACAAGGCCCTCACACCGAATGTCAGGAAGTAAGCCAATACAAACGCGGATACTCCACCAAGCAGTAATATAAACACATCGTAAAAGATAGGGGGAATAAGGAACAAAAACTGAAGGGAGATGATGTCCGCCTGAATCATAAAGAATGCTCCTACCTATCTGCTGAGGAGATGTTTTCTTCATCACTGACATATGGAAAGATATCCACTCTCATGCCGTGGTTGGATTATAAGCCTGTGTTCAAGAAAACGCAAATCAATAGCACGTTTATCGTATTCTGATTCCGCCAAATAACCCTCTAAAATAACCTTCTATATGAATGGTCTCTATAATATCACCTTTAGTAATCGATCCCAACTTGCATAATCCTTCTCAGATGTCACAGTCGCCTGCGGCCAGAGTTCATGGAGCAGGTGAACGAGTATTTCACGCTGTTGATAGCCAATTTCCATGATCAATACAGCATGTTCCTTCAATTTACCCGACCGTTGAGCTTCTTTAAAGAAGCGCTCTAACAGATCTAGCCCTTGAGTACCACTGATCAGGGCAAGATGCGGTTCGTAGGCACGAACGTCAGAGGCCAGCTGGTCCATCTCATCGAAACCCACATAGGGTAAGTTAGCGGTAAGTACATCGACAGGCTCTGGCAATGGGGTAAGGAGGTCGCCATGCAACAAATGTACTCGATGTTCAACAGCGTATCGTTGACAATTGAGGCGCGCAACGTCCAGAGCATCGAGAGAGATATCTGTGGCGTACACATAGGGAAGGCGTGGCTCTTGTACGGCGAGAGCGATCGGAATAACGCCAGAACCTGTGCCAATATCGGCTACAACAGGCGTCAGACCACTAGCAAGCAGATCACGAATAATCTTTAAAACAATCTCAACCAGTAGTTCTGTCTCCGGTCGAGGTATGAGAACACGTCTATCAACGAAGAAATCAAGGCCAAAAAACTCTTTGTGCCCAACGATGTAAGCAACCGGTTCACCACGTTTTCGACGTTCAAGCAGCCGTCGATACTGCTGCTCTTGATCCCCAGTAAGATGAATTTCTGGATGTGCAATAAGCGTAGCCCGATCCACGTGTAACACATGACCTAACAATACCTGGGCATCAAGCCTGGGAACAGATTGTCCTATCTCTGTGAGCACTGATGTACCCAGTTCTATAGCCTCACCAATATTGGTCATGCAACGTTCCTGCGTTTATAGTGGTTGGCGACCGGCGAAACCAGCGTCAAGATAATGCCAGAAATTGATACGCTCTTCACCGAGATACCAGCAAAGATAGATTTCCTTGCCATTACGGAGGCTGAGAAAGTCGATCAGGCCACGTTCGAGATCTTTCAAAACACACCCAAAGCCGGCCAGTTCATCAAGAAGTTTACGCAGGTCATGCGCGTGATGAGACAGTTCTCTCTGCAGGTTCAACATGCGTTCATGCAAGTGATAGCCGTTGCCAGTTGCTTGGAGACGCAAAGCGTCTAGCTCCTCCTCGGTTTGCAGTATGGACTTACGCTTAACCTGTATCTCGCGCAGCACGACGGAGATCTGTGGTAATAGAGCCTCAGCCTCTTCACGAGTGAAGTAATGAGCCATTCATTGCCTCCTCCTTGCCCTCTAGACAGGTTTCCTATCAAATGCATACTATGGTGTAGGGCTGGGTGTCGGTGTTGTACCAGGTGTTCCTGTTGGAGTGGCTGTCGTTGTCGGCGTTGGTGTACCTCCCAGAATGATCGAGAGGTCATCAAAGGTCTTGAAGTTCACTACGCTACCTCCTACTACATAATCACCCTTGATTGTATCACCAGGCTGCACAAGTGGCAGTTTAGGTGAGAGGGAGAGGTTAGCAGTGAAGATGGCATTCTGCCCCTTTATCTGAATGTAATAGATGGTGTTGCTCCCCTGCTGCACAGATGATATACGCAGCACTTTCCCACTCACGGTCTGGGTCGTTCCTCCACTTGGAGTATTGCCACCATTTCCTTGCTGTGTAAGCCATTGCTGGTAATCCTGCAACGCCTGAGGTAGCGATGGTTCATATTGTACATTACTGCCGTTCAAATTCCTGGCGTCTACAACTCCAACCGATTGGAAGCCGCCATTGCCCGAACTTTGTACATAGATTGCTATCCAGGTGGGGACTCCATAGATCTGGTATAGTTGAACACTAGCCACATTGTAATTACGAATATTTTTGCTGTTAGATTGAAATGTACTCTGTACGTTACCACCGATACCCACTCCTGCCAGTGGATAGAAATGAGCCTCATTTTTATGGGTATCGAAAAGGAAGACGCCCGTACTTGACTGGTCGTTTGAAGAGGAAGAGGTCATAGGAATGAGCCAGACAGGCTGATCCACGTTGTTATAGAGTAGCTCTGGATCACTAGCTGGGGTTTGCTGACCCATGCCAGAGGGATTAAACCATGGAGCAGCATGAAAGAGACCCCACCAGCTGAGGTAATCCGTCACTGTTTGCGCCGGCATGACGCGATCTACCCAGGCTGGCACATCCTGTGGCAGATATTTCTTAATCTCACCAGTGTGAGCGTTTACAATGAGCACCTCAGTGAGTATGTCACCAATATAGCCACGGCTTGGCTGCATAAGCGAAATGGTCCAATAGGGATGGAAACTATCATCGAGTTCCAGGGTAGGATCGACCAGTTTTCCATAGGTATAGCCATTCAGGTAGACATGACGTAACAGGTCCTGGTTCAGAAGCGCACCAGGCAGAACGGCAAGAGACGCTGTTGATTCGGTGTGTAAGACCGGCACCTTCTCAGGGTCCTCAGCATCCACCACAACAAAACCCGGTGTGGTTGGGCTATTCAGGTTGGCAAAGATGTTGTTGTACGTTAACGGGCCAACATAGTAGAGATGATGGTTAATAGATTGTAATGTATAGCTGTCTGGATCTATGCTGTACGTTGAGCCAAGGTTCTGACCATTTGAACCAAGTACCTGTTGGCCTTTGTAAATAGCAATGCTTTTGCTGACCAGCACAATGTTATTGGGATCGGTGGGCGGCAATTTGGGAGAGGTTTCATAATGTACCTGGGGTATGGCGGCAAGTGCTTTGGCATTGCTATCAAACCAGGTAGTAAAGACCACAATCAAACCACTGACGACGATACCAATGACAGCCGCCACTACAAGCCCAAAAATACCTGCCGCAATAGCTCCTCGCGAGGCACTGGCAGGTAATTGGGTGGGATTGCTCTTCGATGCACGCGGCCGCCCCTGGCTCACAGCGGAAGCGTCCTCCAGGACATTAAGTGCTGGGCGCGCAAAAGCAAAGAGATTCGCGATGCTACTAATCACCAGTGGCCAGAGTAACCACTGCCAACCCCAGAACGGACCCGTTAGAGCGGGCTCAGAGAAATAAAGAATGAACAAGCAGATCAGGTAATTCAGAACAAAAAAACCGGCGAACCAGTTGAAGAATTTTCTTCTGTTAAATGCTTCGCGGCGTCCAAAACCCAACCGCCCAATTGACAGGATTGCCATGACAATAAGTGTACCAATGAGTGCCAACAAGAAAATTATCATCTTACCCTCACATAGTGTATTTCAAGTAGTGTGGCCTCTCATCCGTCGTTGTCGTCTTGAAAAGTGACATCCATCAGGGTCAGGTAGTACGTAAAGATTATTGACGGGACAAAACCCACGCTATTGTAACGTCCTTCAAGGCAGATATACAAATGGCCTGCCTTCTGTATTAAGTATACACCCTCCTCCAAATATTTTGTCTTCGTGACGGACGATGAAAGAGATGTAACACTTTAGCGTATCGCAAGTCTATAATACAGTACCTTCGCCTGAAGGTTTACGTAAGATGCCTTTCTT
This sequence comes from Chloroflexota bacterium, assembly GCA_005881495.1. The sequence continues at coordinate 31,863 of VBHI01000199.1, forward strand.
GATCATGAAGAGTACAGTGAAAGCATAGCCTTGATTGGCAACTATAGACGCAGATAGCTAAAGGAGCATTTGACGTATGCGATGGTTCGGTAAAAAATCTGAGCAACGAACATTAGAGGAAAAGAGACCTGATGGTCAATATCGCCTTCCGTCAGGACAATACCTCACAAAGAAATGGCCGGTGTTGAGCTATGAGCGAACCCCTCAAAGACTGCCGGCTGATTGGAAACTAAAGATCACCGGTAAAGTCGAGAATCCGTTGGAGTTTACGTGGGAAGCATTCCTTGCGCTTCCACGCACTACCTTCACCACCGATATTCACTGTGTGACGACTTGGAGTCGTTACGACAATAACTGGGAGGGTGTGAGCATCCGTGAAATGTTAAGGCGTGCCAAACCGTTACCGAGCACTAAATTTGTGATGGCGCACTCCTGGACTGGCTATACGACAAACCTTCCTCTTGCTGACCTTGATGATGACGATGTAATGATCGCGCTCAAACATGATGGCCAGGATTTGGAGCCTGATCACGGTGGCCCTGTTCGCTTGCTTGTGCCAAAACTCTACTTCTACAAAAGCGCCAAGTGGCTCGATGGGTTGGAGTTTATGGAACACGACCGCCCCGGTTTCTGGGAACAGCGCGGCTACCATAATCACGCTGATCCGTGGAAAGAGGAGCGGTACTGGTAGGAGTTTGAGTTATTACTTCTCCAAAGTACTCTTACTATTGCGCTCTCCATCATAGGTGAGCAATATGCGTTTACCCTCGTAGACCGTTTCCAGGTGGACGGGGCGACCCCACATCGTATACACATGTTGGAGTGTCTTCTCGGCATAGTTCAGGTCGAGTTCCTGGCCCTCAAACATGTGCTTGATGTAGAGTTCGCGGTTGCCACGATAATCTCCGTTATCGACAACGAGGTAAGGATAGCCAAAGTTGGTCATACTGGCAACGATGCCATCGCGCACTTTCTCCCAGTTCTTTTCGGAGATGACCCATTCATCGCCGTCTTTCTTGAAGAGATAGAGGTCAAGGTCCTTGATGAGGTCTTTGGTCAGATAGTTTCGCAGGAACGATACATCGTTATCTAATTCGCGTACTTCGAAGATCTTCTGGTGCCCCATTCCTGGCTTACGCCCTGTTTTTTCTCGTTCCTCATCGGTCGGATTATCCCAACGTTGCTCGATATCTTCAAACATCTTGAAGCCAAGATAATATGGATTGAGCGAGGTGCGCGATGGCGAGAGGACGCCTGAGTGCAACTGGGCAAACTCGAGGAATTCGGAACTGTTGATGACGCCGAGTTCTGCTAATTGACGCATGATGCGCGAGTGCCATAGGCTGGCCCATCCTTCATTCATGACTTTTGTCTGCGCTTGCGGTATAAAGTAGAGCATCTCCGTGCGCACAATTTCGATGAGGTCACGCTGCCAGGGCTGCAGATGGGGGGCGTAGCGCATTAAGAACTGCAGGATATCCTTCTCTGGTTTTTCAGGAAACTTTGGAGGCTTTCCAGGTCGCCTTTCGCGATCCTCCTCGGCCTTTTTTGCTTTCTTTTCAAGGCCCCAGAGATCATCATATTCGCTTGTGACCTGGGTTGGCTTCTGTTCGTCTTTTTTGGCATTTTCATTCCCGCGCAGCAACAAATTATAGTCAACGTGCTCTTGAATCGAGAGGGCCGCGTCAAGAAAACGCTCGACTTCGGCCTTGCCATGATCGAACTCGTACTTGGCGACGCGTTCAGCATGGATGCTCACCTTATCGATCATGCGACGCGAAGTATTTTGAAAGTAGGCATTATTCTTGAAAAAATCAGTATGGCCGAAGACGTGCGCGGCTACGAAAGTATTTTGCAGGAGATTATTCATTTCCATCAGGAAAGCATAGCTAGGGTTGGTGTTGACCACCATCTCGTAGATTTTGCTCAACCCGAAGTCATACTGCATCTTCTGCCGATAGTAGGATTTCCCATGCGTCCAGTGACTGAAGCGACCAGGCAAACCATACGAGGCAAACTCGTACATGATGCTGGCGGGCACCAGCTCAAAGTGTGTGGGGAAAGGATCAAGTCCAAACTTGTGGGCCTCCTCCCAGGCACAATCTATTGCGTCTCGCAGTCTTTCGATCTCACTATCTGCCATAAAAGAGGCTCCTTCCAGGATAGAGGCCAGGGGTTTCAGTTTCGTCGCTCGCTATTTCAGCCAATTTGCGAGGATTATGCTCAATAAAATTTGCGGGTGGTAAGTATCCCCACATTGCCATTACTGGCAGATTGCCACCCTTCAGTACCCCACATTTTTTCGGCCTTCAAAATGACACTACAGCCATGGGATCACGCTGGGCGAAGAATTTCCGCAGAGCGGGATAGACTTCCTTCTTATCCGAAATGGTCACGGCGATGAACTTCTTATCGGAGATCTTGTTGTAAGCACCCATGAGCGTACTGGGTGAGCGATAGTGCCCTTCGCGAATTTCGCCGTACCCAAAGATATTGCAGAGTTCCATCAGTTTAGTGACCAACTGGACGCAGCGGTCATTATCCCACGGCAGATTATCTCCGTCGGAGAAATGGAAGGGATAGATGTTCCAGTCATCCGGGTTATAGCGTTGTTTGATGATCTCTAATGCCAGTTCATAGGCAGACGAGACCTGGGTGCCCCCGCTTTCTCCCTTGTGGAAAAACTCCTCTTCGGTGACTTCTTTGGCCTCGGTATGGTGACTGACGAAGACGATCTGGACGTTGTTGTATTTTGTGCGCAGGAAGCGGACCATCCAGAAGTAGAAACTCCTGGCGATATATTTCTCGAATTCGCCCATACTGTTATGGCTAAGTAGCCCATCCACAATATAGTTATGGTATTCAGCTACCTCAAAGTCATATACTTGAACAGGCTCAGCGACTCGCGTTATACTCTGCACACGCGAAACCATCATGCCGCGTTTGAGTACTGAGTCGATATACTCCTGATCATCAAGCGTTGCGGTTGGACTCGTCGAGAGTGTGCGTAGTTGCTGCTGGGAAAGTGTATGCGTCTCTGTCTGATAATACGTGTAGAGGCGCGTATGACCAGCCAGGTGCGAAAAGCGTTCACGCCAATCCTCTTCGAGAATATACTTACTGCGCATGGCATCAATACCAGCAGCCTGCTTTTCTACCAGAGTCCTCATCTTCGCCCGCTTCTGTGGGCAGCTAAACCCAATATGCTCAGCGAAAAGAAGTACGTCTTTGGCATTGATCGAGAGTTTGTAATAGATGCCCGCAGGGATACTTCTTCCATCTCCCATGCGACTCTCACCTTGCTCATAATCGTGAATACGCGCTCGAATGCCCCAATAAGAGAGCAGGTGCTTGACCTGAGTCACAAGTTGGTGGCTAGCTGAGTAAAACATCACAGCATGATGAGCAATCGTTCCTTCTGCATCGAAGAGTCCACGCAAGAATGCGGCACGTATCTCTGCCGGTTCACGGTAAATGCTTGCTTCGATATAGCGATGACGTGAACGTTGCTTCAGCATTGGAAAGTTTGCTGCCAGTTCGCGAGCAAGAGGCGCGCGGTTGAAGTAAATGCGCTGGCGATTGTGTATACCAGGACGGTGATTTATAATACCCTGTACACCAAAACCCTGTGCGAATACCTCACGATAGGTCTGAAGCCGCTCTTCACTCTCGTCAGTTACAATAATGCTAGTGCTATTAGGACTTATGAAGATATGTCCATCACCTAGCAAGACGCCCAGCATATAAGCTTGATCTTCACTTAACGTAGCTTTGTAAGATTCTCCAGTACTCCCCCAGGTGTTGACCAAAATCAACTTATCGCTAACCCGCAATTCGTCAGCACGTTTCTCGATAATGCGATTGCCTGGTTCATCATAGACGAAGTAGACATGCTGCGGCGTGGCATGTAGTGTGGCATCCTGGGTCTCGATGGCGAGCGTTTCCGGTGCTGTCTTCGAGAAGGTTTCTACGACTTGAGAAGTCGTCTTTCCCATTGTCTCAAGGTCGAGGCATGCTACTTGGTCACCCACAACGATGTCTGAGACATCTTTATATGAGCCGTCGGCCATCTCAATATGGTGTCCGGCGGTGTGGCACCCGCTGACATCCATCATGGCGATGACCACCGCGTTGGATTGGTATTTGATGGTTGGCTCCCACACCTTGAAGCGAAGATCCTCGGATTTGATATCCTGGAATTTGGCGTCGCCTTTGGCGGCATTGCGCTTCATGTTCTCCATGATGGTGCGTTTTTTGTCAAGGTTCGTCATGGGGCCTTTCTTGCGGACATCGGTAAAGCGCACAGCCTCGGTCTGCAGTTCTTGCTGACGCTTTTGCTCGAGATTAGGCAGCCCCAGATCTTCAAAGATCATAGCGGCCAGTTCTTCCATGGAGATTTCGGCCTCGTAGTAGTCTTGACCTGCCTCTTTGCCTGCTTCGCCCTTCTTGCCTTTGCCGGGGCGGGGCTCCTGAGCCACCACATCGCCGACTTTACTCTTCCCATCGCCCTCTCCAGCATGTTCTTGTTTACCAGGGTCAAAGCGGAAACGGTATTCGTCGAGTGAGCGAATGGGAACGCGTACTCTCTTGGTGCCATCCGACAGGATGATGCTCTCTTCACTGACGATTTCGCCTAAATTTTTCTTGATTGCCTCGCGGATCTTCTCTTTGTGTCGTTCCTGGTCGATTTGACCCTTGCGGTGCAACGACCAGTCATGCTGAGAGACGGACATGGAGCACGCTCCTTACGTATCAGGATGTAGGGGCCGCACCTGGCGCCTCATTCACGCGCTCACCTGGGAAGCCAGGCTTGTCGCAGAGCGCATCAATTTAGGCACTGGATGCGGCCCCTACATTATTTTCTGCACTACCGATTAAGCAAACTGCCGGTGTAGCGAAGAATTTCATTCGCGCATACATGGCAGTAGCCGTGTTCAGTCATCAAGCGGTTGACTACTTCATTGATCTTACGCAGTTGCTCCTTATCGGGCGTACGTGCCGATGTGGTGATCTTCACGACATCCCGCAAGTCAGCAAAGAGTTTTTTCTCAATGGCCTCTTTCAATCGCTCATGGCTGGTATATTCGAAGGTCAAGCCCTTGCGGGCAAGAGATGAGATGCGAATGAGGATCTCCTCACGGAACGAGCGTTTGGCATTCTCGGTGATGCCTATCTGCTCTTCAATGGAGCGCATCAACTGCTCGTCAGGCTCCATCTCTTCATCGGTGATGGGGTCGCGCAGCTTGGTCTTGTTGCAATACGCTTCGACATTGTCGAGGTAGTTGTTCAACAAGGTGCGAGCGGACTCTTCATAGGAATAGACGAAAGCACGTTGCACCTCTTTCCTCGCCATCTCGTCGTACTCCTTACGCGCTTCACTGATGAAGTTCAGGTAGCGATCACGCTCTTCGCGCGTGATGCTGGTGTGTTGATCGAGTCCATCTCGCAGAGCGCGCAGCGCATCGATAGGATTGATACAGGTAACATTCTGCTTGATAAGAGCGTTAGAGAGACGATTGATGACATAGCGAGGTGAGATACCATCCATGCCTTCGCGCACCGCTTCTTCCTGTAGTTCTTTGATATCTTTCTGCTTGAAGTCCTCGATGTCTTCACCATCATAGAGACGAAGTTTCTTCATTGGGCTCATACCAGCCTTCTTTGAGGGCTCCAGGCGCGTCAGCACCGCAAAAACGCTGGCAATATGCAAAGTATAGGGGGCAATATGCACGTTCTGTAACGCGCTCTGCTTGAGCAGCTTTTCGTAGATTTTAATCTCATCGGAGACGCGCAAGTTGTAGGGAACCTTTACCAGGATGATACGGTCTTGTAAAGCTTCGGATTTCTTGTTGCCGACGAAAGCTTGATACTCGTGCTCATTGGTGTGGCTGACAACGACCTCATCGGCATAGATCATGCTGAATCGCCCGGTTTTGATGTTTTGTTCCTGGCTGAGTGTGAGCAATACGTAGAGGAATTTCTCATCTGTTTTGAGCATTTCCACGAATTCCATGATGCCACGGTTTGCAATGTTCAGTTCACCGTCGAAGCGATAGGCACGTGGATCGCTTTCAACGCCGACCTCACCAATAGTCGATAAATCTATACCTCCGACTAATTCGCTGATATCCTGGCTGTTATGCTGTACAAACCCATCTGCCACAAACGAATGTGTGCCAGGAACGAGTAGATCGTAGACTGGCTCAATACCTGCCGATCGTACCTCACGTACCGTTAGCCAGAGGTAGTTTTGCGTCACCAGCGAAGGAAGCAACGTATGAGCTAATTCCGGCTTATCTGCAAGCACTGTTCGCGCGCGGTTATACGTAAGCTGCCGATCACCTGCCATGATGCGAGCAAGGTAGCTGTCACCACCATGTCCGTTGAGAAGAGATGTACCGTGGGGTAAGTGATCATAATTCGTCTTATCACTGCGCGTCTCCCGTAATGGTGATGTTGCTTTATCGCGCAGTGACGGGATCAGCTCGACCAGATCCAGCACCTGGTCACCTCGCAGTGTAACGTTGTAGTACAGTTCACCCTCATCTTCGTGGTTCCAGAACGAGCCAATCACCCCCAAGTTAAGCAGTAAGACATGCACCTGGTGAGCCAGTTGACGTGACTTGCTTGTGAATTTGAAGGTGTTTGATCCAGCTCTGTTGCCACGAATGGTCGCATCACCCCAGAAGAGGCCTTCCAGGAAAGCAAGCACATCTGCCTGGCTGCTGGCAAGGACGCACGCTGGAACCGACTTTGCCTGTGAGCCACGAGCGACTCCCAACTCACCGCGCAGCCACATGCTGAGTGCCTTGTTACTGATAGAGATGTTATAGTTGTATGTATCTCCCTTACGGTGTGGCACTGCCTCCAAGCCAAAAAGCGTTCTAGTCAACTCGACGAAGCGGTTAATGAGAGCCTGGGAACCATTGACAAACCATGTCTCGTAATGAGTGATGCTCCCCTCAGCCGTCAAAAGGCCTAGCCAATAGGCGAGATCGGGTGTCATTGTTCGCGGCTGACGTGGCAAAGGGTAGAAGCTCTCTGGAAGCGCAACGCTTTGGCCAGAGACGCGACTGCCACAGGCCAGTGCAACATAGCTACCCACTTGCAGGTCGCCAATTTTCGTCCACGTCAACTCGCCGCCAGGAAGCATCGTGAGAAGTGGGTGATTAGCTGTTCCACGAATGTTGTAGCCAAGATTTGTCTCTACCTCATAAATCGGCTGGAAACCACCACAGTAGAACTTTGTTGCCTTTTCAGGGCCGTCGATACCCAGGATCGTCGCTTCATATGGTACAAACTCATCCTCGCGTGGTTTGTTCGGAAGTTGGAGGTAAATGTCCTCCATCGTTTGTAGACCTTGATCAGTTAAGACCAGGGTATCACCTGTAACACATTTCGGGTCTGACGGGGTGAAGGTGCCGACACCAACACGATATTTCTCGCTGAAGGTGATGCGCTTGACCGGTACATCCTCGATGTGCCCACGATACTGATTATCGATCATGAAGCGACAGTGAGGACACAGGTCACCCTCAACATAGAGGCCAAACTCCTTCTCTACATCTGGCCGTAGATCGACAGGAATGAGGTGTAGCGGCTCCTCGTGCATCGGGCAATCTCTGATAGCGTAGATCGCGCCTTCATCAGTGCGACTATACGATTCAAGACCGCGTTTGATGAGGTAGACGATAGTTGATTTACCTCCGCCAACGGGGCCCATGAGGAGTAACACACGTTTCCGTACTTCCAGGCGCTGGGCGGCAGAGTGGAAGTAGTCAACGATTTGTTGTAATGCCTTCTCGATGCCAAAGATCTCCTGGCTGTAAAATGTATAATGTGGCTCACCGGTGCGGGTTGTTTCAATCCCTGCATCCATGATCATATGATAAATGCGCTCGTGGGAAAGTCGAGCCACTTGAGGCCGTTTAGAAGCAATCTCGAAGTACTGAGCAAACGTTCCTTCCCACATCAGCCCTCGTTCACGGTCCCGATATTCCTCTAACCGCTTCACCAGGTCCATGGTTTCCCTCTCTCTATCTATGCTGCCAGGTCGCTTATGAAGCGAGGCTTCGTAAACATGAGATGCTGGCAGCTGTAAAAACGCACTATAAGATCAGGTTATATGTTCAAACGAATACTTGAAGCAAAAAGCTTCAAAACGATAGTTGGCCTCAAGAACACGAAGATCAGATAAGTCCAAAAAGGCTGGTATCTTACCCAACAAGTACGGGGAAAGAACCAGCCCATTCCTACGTTGCAGAAGGTGTCTCGTTATAAGGTTGTAAAATGCATCTTGTGGATGCTGCTGCAATGTATCAAACCGTCCTTACGATTTCAACTCGTTTCGAAAACAGGGAAGAAACAAGCAACCGCGTTATCCAAAATGATATCCCCTGGCTTCACTACACATTACTTCTTTGTATTATAGTCAAGCTTAAAACATTGCTAGTAACTGTAGCATAACGTACAGATAAGCCCATGTCAAGGGTAAAAGACGTTTGAAAGGCCATAAAGTGTGAAGATTTCGTGAAGGATAAATCGGTCAAAATCCTTCGGTGGGGGGACTCGAAAAGAGGGAGTTCAACCTCAATAGCAGCACATTTCCCTGTCCCATATCAGCGCTAAACGATCTATTATTCGGTTATGTCAAAAGTAAGAGGGGCACCGGGGCCCAGTCCAAGCGATCTGGCAGCATTGCCATTCTGCAGAGCGACACCTACATAGCCAGAACTATCACCAAAAATAAATGGTTGATTGTCGACAGGACCTTCGGCAAAGAAACGCCTACGCCTGTCAACTACGACTTGATTCGTGAGGAAAACGATCTGTACGTGCTTGCTGCTGAACAGGTCGGGCACTGTACTAAGGGGTATATTGGTTATGAGGTTCCCAAATGTATCAACATACAGGACCTGTGCATCTATACGTGATCCATATCGTTCTGGTGGTTGCACATAAATACGTTGGAGTGCTTGCGGATCCAGAGAAGTGCCCAGTTCGTGCAATGCCACGCCGCGCGCCAGGTGGGCACCGACCGGGGCAAAAATATCACGGCCATGGAAAGTTGCACTGACCTGCGGCAGGTGAAAGGCGGAATTTGATAGAACGACTGCTCCGTGAATGGTCTGTTGAGCGTAAATATAGCTGAAGAGTCCATTATCTGGCCCAACAAAATACCAGTCGCCTGCGTGAACGGCGATGGCGCTGCGCGAGCTACCAACGCCGGGGTCGACCACGCAGACAAAGACGGTCCCCTTTGGGTAGTAACGATAGCCATACGATAAAACCCAGGCGCCATAAGGCACATTTTGCGGAGGAATAGCATGCGTTATGTCTATGATTTGTGTCTCGGGGGTAATACCTATTATGACGGCCTTCATGACGCCTACGTCGCTTTCACCAAGGCCAAAATCTGTCATTATGGCGACAACAGGACGTGGAGTTGTGGAAGGGGTGTATTGACTCATGTTATGAGATTACTCCTCGTATAAACTGGTAAGTGTTAACCCTGTTTGAAGAGGCCTGGAAGACAACCTGACTGTATCTATTTATTACTCTTATCCTCAATCTATGTCAATGGTACCGTTATCTATTAAAGAAGAAACATGGTGTGCTATACTAACGCAATGTGAGCGGTTGAAGATGATGTTTTTGGTGCATGCGAACCCTACGTATGGTGCCGATTAACACGAATAATGAGCATGTCTCCCCGAGAGACGATAGACAATATTGACGGCGCGGTACCCCTATTTAGCGGAGAAACAAGATGATGGACTATACAGCAGGGCAAGGCAGACAGGCTGCGAGTGAGGCTTTATCTGGGTTGAATCAAACGCCTGCAGCCCCTGCCAACTCTTTCAGAGCACGGACATATGCAGCAACAGGAGGGAGGGCAGGGATGCATATCACGACAGGCGGACCTCACATTCTTCTTTTTGAACGAGATCAGCAACTCGTAGCACTGCTTACTAGTGAGTTACAACTTGCCGGCTATGAATGTCATACTGCTCGCACGGCGGTGGAAGTATTTGACACGATCGCGCGCTATCCGGTGCGACTTTTACTGGTTGACCTGGCACAGGCTGCTGCTGCGAGGCGTGAATTTTGGGTTGCCCTGGATACACAACGGCGTGGGCGGGGAGTACAGGTATTGACGTTCCACTGCACCAACATCGCGGGCTACGGCCCCCCTAGTAACGATCCCGACGAGCAGTCAAATGCAATGCTGACCGATATTGAAGTCGATGGAATGCTTGGGATCATGAATATGGTCAATGCCATACGCTCGCGCATCGCGATATCCAACACTGGCACCATGTCTCGATTGTCGGCAAACGCACATTCACCCTCCTCGTTTGGAGCGCAGACGACGTTGCCGCTTCCTTCAATACCTCCAATACCTTCGGTGAACGCCAGCCAGGGCCCCATGGGTGCGGCTTATGCAGACACCCCGCCGGGGGCACCTGCTCAACCATCACCGACTTCTGCTTCTCCCTCCGCTCCGGCAGATTTTTCACGCACATCAGCGCCAGGCCATACAGATAGAATCCGTGCCGTCATCTACCCAAACCAACGTACGTGGAGCACTGCTCGCGAAAATATTGCTGGTGGAGAACAAACCTTTCAGACGAGGGAACAACAACCGGGATATGCAGCTACGCCGGCATATTCACCATCTCCAGCAGATACTGCCGTCAACAGGCCATTGCAAACCCAGGCAACGCGTTCAGCGCCTGAGCCACCTTATTCAAATGAATCCAGCCTGGCACAATTATCACGAATGTTACAGGAGCACCAATCTCCTCTCCGGGAAGAAGTGACGCTGGAACGCAGCTTCGAGCAAGGAAATCGCTTCCTGGAAGAGACGGCATTGCAACAGCGAGTACGTCCAGAAGAGCCTCCACCAATCAGCACAATGACCATGCGAGCGTCACCTATTCAGGATATGCCAACTGACCGTGTTACTAGCTCAAGCGGACAAAGCGACATGCCTTCCTATACAAGCACAAGGCGCTATGATGAGTCTGCACAACCCAATTACGTACAGCCCACATCCTCGCAGCCGCTGATGTCAATCGCAACGCCTGTATCGCCTCTTCCAACGCTACAGTCAAAAACTGCGTTGAAATCATCACCACCTATCCCACAGCGAGAGGAGACTCCCAGTCAGAGGGGTGGAGACGAAAGATTGAGCAATAGCCAGTTCAGCGTGCGAGAGTTATCGCCAGAGTCCACAATCGAGAATAAGAGTAGTAAGCGATCAGCAAGAGAAGAACGCAGTTTTGAGAGTAATGAGAGAAGGCAAGGAGAGCAGTCGCAGGTAAAAGTGGTGGAAGAGAAGTCGTTACCGCAAACGCCCGATAATGCACTCCTGCTTGACATTGTACAGAGCTTGCCGCCCATGTCCTCGCCCCCACCACAGCCGCAGGTACACCATGGGCGAGCAACGCGTTCATTGGGTAGTGTTTTGCTCGAAGGCCACCTTGTAGCGGAAAATCGCCTGGAGGTCGCTCACAATATCCAGCGGATGCTACGCGGGGTTGATATGAATTACCAGTTGGGGGAAATTCTGCTGATGTTTAAGCTGCTCACACCCGATCAATTATTGGCAGCCTCGCTGGTAAGCTACGGTCTGATCACAGCGACACAGATTAGTGCCCTGGGGCGAATCCGGCAGGAGTTGCACGCCATCGGGCTTGAGTATGACCTGGAGAGTCTGTTGATTCTGTTCCGTATATTGACATCTGAGCAATTACGCGAGGTGAAGTTGAACTGGGTATGATAGGTTAGCTATCCCTTTCCTGAACGCGTTGTATCTGAGCACCCAGCTTCCGTAGCTTCATATCCAGTTTTTCATACCCTCGTTCGATATGTTCAATGCCGTACACTTCTGACGTGCCATCAGCACATAAAGCCGCCAGGATATAGGAGCAGCCTGCGCGGATATCTGGGATATCAAGTTGTGTCGCCTTGAGAGTTACCGGCCCACGCACAACACAGCTATGGGCGTATTGCTTTTCACGGAAACGGCATTGAACCTCTCCCAAGCACTTGGTGTACAGTCCGATATGTGCTCCCATCTCTTGAAGTGCTTGAGTATATCCAAAACGATCCTCGTAGATCGTCTCATGGACAACTGACATACCATTTGCCTGCGTCAAAAGGACCGTAAACGGCTGTTGCCAGTCGGTCATAAAGCCTGGGTGGACATCGGTCTCCAGGGCAATGGCAGGAGGAGATGGACCATCGCCAAGAAAGCGAATGCCATCGTCATCAACTTCAAAGCGCAACTGCATTTTCGAGAGGGTATTCAAGAATGTGAGGAGCGTATCCTGTTGAGCGCCGCGCAGGTAAACATCACCTTTTGTAAGATAGGCCGCAATAGCCAGGGAAACAGCTTCATTGCGATCGCTCAATAACGTGTGGCTGGCGGCGTGCAATCGCTCTACGCCATCAATCACGATACGCCGATCAACCTTGATTTCGATAATCGCACCCATTTTCTGCAGAAACTTGATCAAGTCGATTATTTCCGGTTCAAGCGCCGCATTATGAATGATAGTTACGCCCTTGGCAAGCGAGGCGGAAATGAGAAAGTTCTCGGTCGCCATCACGCTGGGGAAGGGCAGGTTGATGGTAGCTCCGTGAAGTTGTCTGGGAGCGCTGAAACGATAGCGCCCATCTCGTTCCACGACCTCTGCGCCCATTTTTTTCAAACCGTCGATATGAAAGTCAAGCGGACGCAAACCGACGCGATCTCCTCCAGGCATAGGTATGTCGGCCTCTCCACAGCGATGGAGTAATGGACCCACGGCTATAATTGCCAAGCGATTCAGGCCGCCGACTTTCGTTTCAACAAACGTATTTTTGATTCGTGGCGTGTTAATGGAGAGCGTGTGATCTGTTAATGCTATTTCGGAGCCCACAGCACAGCAGAGTGCCAGCGTTAGTTCGAAGTCGCCTATCAAGGGGATATTGCGCAAGGTGCAGAGTTCATTGGTGAGCAAGGAGGCTATCATCAATTTGGTTACGGCATTTTTGGCACCGCTGATTTGTACTTCTCCATGCAGAGGGGTGCCGCCTTTGATAAGATAATGGGGGATATTGTTGTTTACTATAATCATATTGTGGGTTTTTCCTTAGTCTAAATAAAGAACGGTCTCTTCCTCGCTGCCTGCGGCGGTGAGAGAATAAGAGGAATGTGGGGATACCCTGAAGGCTACGCCCGACACTCCGGCAGAGAGCTGCGGCTCCCTGCACCCCAAATGTTACTAGCCGTGGGAGTTTCCGGGGGCCTCCCATAACCAACGAATGGCTCTGATGCGAGAAGGTGATGAAGTGACATGACCCTTTCGACGCCGCGTAACGTCCCGGCGTATACGCGGGGAGCCAAAGGGGCCTTCGGACTTCCCCTGTTCTATAGCATCAAGCAGGTCAAGAAACTGGTTCACGCTTTGAGCCACACCTTCTACCATAAGATATCCCGTTGGCTTTACCGCATCTCCCACCAGGTACAGGCCTTGTATCGCCGTTTCCGGAGCAACATCTTCTCCCTGCGCGACACGATTGACGGGCCACTCACCGCGGTAGGCACTCATGGTGAGGATGCGAGAGTGCTTCTCAAATAATTCGCCAAATAACATGCGTAAATCGGCCAACGCCAGCGCTTTTTCTTCTTCAATATTGTCGCTCTGTATCACCTGGTGGCTGATCAAGAGATGTTTCCCGGGTGGAGCTAGCCGAGGGTCACAGTTGGTTGGCTGCACCATGCCAGCAATACGTTTCGTATCCAGGCAATACATGATGCCTTTATGGGGAATCAACGAGATATCACTCAGGATATGTACCTTGAGTCCCTGGGCCACACCAAAGTCTGCCTCCCCATTGCTGTGAGCACTGTTGGGGACAGCCCCCAATAGGTCCACGAGAGGCGGCTCTTCGCACTGTTTTAGTACCTGAGCCTGTGTTAACTGCCGGCTGTTTAAAAGCGCATTCGTTGCTCGTGGACCAATATCACTGACCACGATTGGCGCATGTAGCAACGACTCTTCACCATTTGCTTTGTCGCGGACACGAACGCCGTTTACCTGGCCATCAACTGTAAGAATCTCCATGACGTCATGGCGCAGACGAAGTTCCGCGCACCGCTCAAGAAGACGCCGCTCTAGTTCGCCTATCAAGGCTGCGCAGCCTCCTTCGACAATACCGGGAGCGCCATGCAGGAACATATTTTTGGTGATTTTGATAACTTCCGCCGTTGTTACCTGATGCAATTCAAGACTGAGAGCGAAACGCGAGATACGCTCAAAGAATGCAGTTAATTCCCGGTTGCGGTTGACGTCAATATAGCGCGCCAACCAGGTATCGAATGGAAGATCGCGTTCTTCTTGGGGAAGGCGACGAATAAACATCAAATACCCGACACGGGTAAACCAGAAGAATTGGCGCGTGCCGAGGAACTTGAACGTGCCCAATAAGCCGCGCGAGCGATACTGCTTGCCATGAACATGAAAGGAGCCAAAGACATCGGCGTCAAGAAAGTGATGAGGTATGCGCAGGCGACGCAGCATTCCGGCAAGTACGCCGCTACTGCCAAAGGGCACCATGTGTACAGCTCCCGTACTGACCTGTACGCCCTGAAACGTTTTTGCGGTGAAACGTCCGCCACAATGTGGCAGTCTCTCTAAGACGATCACCCGCATATTCCGCTGCACTAGCTGTGCAGCACTGAGCAGACCACCCAGTCCCGCACCAATGACAATCGCATCATATGTTTGTTCTTGCATGAACCTATCTCGTGAAATATCGATTGATAAAAACGAACATAGCACCTACAAAGGCTGCCACTACATCTATTTTTGTCCAAAGCGACATGTAGCGGCACCCCTCGAAGATGCTATGTCCGCGTCCAGAGTAAACCAGGCTAGTTATTACTTATCCTCCCCGATCAGGCCGCGCAAGAGGCTATTGCATTCAGCCAGAGTGTTGAGAACGTTCTGGTGCATTTGGAAGACTTTGTTCAGTTCACGAGCCCTACGCGCAAGTTTCGTCACGTACTCAATGTCACGTGGGTTATTTTGGACATCTTCCATGAGTTGGGTCAACTCAGCCCAGGAAAGCGCTTCGCGGCTTCGCGCCACGTCAGCTATGGTGTTATTCATCCGGTCAGAGACACGGCGAACTCCCGTGCGAAGCTGATTGGCTGCCTGGGCAACTTCTGTTTCATGATTACGGACAGCATCCTGGGTTGCGTTCAACTGTTCCTGTAACGACATGACTTGCCCATCAAGTGTTGATAGCGCAGCCATTAAGGGTGCTATATCCGGGAGTGTCGGCTGAGGAATATTGGTAAGGCTGCTAAAAGTGATGCCTATATCCTGAGGCGGTGTTGATGGAACCGGTGATGCTGGTGATGAAGGAGTCTGCGCGACCGCAGGTCTTGCTACGGCGAGAACTCCAGGCACAGCTTCGATTTCAGCAAGAGCAGGTGATGGTGACACCTCTTTTGCCGCTGGCGTTGCCGGCTCAGGTGGATTGGCAGGTAGCTGTACAGCTTCCGCGGTACCATTATCCATTGAGTTCGTGCTAAAATCGTCGCTAGCTGCTGCTGTCACTAATTGATCCTCCTGTGTACGATAGGTCAGCTCTTGATCGGGATTGAACTGTACCGCTATTGTTGGCATTTCGGAAAGATTATTGTCAGCCAGGGCGGCAGCAGAAGCGGAGGAACCGAATCCCCGGAAGATCAACTCGTGTTCTCCGATACCTACATGGTCACCGTCTTGCAACACATGCGTTGCCATCTCATCAAGTTGCTGCCCATTGACAAAGGTACCATTGGCGCTGCGCTCATCATGCAGGATATATTTTCCATTCTCGTAGGTTACAGTGGCATGACGACGCGAGGTCAGTTTGTCTTTTGAGAGCAATATATCGCTATTCGGAGCACGACCAATAGAAATTTCGGGCTTCTCGAGTACATATTCCTGTAGGACTTCACCATTGTCAGCACGCAAGATAAACCTGGCAGGATGTTCAATGGTTGCCGATGCTATCGAAGTTGCCTGGCCCGCGCTTTGCGTTGCATTCGTCCCAAAAGCAGTCGGCGGCTCAAAACCGCTACTCGAGATGGTGGGAGCGGCGGTATCAGACCAATTTGTTCCAGAAGAGACAGGCGTAGAACCCTGATCCTGTACTGACGGCGTCCAGCCATCTTGGGCCGGAAGTGTGGCTTCGCCAACGACAGGCTTGGCCTGCGGTTGAGAAGAGGGTGTCAGGCGATTGCCACAATTCAAGCAAAAATTATCACCAGGCCGAGTCTCGGCACCACAGTAGGGGCATGTACTAGCCATCATAAAAGTTCCTCCCTGTTAAGGTACGTCGCACTGTATGTACACGTACTAACGAAAAAACTGTTGCCATTATATCAGAAATAAGCAGAAAGAGTCGAGTCTCTAGGCAACAGGTACCCATTCGACGTTGGGCCGCAATGCATCAAAAAGCTTTTTTAAAGAAGTCTCACTCCCCTTCATTGAAAAAACGACGTTGGTATCGTCCTTAGCGCCAGTGCACAGTAGTATTGGGACTTGTGTCGGGCTAGGAGTTACTCCAGGAGTACCAGGACTGGGTGTCGACACACCTTTTGATGAAGTACACTGAAAATCACGGCTGTTTGTGCGCATTGGGGCCTCTGATAGGCTTAATGGGCTACCATCGGGCAGCAGGTACCCAATGATAAAGTTGCCACCAAAGATAGGGTCGTGCACAGTCCCCGAAGCGCTCAATAGGCATGTCTTCGCCGGCAACATTGCCGGCAAAAAGACGGTGAAACCAAGATTTGGTTCGACTTGAGACCAGTCGGTGATGGTGGTTGGTGCTCCAATCGATACTGGAGTGGGACTCGTGGTGGCTGTAGCCGTCGCAGTACTGCTTGTTGCAGCAGAGGCTGTCGCAGTTACTGTAGCCGTGGGAGCAGCGCTAGCGGGCGTCACTGTCACGGGAGCATGTTCATCGCGAAAAACAATGAATGCTTTATTGCACCATTGTAGTTTTGTTAATGCTACTTGAGACGGCGTAGGTTTGCTAGTCGGTGTCGTTTTGCCTAACCCACCAAAATTCAAACCTGAACATGACGCCAGAAAAAAACTAAACAACAGCAGGCATGTGGAGATCAGTAGCCATACATGTCGCAGACGCTTTACAAATGATGAAGCCTGAGGCACAAACATAAAAAACTCCTTAACAACCCAGGATACGCCCATATAGCAATTGTAACGTTCCATTCAGCAAGATGGTAAATATCTCGTGAGCGCTTTTTGGCCTAGTATACAGTAAATACGACAGAAAAATAGTGAGATAGCTCTCAAATTGGTACTATAAGTGGGGTTTACTTTGGTTTGATTTAGTGCTACCATTACCTCCTGCCATCTAAATATTTTATGAATATACAAGCTTTTTCTGTCCTGGTGACTTCTATTCTACTAAACTATACAACGCACGAAAATGCTATCTGATACAAAGTAATTCCGAAGAGGTAGTGCGCGTGAATGCGAAACAGATCTGGCAAACAACATTAGAGCGATTACAAGCAAGAGTTCAGCCAGCCGTCTTTACAACCTGGTTTCAGGGTACATATGCACATTCCTTTCAGGGCGGTGTTTTTGTCGTGCATGTACCTACGACATTTGCCAAAGCACACCTGGAAGGACGTTTCATTGATGTAATCCGTTCAATTCTCTCGGAAATCACTGGAGGTCCTGTAGAGGTGCAGTTCGTGGTGGCAAAAGAGGTGCCCGCCAAGCAACCAGACGATCTACCTGGCATGCAGCCTCTCAGCGGGAAACGACCATATCGCCTACCCAGAAATCGCCCGGTCAAATTGAAGCAGGATAAATATAGTTCTCTTATCAGCGGAGTAGACGAACCTTTGACTTCGCCCATAGCGATGAACTCTCTCGCACCAGCCGCTCCCCACCCAATTGCGCATCGCAGCGCGGATAACATTGAACAAAGTCCAGGCAGCTTCCAGAGCTACCCTCAAAGGCAACAACCGGTGCAAGAGCAAAAGAAGCAGGGAGCAGTATCGCTCCCGCGTGACGGCGAAGGATTGTTGATCCCACGCTATACCTTTGATGCATTTATTGTAGGTAAATCCAATCAGCTCGCTCACGCAGCCTCGCTGGCAGTGGCAGAGAATCCTGGGCAGATCTACAACCCCCTTTTCTTTTATGGTGGCGTTGGCCTGGGCAAGACCCACCTGCTGCATGCCGTAGGCCATAAGGGTGAGGCAGCAGGGTTGAATGTTTTATACGTAACCTCAGAAAAATTCACGAATGAGATCATCAACGCGATCCGCACGCAAAAAACTGCGGAGTTTCGTATGAAATACCGGCAGATCGATATTCTCCTTGTGGATGACATCCAGTTCATTGCCGGAAAAGAGGCTACGGAAGAAGAATTTTTTCATACGTTTAACACGCTCTACGATGCCAACAAACAGATCGTTGTCACCAGTGATCGACCGCCTAAGGCTATTCACAGCCTACAGGATCGCCTGCGCTCGCGCTTTGAATGGGGTTTGCTGGCAGACGTTCAGCCCCCGGAGTACGAACATCGCCTGGCGATCTTGCGCTCCAAGGCAGATTTGATGCGTTTTACCATTCCGTCATCGGTAATCGAGTATATTGCGCGCCCGGAGTGCAGCAGTGTGCGGGAGCTTGAGGGTTCGCTCAATCGCGTTATAGCGTATGCGACTCTGCATGATCTACCTCTCTCGGTCAGCTTAGCGGCCAAAGCACTTGAGCACCTGTATACGGCAAGCCAGCACGTTTCAACGTTAACCATCGAACAAATCATTGATGGAGTCTGTCATTACTACAATGTTGATCCCGAACGCCTGCGGGGGAAACAGCGCGATCGCGAAATTGCCTGGCCGCGCCAGGTCGCGATGTATGTGATGCGGGAAGAGACAAGCGCTTCGCTGATACAAATTGGCAATACACTGGGTGGACGCGACCACACAACTATCATTCATGGCTGGGAGAAAGTCCAGACCGAGATGAAGAATAATGATCAGATTCGCCGCGAGATCGCGCGGCTGCTGGAGATGCTCAGGGATCAATAAGAAGTCAAATATTGTACGTAATAAGTAGTCACTTTTCAGGAGCTATTTTCATGCAGCAACAACAATTCTCCGACTTTGATCTACTGGCGGTTTTCAGCGATGAGGCGAAGGCAGAAGTAGCGGAGGCGAAATTGCATAAAGAGGGGTTTAGCGAGGAAGAAGTTTTCCGACTGGCCTCTGATGTGATAGCCAATGGTCAGTTCCGCGAGCATGGTCCAAACCGGGACCGCAGCTCGGTGTTCTTGCAAACCAGGCGCTCGGGTCCCAGTCCCATCATCGTTGTTCTACTCGCGGTTATCTTTGGGCTGGTACTTGGTGTACTGATGCTTGTGGCACACTTCGCCTTTCCAACCATACCTTTGCTTATCGGAATACTCGCAGGAGTCGTGGTAGGTGTTATCCTTGGAGCAGCGATAGGGCTGCTGCGGCGTGGCCCTGTGCAGGGAGCCATCGGACAGGATATGACAAAGGTCAGCGCGGCCAGTAAAAAACCTGGGCAGGGAGAGAGAACAGTGATCGCAGTTCGTCTACCTGACGCCGGGGATGTTCCACGCAAGTCGCGCGCGCGCGCCATTTTGCTGACGAACGGGGGGAAAATCGACAGAAGCGTCGGGAGAGAGTAGGCTGGTGAGCAAACTACGTATGTAAGGCGTGATCAAGTTTGGTTACAGTCATGCTCTTCCTCACTAGAAGCTCTCCCATTCAGGTAACACGCTTAACGACGTTGCCCGTTACACACCAATTGCTTTGAGGAGTTCATTAAAAGCTACCCTATATTGCTTAGGGGGGAGGAATGAAATGATCTGCAATATAGCGAGATCTTCAGGTACATTACACCTTCGGTAAAGAACGGGGATAATCAGCTTTCCCGCAGGGGAATTTCTCTGTCTCCACGCCATGGCTATTTCGTCTTTAACCCAACCAGAAACTACAGCATCAGGTGAGAGTACGACAATGAAGATGGATCGTGCTGTCAGCTCTTGTGTAATCCGATGCCACCATACGTTACCCCCATTGAGACCTTCTATATCGTACCAAACAGCAGCGACATCATCTCCAAGCGCTTGATAGAGATCTTTTGCAAGATGTGCGCAAAATTCATTATCTTTACTGCTGTGACTCAGAAAAATCCGCGGCGTTTGGGTAGGAGAGATCTCTGATTGCTTAGGAGAAAATGCAGGGTATGAAACCTCCTGCTCACTTTGCGGAGTAGGTTGAATTACTTGCCTTGCTCCATCTCCAATAGTAACATTGCTGTGCTGGATATTGTTTCCTGCAATCGTATTCCGATCATTGCTATTGCCCATACAGTTCTCCAATCAGCATATCTACGCTAAAACATCTACTGACTTGTCTTCCCATTTGCTTCTCCTGAACCGGATGCAGAACTTGTAAGGATAGTTTGTTTTGCCCTATCTCCAACAGCAAAGTTAGATTCTTGAAATATGTTTCCCGACACAATGACGTTGCTGTTTTGAATGGTGTCCTGCCGTGATTTCAGGTCGGTGGTATCAATATTCCTGGTATCCAGAAAGTTTGTGATAGAGTCCAACAATTGGCGCTCAATAATTTTCACGTACATCTCTTTATCGAGCCTCTGGAAGTATAGCTGGTAATGAGATGAGCTTGCGACCTCACGCAGGCTGGTACTTGTGCCGTAGTCGAAGGCTGGATTTTCCTTGATACTATTTTCGACTCTTGTGCGCTTTCTCGCGAGGAGCTGGTCATGAAACACGTAGTTAAACACGCGCACTGGCGAACGAAGTAAGAGGAGAAAGGCCGGATAGAACGTTTGCCCAGTAATCCTCAGAAATTTAGACATCGACAGCGTAGGCTCTATTGTATCTATCTCATGATACTCTTCTTTAACAGGCGGCAACAACTGGTAGTCCGCTTCAACGAACAAATTCTTGCCTGCCAGCTTGAAGCGAACAAAAATAGAGAGGATCATCTCCCCATCCCAGGAGGTAACGCGAACGCACTTATAGTAGCGAATATACTCCGAGGGATTTTCCTTAAAGTCATTCATGACTTTTGGAGCTACCTGTGTGTAAGGCCGTGAAAATCTGTCGGGGAGAAAATTTGTATTATCGCGAATTGATTGTCCGTTGACATAGAGCTTATCCTCAAGGCTTATATTATTCAGGCCAAGTTTCTCTATCATCCTGGTTATCTCTTCATACAGTTCACTTATCTGAAACGCTACAGGAGTTTTTAGCATGCCATCGATCTCCTTTTTCCCCTTCGAGATATCAACAGCAAAGGACCAATCGCGAATAATCACTCCTGCTCCTGCAAAAGGCAAATAGCCACTATACACGACGGCATTGCCATCCTGAGTGTGAAAAACATTGCGAAGCTTCTGCTCTAACTGAGGATCAAGTGACCAATTAATACCATCTGGCCTGAATCTTCCTTTTGCTAAAGATGCTGTGTTAGGCCCACTATAGCTAGCGATCTGCTCTACTAGGGTAATGATCCATGCCACCAGGAAACATGGTATCAAGAGGGGAAAGGGTAAGGAAAAAAATAAAAGTAAGAACACCTGCAGGAGAGGACGTCTAAGGGAACGAAATAACAATCCTAAGAACAATAAAGGGATAGCCAGTATGAACAGGATGACGACCAGTAGAACTGGTACGAGGTAGCTTAATTGAGAGAGTGCTTGCTGACTAAAGTAATCCGAGGGAAGAAGGACCTGCGTCACTCGCAAGAGAAGACTGGGAAAAAAGAGGGAGAATAGTAAAGCCAGCAAGGCAATGAATAAAATGAGATCGCGATAGAAGACGCGCTGTCGCGCAGCATAGCACCACTTGGCAACTGGAATAATATCAACGCCGTATGACTCCCCCACAGCCCTATGATCTTCCTCAAACACGTTTTTGATAGCATGCTCGCGAAAATCTTCGTCGAGATGAGCTGCTGCACAGAGATAGCGCGTTGTCTCAGTATAAGGTAAGGTTATGAAGCCTGTAGGAAGAGCTTGCGAGGGAGGCGCTGGACTCTGTGCAGGGAGAGGAGGGGGAGGTGAAGGAGTGAGGAAATTTTGCGAAAGAGGAGAAAGATTCTGTGATGGGGCGGGAAGGTTCTGTGGAGGGGTAGGGAGATTTTGCGAAGGCGTGGGAAGATTCTTGGGAGTAGCGGAGATTTGCGCTCCTGGTGGCGCAGTCCAAAGGAACGTGATGTCAGATATGCCGAGAGAAACTTCGTCGCCGTCAGAAAGAATAGCATCAGCCACGCTATGCCGGTTCACCGACACAAAGCATTGTGAATCGTAGCCCTGGACAATAAACTGTTCTTGACTTATGTAGATACGAGCATGACACGGCTGAATGGAAGGGTCAGATAGCACAATATCGTTCAAGCTCGGATCACTACCGATTCTTGTATCTTGCTTGCTTATTGAGACAGTATTACCAACAAGTGGCCCATTGACAAATTGAAGCGAAGCGTGGGCTTGCGGAAAAAGAGTATTTATCATCATTCATATGCTCCTAATTACTAAATATCTTCTGTTGGAATGTTTACTTCCTTTATATATAAATAAATGCATAAAGATTCATAAAAATGCAAATTTTACATGCTTTGATACTATATGGTACTATTTCCTCCATCCAAATTTAGGAGGAGAAGTAGGTACAGCACTGCCGGATTGCCGGACAGTCAATTTGACAATGCCCCTTCCACACGATAGTATTTCACAGAGGAGTAGAAAATATGTCTGAACAACCCATAAGCACTACAGGCGTTGATAACCGCTCGAGCACGCTGCTTTCCCGAGCGCCTCAGCGCGCCATCCTGGTCGGTGTCGATATGCCCGGCACTGACTGGCCGGTTGAAGAATCGCTAGACGAGTTGGCGCAACTGGCAACAACGGCGGGAGTGACGTGCGTTGATCGTGTTATACAACGCCTGGCCCGCCCTCACCCCGGCACGCTGCTCGGCTCTGGAAAAGTCCAGGAAATCGCTGAACTGGTACGCTTCCATGATTGCGATGGTGCGATCTTTGATCTTGAGTTGACACCGGGACAGCATCGCACATTGGAGAGAGAACTGGAAACGCAGGTACTTGATCGCACCGCGCTGATCCTGATCATTTTTGGGCAGCGTGCCCATACGAAAGAAGGGCGGCTGCAGGTTGAGATGGCACAGATCGAGTATGATCTGCCGCGCCTGGCCCGCCAATGGTCCCACCTGTCACGCCAGAAAGGTAGCGTGCAGCAGCGTGGTGAAGGTGAGAAACAGATCGAAGTTGACCGGCGGATGCTGCGACGTGAGAAAGAACAACTTCAGGAAGAACTCGAGCATGTGCGCACCCATCGTCAGCTTCAACGCGAACGGCGAAAAGACGTTGGAGCGCCGGTAGTGGCGCTGGTTGGCTACACGAACGCGGGCAAATCTACACTGCTGAATCGCCTTGCCAGTGCACAGTCACTGGCAGGGGACAAACTGTTCGCCACCCTTGATCCGATGACACGGAGAGTACGGTTAACAGGAGGCCAGGAATTTCTTCTGACCGATACGGTAGGGTTTGTACAACGTCTGCCAACAACGCTGGTGGCAGCATTCCGCGCAACGTTGGAAGAAGTGGCTGAAGCTGATCTGCTGGTACACGTGGTCAACGCGGCCTACCCGGCGCCGAATCGCCACATAGAGGCGGTTGAACAGGTGCTGGAAGAGATTGGCGCGGGCGGTCGCCCGATAATCATCGCGCTCAACAAGGCTGATCTCCTGCCTGATGACACGTTACCGGAACTGACGGGAGTAGCGGCGAACTTATCGGCGGTGCGGGTATCCGCGTTACAAGGAACGGGTATCGATGAGCTATTGCGCTGCATCAGCGACAACCTCGTGTTGCAGTTTGTCCCACTCGATGTGTTGATTCCCTACAACCGTGGTGAGTTGGTAGCCCAGTTTCACCAGTTTGGGACGATCGAGCACGAATGTTACGAGGAAGGTGGTACCCATCTCTGTGGTCATATGCCTGCAAACCATAGTGGACCGTTCACTTCTCTCCAGAAGGCCACGTCAAAAAGCCCACATGCGTGAGGCGGTGGTGCAAGTCCACCGCATCTGTTTCTACAGAACTTACTCATCCAATTGCAAACGCCAGAGTTTTCCTGTATTGGCTTCAGCGACCACACCACGCTTGGCGTGCATCTCAAAATTCCCAAAATCCAGGATATAGAGCGCATTGCTGAAAGCATGGAAGCGCACATCAATCGGCCGTGCAAGCGGACTTTCGAGGACTGTGTGCAGACTCCAGTCTGAAGGATCGATGCGTGCCACTGAGCGCCCAACATGTGGGCCGGAAGGCGCGGTCATGGGTACTTCGTCGCCGAAAAGAGCCACAAAAATTTGTCCTCTCCACCTCGGTAGAGTTGATGGCGCAACATCGAATTTTACCGCTGCTGCATGAGACGGGAAGCGCAGCAAGGCTTTCTCGGGCGGAGGTAACTCGTGATGGTTGGCCAGTGCGAATACTGGCATTGGCCCTCTTACGGGGCGATATTGCGGATCGGTGATGGGATCACCATCAATAAAATCGGGCCATCCATACCAGGCCCCCTGACGTACCTCGAAGAGCAAATCCGGCACATTCCCCACAGGGCGGCTTCCACGATCATCTGCACCCTGGTCAACAGCAAGAAGCCGACCATCGGGCAAGAAGCCCAGGCCATAGGCATTACGCAGTCCCCAGCTAACCAGTTCTAGATTGCTCCCATCGGGATTGCAGCGCATGACAGCAGCTGTGCAAGGCAGTTGCGCGGTGATGCGTTGCCCCAGCTCGGTACTTCTGCCAAATGGAGCAAATGCGCCTGTGCGTGTTCGCGCACTGGCTTCATGGCTGAGAGGGTCGGTGGTTTCGAGGTTGACGCCTGTTAGCTCGATTTCACAGCCGGGTAGGTCGTGTGCATGGGGCAGAAGACGTAACCAGCCCAGTTCGTAGGCATCCAAACCTACATAGCCTGTATTGGTCATGGCTCCCTGGCTGAAATAGAGCTTTCCATCTGGCCCGAAAGCTACCATATTTGTATGGTAATTGCCTGGCCCGGGCAGGTTGTCCAGGATAACGGTTTGTCGCCCATCCAGGTCGAGGCGGCTGATACAGCCCGAACCTCCAGGATGGCCTCCTTCGGAGAGGTAGAGGCTCCCCTGAAAAAAGGTGAGACCGTTGACTGGCTGTCGCAGGTCTTGTGCTAGCAATGTGTGTTGACCATCTGGCCCAATCTTCCACACACGACCGCCTGGCTGCGCTCCGCCAAAGGGCAAACCTGCCTCGGCGATATACGGCGCACCTGATTCATCGAAAGTCAGACTTGTCGGAAAGGAAAAACCCTCTGCCAACAGTTCGAGATGACCACTAATTTCTTCAGAAATCACAGAATATCCTTATAAATATGAAGCGAGTAGATACTTTCGGAGGAGGACATATACTACTAATTTGCGTCTGGACCAATCTGGCGCTTCAAGTCGTGTAGATCGTAGTAGATGGCTTCCCGCACAATCTTGTCTCGCTCGCGAATAGTCACAGTAACTCCACGCAGGGTGAAAGGACGACCGGTAGCAGGCATACCAGGGAGATCGCCGTTATGTGTGCCAGTAGCCACCCATTCAGCGCTGACCTGGTTCCCATGTGCCACCCGATTCGTGATTGTAATGTTTATGTCGGGAATAGCAGCCATGCCCATACCTTTGCGCTCCATAATCGCATTGCGACCAACCAGAGGTTTAGAATAGATACTATCTTCGACTATTGCATGTTCCGCATAATCGTCGTGCAATGCCTTCTTATTACCTCGCGACTGGTGGGTAATGTGATTGTTATGCAGCTGAATATGATGCTGTGTATTGTCATTTTGATTAACATGGGGAACTGCTTTTGAGTTCTGCTGGAACTCGGTGGCAGCAACAACAGCTCCAACGCCCACAGCGGAGATACCCAACGCGCTAAGCACTGTAATCAGACGCCGGCGCGGTATCCTTCCAACCCGTACATCCTCTACCATCTGAGGAATGGTCACGTCTTCTCGTGTTTCCTGTTCATCTTTCTCTTCTTCTTCTCGCATGCCCTCTGCTTTCATCGATCACGGCTAGTATCAATCTTTTCAATCATCCACATATATTTGCAACGTTGCAGTATGCTGATTGTAACGTTGCAGTATATCGATGCGGTTGCATTTCGGTTAAGAAATGGTGGAGAAATCCCCTCCACCTCCTGCATTTTCATCCTCCAGGCGCTATACTTCCTTTATAGCCCGCTTGCTTGCAATATGTTGAGCAATCTACCCCTCATCAGAGGAGGGGTCGGAAGAGCTAGCGGCAGGAGTGAAGAAGCGTAGAGTGAGAAGATTGGAAGAATATGAATGGGGTATCTGACCTCTACCTCAGACGATCACATGCATTTGTCGTTTTGGTTTGACCACTCGAACTGGACGGTATAATTGCCGATCTTCTTAGTTTGCCAGGTTGAGCATCGGCCCGTTGCGATAGGTGAGCTTTGGCGGCACGGTAACTGCTGCTTTCAACTCATCAGGCAAGTACAGTGGCACGACACGGATTGAATCGCCATGGGCATGTAAGATTGGAGGTGTGGTCATTGATACCTCCTTAGACGTACTAAGCGACTCTGTTGTAAAAACGCGAAGTGCTTTGATAGAGGGTCGCTCTCTTTGAGTAATGGATAGAAGAGTTTACGTGGCTTCGAGATAAAGTATAATCAGTTTTATTTTATTATTCAAGTAGAACGAAGGCCAATATTTTAGCTTATGACCCATTCCAGGCTCATTTGTACCTTGCGTGGTGGGCTGGGTCAGGTTGCAGTTTGAAGAACACGATGGAATCAGAGGAGTGCCAGATGTGTTACAGGCGCCGTGGGAGAAGCCATTTTAGTGGAGGTAGAATCTGTTCAAGGGCAGAGAGATGATCATAATAGCCACGTTGCTGCTGGATACGGCCATTCACCAGGTGAAAGATGCTCACGCCGTCAACTTGAAAAGGACGCGATAGCCAGCCCTGACCAAGCAGGCGCGGACCGTAGCCGCGAGTCGTCCAGGTAACAGCAGCCCGATCTTCTGTAAAGAGCTGGCTTGCCGGAGTATAGGTAATTGATGACAGAGTTCGAAAACGGGTGGTAAACCATTGTTCTATTTCAGTACGCCCTCGCCGAGGACGTTTCATACCGGAGTCATACAGCTCGGCGTTGTCGGCATACAATGAGACGATTGCCGGGACATTATGCCCATTGAAGGCTTCTATCCATTGATTGACTACCATACGATGTAAGTCTACCTGGTTTTCGTTTTCGCGCAATTGCATTGTTTTCCCTCGTATACTTCCCATAGCCAGGCGCAAGAGCGGCGTTGCAGCGATGGATTTCAATCGTACAATTAACAAAGCTGCTAACAGCGCTACAAAAGCGGTTTGCTATAGTATATACTATGGCAGGAATTCGGCAGAGTTTCAAATTTGGGATTGATTGAAAGGGGAGGAAATGGTGAGCACTATTACCACTATGACGACGAAGACAGCATACATTGATGATGATACGTTCCATGCCGATGTGCAGTATATTGAATCGCTCTGGCAGAGGGAGTCAATAGGAACAACGGATATACCGCTGTTAGATATCGGTAATGGCCAACCGCTGGTTTTTGTGCCTATTCTCGAACACCTTGAATTTGTCTATGCGCGCCAGATACGCGCATTCAGCCAGTCACGGCGTGTCATCACGTACCGGCGGCGCGAGACACGTTCACAGCCCGTTGGCCTGGTTGAGCGAGCTGAAGAGTTGCGCCAGGTGCTAGATTATCTAGGATTGGAAGCTGTCGATTTTGTAGCACATGGCGACGCGGCCATGGTTCTTTTCGAATTTGCTGTGCGTTACCCGCAGCGCTGCTGCTCTCTCGTGATTATCTCGCAAGGAGCAGATTACGAGATTGCGCCGCACCCTTTTATATGGCTGTTGCACGAACTCTTCATACGCATGCCGGTTCAGCGTTTTGTTCCCGCCTGGTTCCTGCGTCGCTTAGCTGTCAATTATATCATGGCTCCACGGCACGCAACGACGAGGCCATCCCCCAGCCTCCCCCGTCACCTGGTCGAGGAACAGTTTAGTAAAATACAGCTCTGGCCTTTTGTGTACAAATTCTCTGTACTCCCTGTCATTCACAACTTCGACATGCGAAAACGCCTGGATACGCTGACAATGCCTGTGCTGCTGATCAATCGCTATGATGATGCCCTCGCTCCCGAAGCCAGAACGCACTGGCTGTCCCAGTGCCTGCCCAACTGCGCCGGTTACCATCTCGTTGCCGGTGGGGAGCGGTTCTTTATGTATTCGCAGGCTGAGGTTGTTTCTCCGCTGATCAAGCAGTTCCTTGCGAAAGGAAACGCGCGCCTGTGATTATCCTCACTTCTCTCATGTGACTGAAGTAACTGCTACAGAGCAATTGATATGGTATGCTTTAGGTAATCAGGGACAGGCGGGCAGGCCTTGAAAGCCCGCCGGTTTGGCTGATACCAATTTGTAGTCTGTCAAGCGTTTAAGTTGCAAGGTTAGCGACCTTGAGGATATTTATGGGGATAAAAGGAAGATTGGTAACATTCCTCCCTCCTCAGCGACAGCCATGCTGCGAAAGAATGCAGATGCGGTGTCCTTGAGATACTCGGTTACATGTCAGAAGGAGAAAGCATGAATACATCCACCCAGGTTCTCGTAGTCGGCGGTGGACCCGCCGGTTCTACTACAGCCACCCTGCTTGCCCGTGAAGGTTTCGATGTGACACTCATCGAGAAAGAAGTCTTCCCACGCTATCATATTGGTGAGTCACTTCTCCCATCCTGTCTGGAAATATTAGATCTCATCGGTGCGCGGGAGAAAATCGAAGCATACGGTTTCCAACGCAAGGACGGAGGCTACTTCGCATGGGGCAATGAATCATGGGAATTAGATTTTACAAAGCTGCGCCACCCGTATAGTTTCCAGGTAGTCCGTTCAGAGTTTGATCAACTGCTTTTAGAACATGCCAGGAGCCAGGGGGTGAAAGTCTACGAGGGTAGGGAGATTCGCGGTCTCACTTTCGAGGGAGAAAGGCCGCGTAGCGCCATTTGGTCGCAGGGACCCGATGATACAAACACCGGTGAAATCTCCTTTGATACGCTCGTGGATGCATCGGGACGCGCCGGCATCATGGGGATGCGCTATCTCAAGAATCGACATTATCACGACGCATTTCAAAACGTCGCCGTCTGGGGATACTGGAAAGGTGCCGGCAGAATGTCCTTTGCTCCCAATGGCGCTATCGCGGTCGGGTCCGTGCCTGACGGTTGGTTCTGGGGTATCCCTCTGCACGATGACACGATGAGTGTCGGCCTGGTACTACATAAGACAACCTTCAAAGAGAAAAGGCAGCAGGGTAAATCCCTTGAGCAGATTTACTATGGGGCGATGGACGAGTGCCCGCTTATCCTCGATCTCTTGAAGTCCGCCACATGCGTCTCAGAGCAGATGAAGGTTGAACAAGATTACTCGTACATGTCCGATAAAATATCCGGACCGGGCTACTTCATGGTTGGAGATGCCGCTTGTTTCATCGATCCACTTCTTTCAACGGGTGTACACCTGGCCACGCATGGTTCAATGTTAGCGGCAGCGAGTATCGCCAGTATGTTTCGTGGAGAGGTCACAGAAGAACAAGCGCTCCATTTCTACGAACATAGTTATCGTCACGCCTATCTGCGCCTGATGGTGATTGTATCGGGCCTGTACATGCAATATAGAGGTAAGGCGAATTACTTCTGGCAGGCACAGCAGCTTACGCACAACGATTACAGCGATGCCGAAGCACTGAATGAAGCATTTCTGTACGTCGTGTCGGGTATAGAAGATCAGAATGATATCGTGGATTTACCCAAGGAACTGCCGATAGAAGGCATGGCAGGACAACTACCGGCGGAAGAAGCCGAGCGGGCCAAGGCCATGTACCAGGTCTACCATAAGGTGTTCTTGCGCTCCTCGATGTCCTCGGAAACGGCCATCGAGGGGATGTATGTCGCGACTCGACCGCACCTGGGGTTGGCCCTTGCACAAGGGGAACGGGTAACGACGCACTGATACAACACGGCTCTCCGTCTCCAAGAGAAACAGGGAATGGAGAGCCATTATGTGAGGCATATTGCCAGTTCTTAAGCTCTATAATATAATTGGACGCGAGAGCGCAGCTATTTGCAACTTGAATTGTACTCAAAGGCGCTACAGGCAGGAGATAGAGTGTGAACGCAGCTATGAAACCACCCGTATCCGGATCAATCAAATTTCTTACAGGTCCGCTCGCGGGTCAAACCTTTCCTATCAATAAGCCCATTACCACCATTGGACGAGAGGCCACCAATGACATCGTGGTTAAGGGGGATCAAAAAGTTTCCAGGTCACATGCCCGCATTATTTGGAATAACGGCATATGGAGCATTGAGAAGCTCTCACCGCAGAATACGTTGACCGTTAACCACCAACAGGTACAGCAGGCAACTATTACTGACGGGAATACCATTACCCTTGGGGACAATACCACGTTCCTCTTTCAAATTCGTGCGAGAGTACACGAAGCCGTTCAACCACCACCGGTTTTACCCCCATACCAACGACAAGCTTCCTCCCCACAGTATGCTGTTCAGCCTCAACAGCAATTCCCCATGGCACCTCCGCCACAGCAGTACCAACCCATGCCGCCCCAACAGCAATTCCCCATGGCGCCTCCGCCACAGCAGTACCAACCCACGCCGCCCCAACAGCAGCAAATCCCTGCCTATCACACAACCGGGCTAGCTGGACGGCCAGATGAAACACAAATCGCGGCCCCTAGTTCGATAGGCATCCCTTCGCTCGAAGTGAGTAGCAATATTTTTGGTAGCAGGCAGACGTATCCTCTGACGAAAGAGGTCATCAATATTGGGCGCGATGCCAACAACGATATCATCATTCGAGATGGTGGTATCGTCTCGAATCAGCATATTCAGATAGTACACCAGGGCAACCAATTCGTGCTTATCCATCCCCACCCGGACAAACAACGCACGCTGAACGGGCTGTTGTACCAGGGTCGAAAAATACGAGGAGACGAGCCATTCCGCCATACACTTGCGCGAGGTGACATTTTCCGTATCGGTGATGAGAATGGCACACTCATCACACTTGCTTTCAACGATGGCACAGGAGTGCAAGAGGAGATGTTAGCTCCGGTGCAGCCAATCAAGCTGGGCGCTCCTGAACTCACTATTGGAAGAGTAGCGGGTAATACAGTAGTACTCAATCATCCGCAGGTCTCCGCACATCACGCACGCCTCGTGCGCGAAGGCGGTACATACCGCATACTCGACATGAACAGCACCAATCATGTCTACGTCAACTCCGAGATGACTACCAGCCATCTCCTCAAGTTAGGCGATGAAATCCGTATTGGGCCGTATAAGCTGGTCTACGATGCCAACCAGTTGACGCAGTACGACGAGAGTAACTTTATTCGTATTGACGCTCTCAACCTCAAAAAGGTCGGGAATAACAATGTCATCTTGATCAACGATCTCTCTCTCACCATCCCTCCTCGCAAATTCGTCGCGCTTGTAGGCGGTTCGGGTGCCGGTAAATCAACGCTCATGGACGCGCTGAACGGCTTACGGCCCGCGCAGGAGGGCAAAGTACTCTACAATGGGAAGGACTATTACCGCAACCTGGCCGCCTTTAGCTCGCAGTTAGGCTATGTGCCGCAAGATGATATCGTTCACCGCGACCTGACCGTTGAACGAGCGCTCTACTACGCTGCTAAACTACGCCTGCCCAGTGACTTCACAACAGCACAGATTAAGCAGCGAATCAAAGAGGTGCTGGAAGATGTGGAGCTGACAGCGCGACGCAAGCTACTGATCAAGAAACTCTCCGGGGGGCAGCGTAAGCGTGTGTCAATTGCTCTGGAATTGTTGGGAAATCCCAGTGTCTTCTTCCTGGATGAGCCAACCTCGGGCCTTGATCCCGGTCTGGATCGTAAGATGATGTTCCTCTTGCGCAAACTGGCCGACAAGGGACATACGATTGTCCTGGTAACGCACGCCACCAACAATATCAACTCGTGTGACTATGTCTGCTTTCTCTGTCAGGGAGGTCGCCTAGCCTACTTTGGTCCGCCAGAGGAAGCAAAGACCTATTTCGGCAAAACCGACTTTGCCGAAATATACAGTAGTTTGGAGCCGACTGAGGAGAACCGTAACATTCCTGTGGAGGCAGAGTCTCGCTTTAAGATCTCCAAGGAGTATCAGGAGTACGTGGTTGCTTCACTTAAAAGCGGACCTGCAGAAAAGGCAGGTCTCAACGGGCAACCAAAGGTACAACAGGTGAAACGCACCAAGCGCGGCAATCCCTTGTCGCAGTTTATCCTGCTCTTCCAGCGCCAGATTGAGTTACTCAGAAACAACACGAGCAATCTCGTTCTCCTGCTTTTGCAGGCGCCTATCATCGGACTGCTCCTGATACTGTTGGTTAGAGCCGAGGTAGGAACGGGCATATTTGACGCAAACAAAGTTGTCCAATGCGCTCCGCAAATTTTCCAGACTACTGTCGCAACAAACCCTCGCGCTCCTGCTGGTTCTTCCCAACCTCTCGGTATTGACACACATGGGAATAGCGATTCGGTTGACTGTAACCGCATCGTTACTTTTCTGAAAACTGACACCAACGGAAAAGCGTATGTCACCAAGAAAGAGAACGGGAACGACAGCACAGCTGTCAACAAAGCCTTGCAGGACTTTATTCTTCCAGGTGGAGGGGCCCTTAATGCCCAAAGAGCGCTCTTCATCGCCGCCTTTATCGCGGTGATGTTTGGATGCATTAATGGAGTTCGCGAGATTGTCAAAGAGAACGCTATCTACCGCCGTGAGCGCACCGTCAATCTTGGCATCATGCCTTACCTGCTCTCGAAGATGATCGTGTTGGGTGCAATATCCCTGATTCAGAGCGCCGAACTTCTCCTGATCATCCAACTCTTCGAGCCCTTCCATCAAGGAATCTACTTACCAGTACTCCTGGAGAGCTATATCTCGTTAGCGCTGGCCGGACTGACAGGCATGATGATAGGATTGACGGCCTCGGCCTTCGCCGCTAATGAGGATAGTGCAACCAGCTTGCTCCCATTCATTCTCATTCCGCAGGTGATTTTCGCTGGCACCGAGATCCCACTCAAGGACTACGTCTTGCAGACTGCAGCGATGTTCTTCCCGACGCGCTGGGCTATGGTAGCTTTGGGCTCATCGTTGGGCATACACAGTGACAAAATAGGCGGAGACACATTGTTTGGCAGCAGCGCGAGCTATCAGGGGCAGCTCTTCTCAACCTTTAGTCAGACAGATTCCACCCATCGTTTGCTACTCGCCTGGGCTGCGATGGGAGTGATCATTCTGGTTCTTACAATCGTGGTCGGTATTGGCCTGAAGCGAAAGGATATACGAACGTAGGGATTTGGGAACACCCGTAGGGCTACGCCCAAATCCCGGCGCGGACGCTGCCTTCATCATCCCCCGGATGCGGCTGCCCCCTTAGCAAACTCATCTTTAATACTTCCGAAAAATAATGCAAGGGGGGCATTTTTTTCCCATAAACAGCGAACAGTGAGGCAATTCATACAAAAAACGCTAACTAAATCATAGGCAATCTCTCCAAGTTCATCAATACTTAGGGGAGAAACAATGTAGGCAGATACGTTTTAATGCTACCAAAGGAGGGTATTATGTTTCGCCGTGTCGTGATCACAGGTTTGGGTGTAGTGGCCTGTAATGGCATAGGGAAAGAAGATTTTTGGAGTGCTTGCGTTGCTGGCCGCTCTGGTATCCGGGGTATCACCCGCTTTGACGCCAGTCCGCTATCGTCACAGATTGCAGGGGAGATAGCGAACTTTGACCCTGAAGCGCTGGGTCTCACACCAGAAGAGTGCGTAAATATGGACCGTGGTACTCAATTTGCGGTCGCCGCATCTCATCTCGCTATGAAAGATGCAGGCATCCTTGATGCGTTGAGTGAAGAAGAACGCAACAATTCAGGTGTGTACATGGGAACAGCCATAGCCTCGATGGAAAATGGTGAGAAGCTTTTGGTCCAGCTCATGGGTCAAGACAAACAGCCTTCGAGTGACGAGATGAGCCACATGATCCCTGCTAGTTTACGCATGACGAATGCACCAGCCTGCGCAGTAGCAACACATCACCAATTTCACGGTCCATGCACGATCATAGCCACTGGCTGCTCTGCCGGAGCGGATGCCATAGGACAGGCATTCTGGGCCATTCAGGAGGGGCGAACCGACCGTATACTGGCGGGAGGAACTGATTCTGCTATTACTTACGCAGTGATGAGTGTTTTTTGCGTTCTGGGAGCTACGAGTACGCGTAATGACGATCCGCAACGGGCATCCCGCCCGTATGACAAGGATCGAGACGGCTTTGTCATGGCAGAGGGAGCAGGCGTATTACTCCTGGAAGAACGAGACCTGGCGCTGGCACGCCATGCACACATCTACGCCGAGCTCATTGCTTTTAGCTCCAATATCAACGCACACCATATGACTTCCCTGCCAACTGATGGGGAACCGCTGCGACAACTCTTGTTGCAAGTGCTGGATGAGGCAGGGATTACGCCAGCACAACTCGACTATATCAATTCACATGGCAGTTCAACTCCTCCAAACGAGGCGGCGGAAACAAAGGCGTATAAAGCGGCCTTTGGTGAACAGGCACATCGTATTCCAATTAGCTCAACAAAATCGATGATTGGACATTCTCAGGGGGCGGCCAGTGCCATTGAAGCCGTTGCCACCGTACTCACCTTAGAACACCAGGTTATTCACCCAACGATAAACCAGGAACTTGCAGACCCAAGCTGCGATCTAGACTATGTGCCCAACGTAGCTCGTCCAGCTACGGTGAATGTGGCTCTAACCCATTCGAGTGGCTTTGGCGGCGTGAATAGTGCGCTCGTTCTCGTACGACCGGACTGGATTGATAGGCAATAGTGCGGGAACCATTCAACAATCTTGTTCATGCATAACAGTTCATCAGGCATGGAAAGTGCCTTAGAGGTAAATAAGTATGGCGCATAAAACTAAGCGACGCGTGGTTATTACGGGGCTGGGTGCAATAACAGCCAATGGCATCGGCAAAGATGCCTTCTGGGAAGCAATAAGTAACGGCATTTCTGGCATAAAGCCCATTCAACGCTTCTCCGCCGACAATCTACCACTGCAGGTAGCTGGTGAAATCAACACTTTTTTAGCGAATGACTATATCGAGCGCAAGCTGGTAAACCGTACAGATCGCATGACCCATTTTGTTTTCGCCACCATCCAGGAGGCTCTACAAGATGCAGGCATCGCTTTGGCCCAGGAAAATCCACAACGTGTGGGAGCAGTGATAGCTAATACATTTGGTGGATTGGAATATGTAATTGAACAAATCCAAACAATATATGCACGAGGGCCACGCTTTGTGAGTGCGTATACAGCGATAGCCTGGCTTCAGGTTGCCAATATAGGACAAGCATCCATCCGTTATGGTATTCAAGGATATTGCAAAACACCGTTGAACGATACTGCTGGTGGACTGGATGGACTGGGAATAGCCTACCAGGCTATTCAGCGTGGGGCTGCAGACGTCATCATTACAGGAGGATGCGAGGCGCCCTTACAGCCTTTCCCACTCACCGTGCTAGCATACACCGCTCCTTGTGTCAAAGGCGATGATCCAAACTCCTACCGCCCATTTGATCGGCGAGCCGCAGGCTTAATCCTCGCTGAAGGAGCCGGGATGTGCATCCTGGAGGATTACGAACATGCACGCCAGCGTGGAGCCTCCATCTATGGGGAGATTGTTGGCTATGGACAGACCAATGATGCCAATGGTTTCACGCCTCCCTCATCCAGTGGCAAACAGTATGCTCGTTCCATGTGCCTTGCGATGCAGGAGGCTGGATTACGCACACAGGATATTGGCTACTTCAGCCTGGATGGACAGGCCATGCTTCCATCCGACGCTGGCGAGGCTGATGCGCTGCATAGAGCTTTCAGCACTGACGTTGAAGACCTCCCTGTGAGTGTCCCAAGGACGATGATAGGTCATAGCTATGCCGCTGCTGGAGTACTGGACACGATTACAGCGCTCCAGGCACTTCAACATCGGGCCATCCCGCCCACGATCAACTGCGAGGAGCTAGATCCTGGTTATGGATTGAACTTAGTGCGAGACGAGACTCGCCCATTGTCTCAACCTGCAGTTCTCATTGGTGGTCGCGGCGCTGGTGGTATAAATGTTGTGCTGGCCGTGAAAAAAGTATAGAGTCACATACTATTGCCCCCCTGTACCTCATTGACGTATCCTCTATATAGGCACAATATTTTGATGCATATAGAGGACGTTTGAATGAGGGATACACCCACAAACCCACATCCTGGCGCTACCACGGGAAACCAGGACAGTGAAGCTGTGTCTGTCGTTATTGTAGGAGCTGGTCCAACTGGACTGACCGCAGGCAATTTGTTAGGAATGGCTGGCATTGATACATTAATCCTTGAACGGAATGCCTCTTTAAGCGACTACCCCAAAGCTATTTCAATTGATGATGAAGGGCTGCGTATATGCCAGGCAATAGGCCTGAGTGACGCTGTCAGCGAGAGCGTATTATTAGATATCCATGCCCACTACGTTTCGGCAGGGCGCCTGTTCGCAAGGGTAGCCCCGACAAGCAAGAGAAATGGCTATCCACTGATCTCTACGTTTAACCAGCCTGAGTTTGAAGCCACGCTCTTACAAGGTCTACAGCGATTCCAGTGCGTCAACATACGATTTCAGTCTACCGTCGAAGCTTTCGAGCAAACCGATAGCAAGGTAATGGTCACTATTCTCACTCCTAGCGGGACGCTGCAAACAATTATGTGCAGCTATTTGCTGGCCTGTGATGGCGGCAGAAGTACGGTCCGGCGTATACTGAATATTCCCATGAAAGGGACGACGTTTGCCCAACAATGGCTGGTCGTCGATGTTATTGCCAACGAGGAAGCTGCCCCTATCGCTATGTTTTTCTGTAATCCAGAAAGGCCTACTGTGACTGTTCCAACCCCGCATAAGGGCAGGCGATGGGAATTTATGCTCATGCCAGGAGAGAAAGAACAGGAACTTTTACAGGAAAAAAACATCGCCTCCTTGATCCAACAAGCAGGTGGATCTCCTCAATCCACGATTATTCGTAAGACGATCTATACATTTCATTCGACGCTTGCAGAGAGGCTCTCAAAAGGGCGAGTGTTCCTCCTTGGAGATGCGGCCCATATGATGCCTCCTTTTGGTGGTCAAGGGCTAAATAGCGGGCTGCGCGATGCGCATAACTTGACCTGGAAACTGGCGATGGTCCTGCGAGGCCTTGCCGATAAACAATTGCTCGATACATACCATGAAGAACGACACCGGCATATAGCGCAAATGATCCGCCTCTCGTCTTTTTTGGGCAATATTGTCATGCCAACAAAGAGGCCCGTAGCTTATTTTCGCGATATTTGTTTCCATCTGCTCAACCGGCTGCCTACTGTGCACGATTTTTTTTTGGAGGCCCGTCTCAAACCACAGCCAAAGTATAAAAAGGGCTTTTTACTTCCCTATGGAGAACACAAGTTAAAAATGTTGAGCGGCCAGATGCTGCCACAACCCGGAGTGATAACAGCGCAAGGGCAACAAGTCCTGCTTGATGAGATATTAGGAACGGGTTTTGCAGTGCTCTGTTTGCACCATAACCCTGAGGAGGCCTTTGCTGCGCTGAAAACTGATTTTTGGGAGCGCCTGGGAGCACGTTTTGTATGTATTCAACCTTGCGCCCACGGAAAAGAGAGGCACACCATCATTCACCAGGAACTTTCCCCTGATAGGGCAGATGAACTGATGGGTGGAGGTACACATCTGACCGTAGTGCAGGCAAATGACACAAGTTTCCCGGACTATTATAGGAACCTCTTCGTTGTTGTTCGCCCCGACCGCTATATCTTAGGTGTGTTTAGAGAAGAGAAGGCTGATATGTTTGTATCAGCCTTCCAGCAATTACTGCGAAAGCATATATGAGGGAATCTACTCTTCTACGTCCCCCAAAAGTGCTTTATATAGCTCCATTTGCCTTTTCGCCGCCTCCCGATAGATCTCCCCTCGTTTGAGATCAGGAAGCACAGGGGTGGCAAGAGACAGGGTACCCTTGCCCACATCGGGTAAAATACCCATTGCTTCAAGGGCGAGGAGCGCGACTCCACGGGCAGATACCTCGCGTTCATGCGAGGGATAAAGCGGTGCGCCGATGGTATCCACTATGATCTGTTGTAACAAGGGAGAACTCAGTAGTGCGCCACCGCTGCCGATCAATCTCGGCTTTGTTTCTTGCACATTCAACGCACTTTCGAGTTGCTGGTAAACAGCGCCAAGCTGGTAGGCCAGAGCCTCCATAGCTGCGCGTAAAATATCAAATGGGGTGGTATGGGTCTGGATACCGGCCACCACCGCCCGCGCTTCCCCGTGCCAACCCAGGCTCCGTTCGCCGGATATAAAGGGCAGAATAGTCAGGCCATGACCATCGGGAGGCACGGCGGAGACTTGTGGATCCGCATCTTTTAAGGGGGGAAGTTTTAAGGTCTTTTCCATCCAGGCAAAGACATTACCGCCTTCGCTCAGCGCACCACCGAGTAACGCTCGCCGACCATCGACGAGGTAGAGCCAGAGGCCAGCCGGTGGGACGACCTGGTCGGGCGAGACAACTACCCGGATGGCACTTGAGGTTCCGATAGTGAGCGCCCAGTTCCCCTCGGTAGTGCAGCCCGAACCGACGTTGGCAGCCGCCCCATCACCCAGCGCTGGATACCAGGGAATATCGCGAAGCGCTGGCCAACGTGCAGCATACCCCGGCCTCAATCCACGTATCACCTCGTGGATATCGCCCAATTGAGGAAGCTGCTCTGGTCGGATACTAAGAACGCCCATCAACTCTCTATCCCAATTGCGGTCGCGAATCACAAGCATGCCTGTCCCCGAGGCCATTGAGAGACTGCAGACTGAACGGCCAAGTAGTTGGCGATGCAGGTACTCACCGAAAGAGAGCCATTGCGCGGTACGCGAAAAAGCATCGGGTTGCGTCTTTGCCAAAAAGCGTAACTTCGCCGGCCAGTAGCTGGCGTGGAGTGGAGCGCCCGTGCGCTGGTGTATGGCTTTTTTATCCATGTGCGCGGCCAGTTCAGCGGCAGCCTGACGCGGACGTGTATCTTCCCATGTGACGACTGGAGTAACGGGACGACCATCGGTATCTACACCGACGAGGCTGTGCCAGAAGGTGTCGGTTGCCACAGCTCCGATAGAGGAGGTCAGCGGGCCTGCGGCTTTCAAAGCTTGATCGATCGTAGAGGCAACGGCAGCAACGAGTGTATCGGCATCAACCGAGACCTCTCCATCGTTCGACAGGGTCAGTTCATAGGATTCCTGGGCCAGGATACCCGGTACCTCTGCCCCGTTGGCGTCGAACAGCAGGGCACGAGTTGAGGATGTGCCGACATCCAATGCAAGAATATTCGTTTTCTGTTCCATACTCTCTACCTTTTCATCAATATCAGTACATCCGCGTAGGTTTACGACGTTTATCGGCAGGCAACAAGACATCGAGGGCGTCATCGACGGTGACGACTCCTTCGAGGATACCATCCTTATTCAACACAGGCACGGCCAGAAGATTATACTTCGCCATGATCTGGGCAACGGTGTGAGCATCTGTATCAGGCTGCACGGTAATCAGGTCGGTCTCCATCAGTTCCTGCAGGGATTGCGAAGGAGGAGCCGCTAGCATGTCCCAGATGGATACTACCCCCAGCAAAACACACTCGTCCTGCGTTTCATCGGTGACACAGTAAACGTAGGCGGTGCGGATGTCGTGCTCTCGGATATTCATGCGCACCGCTTCCAGAGCCTCGGCGACACTTTTTGTCTGATTGGCAACCACATAGTC
The DNA here is from genome assembly GCA_005881495.1 of Chloroflexota bacterium. The sequence goes on from VBHI01000199.1 coordinate 72,044, forward strand.
GGTCGTCATGAGACCACCGGCGGTATCCGCTGCATATTCCAGTAGCTCCTGGACATCTTCCGACTCTTCGCGCTTCATCAGTTTCAGGAGTTCCTGGGCGCGCTCCTCGGGCAATTGAGCAAGCAAATCAGCGGCCTCGTCAGGTTCCATGGCATCCAATATATCGGCAGCACGGCCGGACTGAATATTTTCAAGGATATAGCTCTGGCGCTCAGTATCGATCTCTTCCATGGCATCTGCAGCGGTTTCATCGTCCAGCCCTTCAATCAGCCGCGCTCCCTGTCCAGGAGTCAACTGATGCACGATCTCCGCGATGTCAGCCGGATGTAGTTCGGCAAGATGTCCACTCAGTGGACGCGACGGTACAGGATGGGTTTCAACTGCCTCATCCTCTGCAGGACGCTGCTTTCCAATAAGTTCGATCTGTTCCCAGGGGATCAAATTTGTGGGAGCGCGCCTATTCTTGGTGCCCAATAACCAGTTGGGAGCCAGGCGACGTACGAGGCCAAGGGTACTGTTATCAATGCCCAGCAGGTGCCAATCATCGCCGAAGCAAACATCGTTGACGCGCACAGTCTTTTTACGCTCGATATCGATGACTTGTTTGTCAAGGACATCCTCCGCGAGGCTTATTTCTTCCTCCGGTAGTTCAGCAGGGTGGAGGGAATATTGCTCTAGCGGTAAACGGAGACGCGGGGTACCCTCGCGCCATTCTACCGCATCAAGGGGTATTTGACGGCGCTGGCCTTCATGATCCTCGATCAGCAAGGCACGTGGCACAGCAGCTTCGGGCCGACCCAGTTGCGCAACTGGCACGGTAATATCAACAATTTTCCCTGCGCGCGCGCCCTGGTGGTCTTCCACGGGTGCACCTAGCAGTTGACTCAGATATAACATGATTACTTCTCAATGAAAGCGTCTGGATGGGTAATCGTGTAGGGATGAGCGTGATCCTCCAGCTCCCCTGTGCCAACGGCAACACGGGTACCTATTCCCGTTTCTACACTCGCTTCCTGCTCTTGTGCCGCAACTGTTGCTTTTTTCATGCGCAGGCTCGCCCCGATGAAATCGCGGAACAATGGATGCGGACGATTGGGACGACTCTTAAATTCTGGATGAAACTGTGATGCCACAAACCAGGGATGGTTGGCCAGTTCTATGATCTCGACCAGGTTATTATCGGCGGAACGGCCACTCACAACCATTCCATGTGTCTCCATGCGCTTGCGATATTCATTGTTGAACTCGTAGCGATGGCGGTGGCGCTCAAAGACGATCGCCTCGCCATAGGCCTGGTAGGCTTTTGTTCCAGGAGTGAGACAACAGACCCAATTGCCCAGGCGCATGGTACCACCTTTATCGGCCACCTGGCGCTGCGTATTCATCAGATCGATGACGGGATAAGGGGTCTGCGGATCAAATTCGGTGCTGTTGGCGCCTTCGAGTCCCAGCACATTGCGAGCTAACTCGACGACGGCCACTTGCATTCCCAGACAGAGCCCCAGGTATGGTTTATCCATACGGCGGGCAAACTTCAGAGTTGATCCATTTGATATCGATATCTACATCATGATACCAACCGGCGTGGCGCAGCGATTCGGCAACGGACAAGTAGGCGTCATGCAGTTCGACATATTTCCCGACCAGGCCAATGGAAAGTTCAGGGCGTGGCCGTTTAATCTTTTTTACCAGGTCACGCCACTCCTGCATCTGCGGCTCCCAGCGCGGCAAACCAAGTTCCTGTACCATGTACTCACCCAGGCCGGCCTCTTCCAGAATCAAGGGCACTTCATAGATGGTTTCGGCGGTCAGCATCGGGATGACCGCCCTGGCTTCAATATTACAGAATAAGGCGATTTTTTCGCGCAGCTCGTCGGTCATGGGATAGTCCGAGCGGCAGAGAATGACATCCGGTTGAATACCGACGCGCAGCAGTTCTTTGACGCTATGTTGCGTTGGCTTCGTTTTCAGTTCTTTTGTCGCGCCAATATAGGGCAGGAGGGTAACGTGCAAGTAGAGCACATTGGTACGTCCGACGTCCTTACGCATCTGGCGTATCGCTTCCAAAAACGGCTCACCCTCGATATCGCCAACGGTTCCGCCAACTTCCACAATCACCACGTCCGCGTCGGAGCGCCGCGCAACCGCGTGGATGCGCTCTTTAATTTCGTTGGTGATATGCGGGATAACCTGGATTGTGCCACCCAGGAACTCACCACGGCGCTCTTTGCTTATGACGGAGGCATAGACCTGTCCCGTGGTGACATTGTTCGCCTGGTAGGACGGCTCATCAGTAAACCGTTCGTAGTGACCCAGGTCGAGGTCGGTCTCGGCGCCATCATCCGTGACAAAGACCTCGCCATGCTGGTAGGGAGACATCGTACCGGGATCGACATTTATGTAGGGGTCCAGTTTCATGATAGAGACCGAGATCCCACGATTTTTTAGTAAACGTCCTAGCGAAGCAACACTTATTCCCTTTCCCACAGAAGATGCCACACCACCAGTTACAAAGATATATTTTGACATATTGACCCCCTTACCCGGAGCTTTGATTTTGTACATAAGGCGTCGTGCTACACTACAAAAGAAGAACCTCTACACGCTCCATTGTCGCGAGGTTCTCATGAACAACCTACATAAGGACTTCTTTGCAAGCACTTTCAGTAAATAAAAATGGGGCCAACACGTTTTGTCGAACGAAAGGTCTGTGCTAGCCCCGCTGCAATAGAATTACCACTTGCATCTCTGCAGGCAGATTATTACGGGTGACAACAAGTTTTGGCTGCGTGTTCATCATGTCGACTCCCATTTCGCGACAAAACTTGTCCAGGGGATCGAGAGTATCACGATTCTCTTCCAGGGCGGAGGTGCGGTAATGCATCGGAATAACAATATGCGGCTCTACCTGGCTGATCACCTCAGCCGCCTGGGTTGCATTGATGGTATTATGCCCACCGATTGGTATCAGCAGGATATCGGCATCAGCAACTTCTTCTAACTGTTCTTCTTGCAACGTATGGCCCAGATCGCCCAGGTGACAGATAACCAGGTCATCTATGTGAATGACATAGATCGTGTTCCGCCCAAGTTCCTGTCCACGTTTATTATCGTGGTAGGAGGCTACGCCGGTAATCAGCACATCACTAATCTCGTACTCGCCGGGTCCGCGCACAACACGTGGATTGCCGCCGACACCCTGGGCATAGTTATGCCCGCTGTGGTTATGGCTGATGGTGACGATAGGGGCATTGACCTTGCCCAGCGAGTAGCCTGGCTGAGGAGAGAATGGGTCGGTTATCAAGGTAACGTTTTTGCCACGTAACTGGAAACAGGAGTGGCCAAGCCAGAGAATTTCCATGCGTCACTATTCGCTTTTCTCATAAGTTCGGGCGGGGACCAATGTCCTCGCCCGAGTTATATTGTACCACAGGGACAGGTCAGACACAAGAGAATAGCAAATTTATCAGTTTCCTTGACTACTATTGGTCAT
>VBHI01000200.1 GCA_005881495.1 Chloroflexota bacterium
AGTGGGTAAAGGAGCGATGCAGACGTTTGAGGGTGGTATCCACGACCACAGCAGGCAAATCAGGATGAGCCTCTTTGCCGTGGCGCTTATCTTGTTCGTACAGATGCATCTGTTTGCCTGTTGCCTGGTAGTGCGTGATAAGCTCTTCCAGACAGGCATTGTACATCTTGCGCGATGCCATCAGCGTATTCATCAAGGCTTGTTCTTGTGCCCTGGTTGGACGAAGGCGATACTCAAATGTCCTCATGCTCAGATGATAGCGTGTTTTGACTATATAGTCAAGGCAAGGGCTAAAGCCACACACGCCTCCCCACTGCCATTGAAATGGCGTGGCTTGCGGCGGCCTAAAGCCCGATCTCTGTCATCTTTCGTCAGCTTCAATTGTTTAACGAGCTTTTCGTCTCCACGACTGTCGTCTGCGCCATCAGCCTTTGACACTGCCGGCCCCCAGTCCACCACGCCAGAAGCGCTGCAAGAGAATACAGCCAATCAGCAGCGGGATCGAGGAGATCAAGGCCCCCGTCACGATCAGATTGTAGATGGTCTGCGTATTGGCCCCCGCATTGGAGGCCGTCACATTCCAGCTCTGTAAGCCCACCGTGATCGGAAACAGACTGGGGTCACTGACTGACACCAGACTGATTCTATCCAGGCTGTCTGTGCCAACTGAGTCTGGTCATGTCTCGGGCTTGCAGGGACGGGCAGAACTCACCCCCACTGCAAGCCCCTGGTTTAATCCAGGGGTTCATGACTCTTGTGGCAGTGGCGGTAACAGCCCCCCTTGTACCACAGGCAATTGGCGGTAGAGGTCAGCACCTGTCAGACCGGTGCGCCAGCTTTTAGCTGGCGCCAGGTCTCGCAAAAAGTCACATTGAAGATCTATTCCTAACGCCTGCCACGTAAGGCTGATGGCGCGTTGTGCAAAAGCAATAGCGTTGCGCGGCTCAATCCTATCCAAATCTTCAAAGAAAAAGCCGCAGCTCGTAAAACTATATTGGTGGTAAAATTGCGCCTCCAGCAGCAGTCGTGTACGTTCCGCTAGCTCTGGATTCTCTAACAAGCGATCTTCCTTACCGTATTGCGCCCAGAAGCTCTCAGGTGTCACCCAGCCATTATGCAGTTCAAGGTAAGCATTCCGTGCCGCCCATGGATCAACCAGCGTCTCACCCGCGTATCGCTCAAAGAGTTGATCGCTACGGCGCGCCAACTTATCCAATGCCCCGCGCAGTTCTCCCTTCCAACTACTATCACCCTCGGTACATTCACAGCCTGTATCCCATCGTGCCACCCCGTGACCGCAACTCCAGGCGCTGGGCACGCGTAATTCCACTTCTTTCGTGGCAGGGTACATTTGTAGGTAGCGCTCCAGCGTACATACTTCAAAGCCATAGGCTGGCGCACCCGTCTGTAACAGATGGGTCATGAACTTATCGCGCCAGGGCCTATGATGTCCATACAGTTCACCGTCTGTGGCGATAAGTATCAGTTGTGCTTCCCCTGCATCGCTTTTGCTCTTGACAAGTTGACCCGGCAAGTAGGAAGCCGCAAAGAGGTCTGCATTGCTGGTGGTATTCCAGTCAAAAGAGACTCCTCCTGATAATGGTGAGTTATAGAAGAAGACGGAGATACTGCGGCCCCCAAACAATCGCACAACGTATGGCTCCGAAGAGTCAACCGGCGTAGCAGCCTGCCAGGGCGCCAATGCCGTATAGACAACCCCGTGTTGCGCCAGCAGATCCAGGCTCTCCAGATCTACAGCCGTTTCCGCCAGCCACATCCCACGAGCATCATGCCCATAACGCTGGCGAAAGTCCCGCAGCCCCCACAGAATCTGTGTGTTTTTATCGCGTGTGTTTGCCAATGGGAGAATGGTATGGTTATAAGCCTGTGCCAGGGCATTTCCCACCCCATGGCGCGTCCTATGTTCATGTTCAGCCGCAATAATTTTCTGGTAAACTGAGGGATGATGGCCCTCCAACCACGCGGCCAACGTCGGACCCAGATCGTAACTAATAGAGGCAAAATTGCCCGCCTCGGCGTTGGGACGATAACATTCAGCAGTAATCTTCTCGTTAAAATTAGCGTAAGGAGTCGCTCCAGGTTCGACCGGAATGATGCCAGTGAAAGGATTTTCGCGCGGGGGCTGATAAAAATGCCCGTGCAAGCAGAGGTAGGCACGACCCGTTTGTGGGATTATGGCAGAGTCCTCAATAGTATTTTTAATCATATGACCACCTTTCTGGTAAACAACAGAATCGGCACTGTCACTACCAGAGCAAAGCAAAGATTCCCTTTATCTAGTCTAACGAATAGAACTGGTTACAAAGATTCGCTTCATGCTCTCTTTAATTCGTATGCTGCACTATAAAAACGTATTCTATATGCAAATTGGAGGCGATTATAACCTGGGAGGGCGCAAACTGCGTCCTCCCAGGTTTAACAGACTTACGCGCTTAATCCGTGCAGCCTGCCGCCACCCTGGGCACTCAAGATGAACTCCTCGTAAGCTTCGCGCAACTTAGGGTAACGCAGCAGAAAGAAGCCTGCATACTCCTGCGACAACGGACGAGGCTGGCGCAATAGGCGCATATTCACTTCTTTCAAAAGGCGATTCCCCTTCTTGCCATTGCAATGTTTGCAAGAGGCTACGAGATTTTCCCACGTGCTTTTACCGCCACGTGAACGCGGGATAACATGATCAAGCGTCAGATCGCGGCTACGTTTCCCGCAATACTGGCACGTTTCATCATCGCGTAGCAGGATATTCGCCCGAGACGGCTGAAGAGCCACACGAGGCACCCGTACATTGGCCAACAACTGCACAATAACGGGCCGTTCCAGCTCAAGACGTCGAGCTTCAATACTCTCTTCGATCAAACTACGAACACTCTCGTCTACGAAGGTGACTTTCTGTTTGGAAAGAAGCACAATGAGACGACGCTCAGGGATGACCGAGAGAGGCTGTAGTGAGGAATTCAATACAAGAACAGGCATGGATGGCTTCCTTTCCTCTCTGTCAGAGCCGATAATCACAGCAGACAGCGAGGAAGAAGCGGAGGCGCAGGATAGGGAAGGGAAGTGACCCACCCCTCAGCTTCTATTGCCGTCTGTGGCGACGACTAGTTGGATACGGATACAAGCGCCTTGCACGTCCAGGTGAGCATGGCACAACGGTACGTAGACTACTTATTGGTCGGTCTATAGATAGATCGCCATAAGCAGGCATCAGATCACAACATCCTGCAAAAGCAGTTGGATGTATCTGATACGTCCGCATTCCAAAACTCCTTACACTTTCTTCTGTAACCTGATAACGTTTCGCGACACTTCTTAGCTTGCAGTTCCCTTATGCGGGTGAACATCAAGGAATTAAGTGTGCCATCCTGGTCGGGGTGAGAGGACTTGAACCTCCGACCTCAGCGTCCCGAACGCTGCGCGCTAGCCGACTGCGCTACACCCCGGTTTGACAATCCGTGCAAGTACTTTTTAACTAACCCTACAATGGACTATAATAATTGTGCCAGTTACACCTGCGCATTGCTGCTGAGCGATTCTAGCACATTCCCTGCTCAAGTGTAGTATAGCATACGTCGTCAAGATTTCGCAATAGGAGAAAAGGCTCGTTTTATCCGCTCGATAAAAGCACATAGAACAATATCAGGCAGCCAAATGCCAGGTAGATTGCGCCAAAGACATAACCCATAGCCATGCCGGTCGTCGCTATTTCTTTCGACCACGATAAGCCTGAATTTGCCCTGGCTCTGCGCTTGCCTATATGTCCAAAGATAACTGCGAGAACTGCTGGCACAAGTGCCACCACAAAAGGTATAAAAATGGTAAATGAAAAATTGTCTATACCAAAGTACAATCCCAAAAAAGAAGATCCTATGAAAGAGAAGACGGGTAACACTATGCTCAGAATAGCCAGGGAGACGCTGGCAACAGCCATAGGATTCCCTCTTTTTTGAGCCGTAGAACCTCTATATACTGTAGGGGTTGTTGAAGTGCCGCCTGTACCTGGAGCAGTCCAACCCAACTGGGTCAGCCTTCCCATATTCATTGCTCCCGCTACCATAGGTACCGCAGCCCCTGCCCCCATAACAGCATCCAACGTCTGCACTGGTGGCTGTAGTGACTGCGCGACAGTTGCCGCTGTTACCGGCGGTTGCGCCCCCCGCAGTCCTCTGGCCGGCAGACCTTGCCAGTGTTGCATGGACCAGGATTGAGCGATGCGTTGTAACTTCTCTTTCACAATGGTGATGCTCTCAGGCCGCTTTGCTGCATCCATCTGCACCATTTGCACAATCAGTTCCTCAAGATCGCAAAGCTCAGGCTGATCCTCTACTTGCAAAGAAGCAAAGCGAAAAGGCATCTGCGAGGGATCATCTCCTGTTAACAATTGATGCAGCAACACGCCAAGACCATAGATATCAGAACGCGGAGTTGTTTGCGCTTTCCCATATTGCTCTGGCGCGGCATAACCGGGAGAGCCGAAGGGTATGGTATCTTTAGCCTGCCCCGGCTTAAAGTGTCGTGCAATACCAAAGTCAATGAGAGCAATGCCCCCGCCAGGCCTGAGTATAACATTGGCAGGTTTGAGATCGCGAAAAATAATGGCTGGCTGACGCGAGTGCAGGTACTCAAGCACAACGCTGAGCATTATGCCGATCTCAAGTACTTCGCCGGTGGCAAGCCGGGATTCCGGCATCGTCTCCAGGTGTTTCTCAAGTGTTATCCCTTCGATGAAATCCATCACCAGGTACCAGCACTCGCTGTCCGAGAAGTGGTCGTAAATGCGCGGAAGATTGGGATGCTTCAGGCCAGATAACACGGTCATTTCGCGGTTAAATGCCTCCGTGGCCTCAATTACTTCTTGAGGCCTCAAGCCGCCCAACGTGATCGCCTTGATAGCCACCGTATGCTCATCCTGGAGGGTATCTACGGCTTTATAGACGGCGCTGAAGCCTCCCTCGCCTACCTGGGAAAGAATACGATAGCGCTGGTGCAGCAATTGATGCCTATTCATCGTCGCCTTTTGCAACAGCGGTGCCGTAATTTTCAAAGATAGCCCACAAGCAAAGCACACTCCAGCATCTACTGGATTGGCCGCTCCGCAGCGTAAACAATAGCGATCAGCTATGATCATGCGACTTACCTAACTCCTCACTTTGACGAGCTAAAAAAGTAGTCCTCTATAGAGTATAGACGAAATTCTTATCATAAAAGTAGGGGCGAATGACCCATCTTTTGCAGCTTATTTCCCGATGTTAAAGCGAAAATGAGCGATATCGCCGTCTCGTATGACGTAATCTTTCCCCTCAAGCCGGACCAATCCCTTTTTCATAGCGGCAGCGAACGAACCGCACTCCATAAAATCCTCAAAGCGCGTCACTTCCGCGCGAATAAAACCCCGTTCGATATCCGAATGGATCTTTCCCGCTGCTTCTGGCGCCTTCGCACCCTTCGTCACTGTCCAGGCGCGCACCTCGTCCTCGCCCGCCGTCAAAAATGTGATCAGATTCAGTAGTCGATAGCCGACCTGAATGACGCGATCAGTTCCTAGTTGTGGGAGTCCAAGCGACTCCAGGTACTCGTGGGCATCTTCTTCGGACAGTTCCGCTAGCTCGGCCTCCAGCCGCGCGGAGACAGCAACAACCTCAGCCCCCTCAGCTTTGGCACGATTAGCAACGATCGCGATCCCTTTCAGCTCACCTTCCAGGCTATCGATATCCACGTCCTCACCACCAGCTATACGTTCCAGCACATCATTCGCGGCTCCCAAAACATCCTCACTGACATTCAACACAAACATACGTGGCTTCAAAGTCAGCAGAAAAAGCTCATCCAGCACTGCATGATCCTGCGCGAGTAGCTCAACCTGATCGATCATCCTCAGTTCGTTGAGCGCTTCTTGCAGCAGATGCAGCACCTCTAATTCTTGTACATATTTCTTTTCACCAGATTTCGCAGCCTTCTTTGTGCGCTCGATACGCCTCTCTACCGTCGCGAGATCGGTCAAAGCCAGTTCGGCATACAGGCTGTCCAGGTCACGATTCGGATCAATATCACCATAAATGTGTGGAACGTTGCTATTCGCAAAAGTACGCAGTACAATCGCCAGTGCATCGGCGTTGCGAATATGCCCCAGGAATTCCGCGCTCAATCCTTCGCGTTTCTCCTTGTGTGCTTGTGCTGCCTGTCCCATACCCGCTACATCCACAAACTCTACTGTTGTGGGTGTGACCTTCTTTGGCTTAAATATATCCGCCAGCGGCTGCAACCGCGCATCTGGCACCTGGACAACCGCCAGATTTGCTTGCACAGTACTTGTCGCATAGCCGCTTATCGGTGCGCCAGCCTTCGTTAACGCATTGAATAACGTCGTCTTCCCACTTTGTGGCAAACCAATAATACCTATAGTAAGAGCCATATCTCTGCTATTCCTTCTCTACGTTTAACTCTCCTGAAAAATATAGTGCATTTTCACTCTGTAGCTTGAACTATTCGAAAGTACTTCTATCCAATCTATTTTACTACGTCTCGCCAATGTTAGCACGCTTTTCATCATTCAGCAGTGTGGGATTGAGCATAACTCGGCGAGATTTTTAATGAAGCACAGAATCTGAGGAGCCCGCCACGGAAGTCCTTAGCAAGACTTTACCCATTGGCAAGCCAAAAGAGGAAAAGCAGCTTAGCCTTCTTTCACACCTGACTGCGAGAAAGGACGAGAGATGCTATAACTGCCTGAAGAGATGATATCCCTCTTGAAACATTAGGAGAGACGCTTACATACGGTTATTGGCTCAGTACCGTCTGTATTGCTTCCATTGCCATACCCGAAGCTTCCACACTTATCCAATTTTCTTTCCCCTTATAAAGCGACCAGTTGGGATTAAGTTCAGCCATCCATCCGGCAACAGGAGGAGCGAAAAAGGAACTTTTTACCGCTCTGATCATATCTGCCTCAAAGGAAGCATAACGATTGTGAAAGATAGCGTTTGCCTCGTGAAGGGCTTGCAAGACAGCAAACTGGCGCATTTCTTTTCTGCTGGTATCTACACTGCCCGTATCGAGCAAAAATTTATAGTAGATGCCGCCATTTTTCAGGTCACGAAGACCCGTTGCAGGATTAGCGATTTCGTCCAGCATCTGCTTGGCCACCGAGAGATACGCCTGATTGTTGGTGTACACACCAGCTTTTAGCAGCGCATCGATTTCTTGTCCATAATCACCGGGTTTGGCTTCCCAGTTCCAGATTGTACCCTGACAAACAATCCTGGCGAAGAGATGATATTTGCTGACGAATGCTTGCTGCATAATACTACTAACTTCACGCGCACCTGCCTGCATCCACGCCTGGTTACTAAACCTTTTCCCTGCATCAATAAGTGCGAGGCCATTCTCCAGGTTTTGGTCAACACGATACCCATCTGGACAGGTTGGGGCATTTGCCGCTGTTGAATCATTAACAGGGCCATGGGGAACGCCCATTGCAGGGTCAATTCCCTTGTACACAGCTGCGGCCCAGTTCTCCATAGCGTTCGTCCAATACACAGTATTACCCGAGTATTGAGCTAAACGTTGGAATAGGAAGTAAATCCAGCCTTTAGGCAGAGTTGAGCGACCCCATTCAGCTTTGACCGTTGGGAGCAAACGAGCAATAGCTGCTTGCTGAGAGGTATCACCCGGATGACGCGCTTCGTACCAAACCATGACTTCATAGTCCCGCAGATCATTTTGTCCATCATGGTACGGATTTTGTTGCGCGTACGGGTTATTCCGATACCAGTTAATGTGCACACCCTGGTTTGCGGTATCCCACCCATATTGCGTGATACTATCAAGCGTTTGCCTTACCATCTTATCAAGTTCTGTTGAGGCAATAGGTGTTTGCTTAGAAGTGACTGTTATTGCAAAGGGTGCTTGCGTCGAAGGAGAATTCGAACCAGTGTTATTTGATGTATACTTCGCATGGAGGCCATTTTGTACCATAAAAGAGATAATAGGGATCATAACGAGAATAATAACAAGAAACATAATAGGAAAGGCATACCTGGAAGTAGAAAGACGAAAAAGAAATCCCTTGCTTGTGTGAGAAGGATAGTCCACCTTTCTAGCTTGCTGTTTATTAAAACCACTCATTGCTACCTCCATACTTGTTTCGGCTTTGTCGCATTTGGATGTTAACGCTTGATACACACCTGCCCACCTGCTGAATCGCATCAATAGATAATTTGTATCAAGCAAGATGAACGACCGATACCTGATAGATCAGCTCACCCCGATTTTGGTAACGCAAGACAATGAGTATTTCTCTGCAAGGCCTTCCACTCTACCTTTGCAGAGATACTTCCCCCATTGGTACAACGTCCCTTATATTGCAAAGTAACTACTTACCGTACGCCCCTAAAGTAGTCACCTGAAACGAACAACATGCAATAAAACATTTTTTTAGAAATATTAACCGCATTTTCTTTTTCTTAACCGTTGTCAAACCAAATCTCAACATAAAACATAATACCTAAACGTAATAATTACCTGCGAACGCATTTGGTAAATATTTGATTTGCCTGAAAATAACTTAGGAAACAGATATCGAAAAGTGCCTTCTGAACATTTGAAAGGGAAGATCGCGATGGGAAGATCGACATATTTATCTGTAGTTATTCCAATCTACAATGAAGAAGAGAACGTTTCTCTCCTTCAGGCTAGTATTAGGCAGGCATTACAAGACCAGAACTATTCCTACGAGGTGATTTATGTTGATGATGGCAGCACAGATGGAACATTTCAGAGGCTTAGAGATATTGTGGAACGCGATCATCATGTACATATTATCAAGTTGCGCAGGAATTTTGGGCAAACGGCCGCGATTTCGGCAGGTGTCGCCCATAGCTCGGGCGAGATCCTGGTATTTATGGATGGAGATTTACAGAACGATCCAAAGGATATTGTTCGCCTGCTCGCAAAAATCGATGAGGGGTATGATGTGGTGAGCGGCTGGAGGAAGAACCGCAAAGATGCGCACTTAAGTCGCAAGTTGCCCTCATGGCTTGCCAATCGGCTCATTTCAAAGGTAACAGGCGTTTTCTTACACGACTATGGATGTACTTTGAAGGCGTATCGCCGAGAGATTTTTCAGCATATACGCCTCTATGGAGAGATGCATCGCTTCATCCCTGCTTATGCAGCGATTTCAGGAGCCCGGATTGCAGAGATAGAAGTAGAGCATCATTCCAGACGGTTTGGTAAATCAAAATATGGAATATCACGCACCGCACGCGTTATTCTCGATCTGGCCACAGTAAAGTTTCTTGGCAGCTTTAGTACAAAGCCAAATTATGCCTTTGGCATACCAGGTCTTATAGCTCTTACGATTGGCGGAATGCTAGGGGGTGCTTTAGTGGTGCGGAAAGTATTACCTCCCCATGTTCGTATCCATCGCAATCCTTTGTTACCCATTTCGCTTCACCTCTCAGGTTTTGGCATCCAGTGTATTTTGATGGGACTTTTGGCAGAGCTACTGACGCGTACCTACCATGAATCTCAAGGCAAACCAATCTTTGTGGTGAGTGATATCCTTTCAACGTGCCAATCGGGAATGGAGGATTCTGAAAGTGTTGACGAAGTGCTGACTGCTTTGAGATAGCAATGGTAGCTGACCAGTTTATTTTATTTGAATATTGGAGAGTGTATGCGCTGCTTTGTAACAGGTGTAGCTGGATTTATAGGATCGCATCTTGCCAACCGCCTCCTTACTGACGGCCATGATGTGTGTGGCATTGATGCCTTTATCGACTACTATCCTAGATCATTCAAAGAACGCAATCTGGAGAGAGCGCGTTCCTGGGATCGTTTTAGATTTGTGGAAGCTGATTTACTAGACGTATACCTACCTCCGCTGCTCGAAGGTGTGGGCTGGATTTTTCACCAGGCCGCGCAAGCGGGAGTACCTTCCAGTTGGCAAGGTGGGTTTAACACATACCTCAATTGCAATGTCTTAGCAACGCAACGGCTACTCGAAGCAGTATTACAGGCAAACAGCATACAGCGTTTCATTTACGCCTCATCGTCGTCTGTCTACGGTAATACCAATGTACTGCCTATTAATGAATCTGTAAAACCATCGCCATTCTCCCCTTATGGCGTCACGAAACTAGCAGCGGAGCATTTATGTACACTCTATAACCACAATTTCGGCGTACCTACTATATCGTTACGCTACTTCACCGTTTATGGACCAGGCCAGAGACCTGATATGGCTTTCCATCGCTTTTGCAAGTCGGCCATAACTCATCAACCGGTACACATCTTTGGCGATGGCTCCCAAACACGCGATTTCACCTATATATCTGATGCCGTTGAGGCAAATATTCGTGCTGCAACTTCGGTTTCTGCAACGGGTGAGGTGATCAATGTGGCTGGCGGATCACAGGTAACCATGCATGTTGTTATGCAGATTTTGGAGGAAATCGCTGGCTTTTCAATCCCCATCTCTTTTGAGGATGCTCAACATGGGGATGTGCGCCACACCTGGGCAGATACGCGGCTTGCTGAAAAAGTACTGGAGTATCATCCCGTCGTATCTCTGCAGGCAGGCCTTGCGGCCGAGTTCGAGGATTTACTAAATGTGTATTCTGCCACGCTAATCCCCACTGTTTTCTGATTAAGGCTTTTTGCCTTTCGTGCCATGAGCAAGTGAGAAAGATGAACGAAGAGCAACCATTAGATCGACCTCATACGCGGCTAAGCGATTTCGGCGCGTTTCGAACTAATGTGGCCGATCACGTTACGCATAAGATGAAGAGCATTGATAAGGATCGCGTATCGGTACGATCATTGGAAAGTAATTCATCCAACCCAGCGCAGAATGTTGGTGCGGTAACGACACATTTGAACAGAACGAGTTTACAGGGCCCTTTAAAGCCATTGCACTCCACAGTTATTCAGTTCCCCACGCCCGCCACAACGACGGGCGACCGGGGAATATCTTGGGTTGACTTCAACAAGAGTGCATCGCCAGGTCCTGTAGGTCCTGTAGCCATACAAAACCAAAAGAGGAAAAAATGGGTGAGCTTTGCTCTTCGTATCGGGGTCACACTTCTTCTGCTCTTTTTCCTCTTTAGATCGCTGTCGTGGTCGACCCTCATTCAGGCCCTGGCACATGTTCAATTTGGGGAGTTGTTGCTTGGGTTAGTGATCGGGGTAATGGGCATTGTAATAAGCTCCTACCAATGGCGCAGTCTTTTACATTCTGAGCGTATCAAGTATGATCTTGCAGATCTCATCGATCTGTATATGGTGGGCATTGCTTTCAATCATTTTCTTCCCACCGGCATGGGAGGAGATGCTGTCAAGGCCGTGCAGGTGGGTCGTACCTCAGGAAACAGCGCCGGCTCTACTAGTGCGGTCGTAATGAGCCGCTTTACAGGATTTATTGGTATGCTATTGCTGGCGCTGCCGGTTCTATTGATCTGGCACGGCCAATTTAGGCAAAATGTTGTTCTCTGGTTCTTACTGTTGAGCCTTCTGGTATTAGGCATGATTAGTGGAGCAATTTTCATGGCGGCGGTTCTACCAAAGTTGTATAAAGGAAAATGGTCAAATCACCGCATCTTTGCTTCCATCATAAAAACCGGCAATGCGTTAAAATCCACTGTGAAACGCCCGCATACCATGTCTAAAGCCACTTTGTTCGGCGTTGGGTTCTGGTTAGTTGCATGCCTCAACCACTATGCGTATGGCCTTGCTCTTGGCATACATGTGCCTTTGTATTTCTATTTTATCGCCATTCCATTTATTGCTCTGGTGACATTTTTACCTATCTCTATCAATGGCTTTGGCTTACGCGAGGGGGCTTTCGTGTTTATCTTCTCAACCATCCATGTTGCCTCCGCATCATCACTCCTGCTTGCCCTCTTTATGGATGCGCAAGCATTGCTATTTGGCCTTATAGGGATTTGTATTTACCTGAAGATGGGGAGCATAACCAATGCGAAAAAGACCATTCTGCGAAGCATTGCATAGAAAGAGAGTGAAATGGTGATCAGAGGATTCCCACATCCAATATAGGAAGGGGCAGATAGTAAACAGATTAACTTCACAAAAGATAGCTATTTGGGAAAGGGATACTAATGCAGAACAAGTTATATTCTGGATTACAACCATCGAATAATACTCATGCCTATTGGGGACCGTCACCTTCTCAACCCTTCTCGCATAACCAATTAAACGGGCCGAATAATGGCACAAGCCCGATGGAAGGTGAGACACACCCTCTTGCTGTTCCTGTACCCAATAGAAATGCTAAATCTCCGCCAAAATCGAATAATACCCATGCCTATTGGGGACCGTCACCTTCTCAACCCTTCTCGCATAACCAATTAAATGGGTCGAAAAATGGTGCGAGCCTGATGGAAGGTGAGACACATCCTTTAGCTGTTCCTGTACCTCATAGAAATGCTAAATCTAAGCCGAAGCGGAACAGGCGTGTCTTGATTTTTAGCTCTGCCGCTAGCCTTTTTGTGTTATTTGGGGCCCTCTTCCTTGTAACTCAGTTCATCTCGAGGTCTTCACACAACGTCACGCTTTATCAAGTTAACGTGCAAAATGTCACACAAAATGTTGGTGGAGGGGGTATCGTCTTTCCCCTCCAGCAGCTTGCGGTGACTTATCCAGAGTCGGAGCAAGCTGTAAGCGTGCTTGTCCACGCGGGTGATACAGTTTGGCCCAATCAGCCGCTCATCCAGCTCGACAATAAGCAGTTAAATATCCAGATCAAACAAGCAGCTGATGATGTCTCGGCGGCCCAGGCATACCTCAATTCTGTCTCAGCGAGTGGATCTGCAGTAGCAATAGCTCAAGCTCAGCAACAGTACGACCTCGCAAAAAACAGATATAATTCGCTCGTCGCCCAGGCGTCGTCACTCACATTACATAGAGGTAATCTGGTCGCTCCGATGGGAGGAGTAGTGACCGAGGTGGATATTAATCCGGGCCAGGCATTCGCTGCCAATACCCCTTTACTTACCATCATGGACGAGTCAAGTGTAATTGTACATGTGAAGATTCCCCTGGCAGACCTCAACCAGGTGCATATCGGCCAGTCCGCGGAAGTGACTCCTTCGGCACTCCCGAATATCAATTTGACAGGACAGGTCAGTTCGATTATTCCCCAGGCGGACCCGCAAACTGATACTTTTGAAGTTTGGGTTAAGATACCAAACGCCGACAAGAATCTCCTGCCCGGGATGAGTGCTTTCGTACGTATTCAAAGCTCTAGCAGAGCTTTCGTTGTTCCACGTCTGGCAGTGCTGAATACGGACCGCGATTCGTCAGTGTTCGTGGTACGCAATGAGCATGCCTATCTTCAACGTGTTCATATTATTGGTCGCTCTATCAGTTCCCTTTATATTGATGCTGGCCTATCTAGTCACGACGATGTGGTGCTGGTCGGGTCATATCAACTCCATGATGGTGAACAGGTACACGCCGTCCGAGTCGAAAAGTACATATCCGATTAAGAAGCGACATTATAGAAGAAAGGGCACATATGAGTGTCTCGAAACAGCCCTGGTTTCTTCGGCGTACAGATTCGAGGCTTCAGCAAATTATCATGCCATTGATGGCTGCGAGTTTGATGCTCTGTTCAAGCTGCCTTCCATGGCTCAACGATCCTTTAGGTAAATGGTATTCAGCCTGGAGCTTACCTGTCGATATCGGCTGGCAATTTCACATTGGCGCTTATAATTATGGATTATTATGCGTTTGCTGTGCTGTTTATGCAAGCCTTATCTCCTATGCGAGCTGGAGACCTTTTAAAGGTAGTAGCTATTTCCGGCAAAAGTATGTGCCCGCTGCTTTACTTTGCCTCATTCCGATCATCATCTTTCTTCTGCAGTATCTTTTTATTGATATGCATGATATTGATCTATTAACACAACACAAAATTCAAGCAAAGTTGATAAGTGGCCACCTTGGCTACGGTAGCCCAAGCGATCTCATCCCAATCAGGCCCTTCTACCTGGACACATCAACTATTGTAGGACGTGCGGCCTTTTTGGTTGATCAGGTTGCACCAGGGATCTTCCTGCCCTTGATTAGTGGAGCGATACTCCTTGATTACGGGCGACTTTTTACCACGCCCACGCGTTCTTCAACTTCAAGGAACAAACGCACTCGTTTCCTCCTTCCTCTTATCGGTGCGGTAGGAGTTGTTCTGTTGCTCCGCGGGCCTGCTGGACTGGCATGTGCATTTGAGGCAAAAGCATCCTTGTCGTCAGGGCAATATGCACAAGCTCTCGCCTGGTTGGATGCCGCCAGAACGTTAAATCCAAACCTTGATCAGGTTGCCTATTATCACCGAGAGAGGGGTGAGGCACTATATTACCTTGATCCTGAACGGCTGGTAGCCGATAGTCATATCTACCTCGCTTACACCTATCGCATACAAGGGGACTACCTGGACTCCTATATTGAGTTACTTGGAGTCCGGCAGTCAGAACCCAATACTCCCTGGGTTGTCAGCGAAATGAGTGTTACCCTCGAGGGATTAGCGGAATTTACCCATCCCTTAAGAGGTCCACTTGTCAAAAGACCGATGAATGATGATACTTCCTTACCGTGGGCACAATCCCTCACCCAGGTCGATGACTCCAATGTTTATGGCCATTATCTCGCAGGGCGCATTGACTACAATCTCCATAACTTCACCGCTTGCATGTCACAAATGACAGCATTGTTGCGCTGGAGTTCAGATATGAATGAGCAGTCATCGGCCTATACCTACTTGGGTTTGAGTGAAATCGGATTGGGCAATGAGGCGAAAGGACGTGAGCTTTTGTTGAAAGCAGTAGATCTTGATCCTAGCTATCGAAATAACACCGCCAGAGAAGAGATATCGGGCCTGCGCTAGCCATATATAGAAAGATTGGGGGAGATGATAACCTCTCATAGCACAACCAGGTTAAACAACGTGAGCTCTCAGGCTGTTCATCAATCTTTACCTCAGAGATCTCATCCACGTTGGAGAAGAGTTCTAGCTATTCATCCTATGGCATGGATCTGCCTCGCCCTGGCATGCCTCGGGGCAAGTTGGTTTGCATATCAAAGCGTGCTTGTGCCGCAGCCTGAGCGCTTTTCGCCAGAGTGGGCAAGCGCCCGGTGGATACAGACGGCCGGTGGCACTGCTCCCGTCGCTTACTTTCGCTACACGATGAACCTGAATGACTCACCTGATAGTGCGTTCATTACAATTGCGGCCAACCAGGTGTTCAAGCTATACGTGGATGGGGCGTACATTGGCTCAAATTATACTGATTTCGTACAGGGAAGCTTTCCTCGTGCATATATCTATGATATTACCTCCCCTCTGCAAGTTGGTGCCAATGTGGTAGCGGTGAGGGTAGCTAATGTTGACGAGCAAGCTCCCAGTGTAAGAGTGAATATAGGAATCGTAAGGGGGAACTCAATTTACAATCTCGGTTCGGGAAGCAACTGGTCAGCGGCGTTCCGGAGTACAGATGTGTATCCTCGCTATGCGACCCCGGTAACGAACTGGACAAGTGCTACTTTTGATGCAAGTTCCTGGCCACCTGCCCAGGGAATGGCTATAGAGCCTGTGTCCCCAATGCTCACCGTGAATCCTCTGCTCTATGAACGGCGAATTGCCGCACGCTGGGTCAGCGCGGGTTTGGGCCATGACGCGTATTTTGTCACCCAATTTTCAGTACCTTTCGGCATTACTGGCGCCTGGTTACGCCTTGCCGCGAGTGGTATTGCACATATCTACATTAACGGCCACTTGTTCATTATATGGAACGGCCAGGCCGATGTACGCGACCAGAATCTGGCTGATTATCTTGGTAACAATGTAACGACTGTGGAGTACCGGGCGGGGCTGATGCTGGGTATGTACGATATTGGCTCGTATCTTCAACCTGGCACGAATACTATAGCCATACACGTGGTATCGCCTGGAGTGAGTGCGGATCAGGTTGGGCTGGGGAGTCTAACGTCTGCTATGTCTACAGATGTGCTCATTAGTGACTTCATGGGTCACAGTTCCTGGTTAACCACTGAGAGCGGCTGGCATGCATCAGGTAAGCCCGTTTCGGGATGGGAGGATGGTAACAGTTTAGCGCTCAATTGGGCTTCTCCTTTTCAGGTGGGTCGTCCCGGTGCAGTTCGCACACTTTATCTACCAGAGAACGTCACACCTCGGGATCAGGAGCCTATACCGTTATTGCTATCCCTCCAGGTGATCTTCGTGAGTATTGTGTGTGTGATTGGGTCCTGGTTAGTAATGTCATTGTTCGTCATGAGACGTTACTACCATACTCGTGTGGCTACTCTCGAAACGATGAGCATGGCATATGTGCCCGCTGTTGCTCTTGAGTGCTTATTAATAGCACTCTCACGAGAGCCACAAATGCCGCAGCCTTTTCCCTATACAATGCTTTGGGCAATGCTGCTGGTAGCAGTGATTGGTTTCGGCTATCTCGTTCTCTGGTTGCATGCGCGAAAAGCACAAAAGCAACAAGGACTGATTGGTCCTATTCGAACAACTGCATTTACTTTTCCGGAATATGCAACTCCCTTACAAGATGGACTACTCAGGCTCTACCGTCGCTCTTCGCAAGAAGCTATGCCAGCATTTGATGGACACTTGTCTCTCAGATTACGCCTTTGGGCATGGTTGCGCATCCACTGGATGCTCATCTTTTTGATGCTTTTGGCAATTCCGATGGTAGGCTACCAGCTGAACTACGAACCATATTGGCAAGATGAATTGTCGAGTTACAATGCCGCCCTGGGCATTCTGGCGCACGGTTTACCTTTCTTCCCTTCGGGGTTTCTCTACACTAAGGCGGAGTTGTATTCCTACCTGCTCGCGCTCTGGATCCACCTTTTTGGTGATCAACAAGAGGTACTGCGATTTCTAAGCGCAATAGAATATCTACTCAGCCTGCCTTTGCTGTATAAAGCGGGGAGGTACTTTTTTGATCGTCGGGTAGCTCTCCTGGCGACGGCTATGCTGGCGTTTTCTCCTTTCTCTCTGATCTGGGGACGCCAGGTGCGTATGTATGAACAAGCCCAATTGCTGACACTGCTCACTGTTTTCTTGTTTTATAAAGCGCTAGAAGAGCGGCAAAAAGTTTACCTGGTATACCTTGCTGCCGCTTGCCTGGCTGTAGACTACTTGAGCCACGAAGAAATTTTCATCATTCTGCCTGCGCTTTTGCTGTGTATACTGCTTGCCAGTGGAGATGATCAGCATCGCTTGCCTTCAGTGCTGTATCAAAAACATTGGTGGATCGCCGCAATGCTTTGTGCAACTGTCATTGGTTTACAATTGTTGGCGGCGCACTTTACTCCCCCTCCAGTTTTGGGCACAGATAGCAGCCAGCGGCCATTTGTGCAGTTTACGACCGATAATATTCCGTATTATATAGATCTTTTGTTTTTCCCGCAGGCATTAGGGCATGGTGCATATCCATTTATTACCATCAACTCTACACTTGCAGCAGCCGGATGTGTCTGTGCGAGACGTGCGACTGATAAAAGAATAAGGTACTGTGCATTGTTTCTGGTTGTTTCTCTGCTTACACTTATCTTCGCATTTACAATGCAGGCGGACCGTTATGTGTATCCCCTACTCCCTTTCTTTTACTTGATGGGAGCATATATGCTGGGGCTCGTGTTCAGAGGTTTACGGAGCTTTGCGCGTTCGCGTATTGTGCTGCGGGAGCAGGATGTGGCGACCAGGCCGGCCTTTGGCGGATACTGGCCGAGACCAATTGGCATCATCACATCCTGTACTGTGGGTCTGGTTGTTGCCAGCGTGCTGGTTACCCCTATACTACCCCTGAGCAACTACAACCTGTTTGTGAGCCGTGTTGTGGGTTTCTCGTATCACCGCCATTACCCAGACTACGATGCGGTTGGGCAGTATATGCGGCAGCATATGAGACAGGGCGATATTGTCATCTCCGTTTCACCTGCTATCTCGGTGCGTTACTATACCGGCCATGTAGATTACTTCTTTTCAATCGATCGGGCGTTGTACCTACAAGAACGGGATGGTCACATCATTGAGAAGGCTTCAAGCGCACAGGCGTTGCTCAACCAGGATGATTTTCAAGCTGTGCTTTCCAAGTACAGCCGCGTCTGGATTATTTCTGATAATGGACTCTATCAAGCTGCCGTGATACAGCGCTTCTCTTTCCCTCCGGACTTCCATATCGTATTTGAAGGTTATGGATCAGCTGTATATTTTCGTGGGAGTCGATCTGGATAGTTCGGTGGCAAAGTGACTTGAGCAAACTTCATGTTTTCTAAGGAGATTCGAACGGGCACAGTATACGCCTCTTGAACGGGGCATATTGAAAGGAAAGAAGAGAAAAATCCCATATGCGAATCTTAATGATTGCCCCGCAGCCCTTTATGGAGCCTCGGGGTGTGCCTTTTAGCGTGTACTACCATGTAAAAGTGCTTGGAATGATGGGATACGAGATTGATTTAGTAACGTATCCTATTGGCAAACCCGTGAACTTACCAGGGCTCAGTATCTACCGCACTCCTCCCATACCATTCCTACATGGAGTGAAGGTAGGGCCATCGTTGGCGAAAATCCCCCTCGACCTCCTGGTGTTGCTGACCGCGCTTTGGCGGCTCTGCCTAAAACGATACAAGTATGTGTATACCCATGAGGAAGCTGGCTTGATGGGCGTTCTGCTCTCCTGGCTGTTTGGCTGTAAGCACCTGTACTATATGCACTCTGACCTTGCTCAGCAAACGGTCAGTTCTGAATTCACCAAGAACCGGCTGCTGCTGCGCTGTGTTGATGCCGTCCAAAGACTGATTGTGCGTAAAGCAGATGCTGTGATAGCCATTTGTCCCGATATCGCGGCAACAGCGAAACGGATCGCACCGGAGAAGCCAGTGCACATGATAGAGAATATCGCTGTTGACGAAGAGATGCCTCCAGGAAATGCTAACGATGTTGCACAGTTGCGACAGCGGTTGAACCTGGGTGATGGTCCTGTCTTACTCTACACGGGAACACTGGAGAGCTATCAGGGCATCGACCTACTATTGCAGAGCGCTGTACTCGTCCATGCAGCCTCTCCAGAGGCCCGCTATGTCATAGCAGGCGGGAAACCTGAAAAGGTTGCAAAATGGCGTCGACTTACCGAGGAACTGGGTATTACAGATTCAGTATGTTTTGTAGGACAGCGGCCATTAGAGGAGATGCCTCAATACACGGCCCTGGCGGACATTTTGCTGAGTTCTCGCAGTAAAGGTACGAACACACCGCTTAAATTGTATACATACCTGCGCTCGGGTAAGCCTATTCTGGCCACAAATATTCTTTCGCACACGCAGATACTTAATCCTGAGGTAGCGATGTTAGTCCCAGCTACGCCAGAGGGCCTGGCTCAGGGGGCGTTAGAACTATTACAAAACCCCGGACAAGCGCTAGCTCTGGGAGAAAGTGGGCAGCGTTTTGCACAAGAGCATTACAGCTGGCCGGTATTTCTAGAAAAGTGCCGCCAGGTCTACAGCGAGTTCAACGCCGGGAAACATCTACGAGAGCAAGTGTACGTTGCCCAGTGATACCGTATCGAAGGAAACAAATAGGTTTTCTAAGTTTTTTTTATAGCAAGCATCTATTTTAACCTTTATTCTTTTGGGAAAGGAAAGGTAACCAACAGGAATGAAACGAAGTTTTTTGGGTAGTAGGGGACAGGTCCTCATTGGATTGATCGTGATCGTCTTTGGCTTTATTGGTGGAGCGGGCCTGACATTCGTAACGATATTTCATACCGCTGCAAATAGTAATCATGTGTTGACCGCCTCTCCAGGGATAACGCCTTCGCCTACTCCTCCTCAAGATAACACCATCGGCCTGAGCGCCTCCTCGGGCTCTCCCGGTACCCATCTGTTTATAGCTGCGACCGGGTTCACACCAGGAGAATATGTTCAGCCTGTCTGGAATTATCAAGGCCCTGGCACTGGTACGCTTGAGAAGAGTTACTACTATTTCGCTCCAGTCAGAGCAGCAGATACGGCGGGCAGTACGGTAGAGAGTCTTTTCGTGCCGACAGGAGTGGCAGGGAACTACACTATCGCCATGGTTGGTCAAAAGAGTGGCGTCGTCAAAACCGCTCCATTTCAGGTAGTGCCAGGTCTTGATCCTGGTGTGTACATAGGCCCTCCGGGCACAGTGCTGCGAATAATAGGATGGGGTTTTGCGAAATATGACAAGGTCAATCTTTACTGGAACTGGACATCCACGAACAATGGGCAACAGATTGGAACTGTGACGGCCAGCCAAAAAGGACAGTTAGGCCAGAGTACCTTTGCCGTACCTGCGGGAACTGCCAATGGAACGTATACAGTTGCCGCCATTGGATCCATTAGCGGAATTCTGACCCAAGTTCAATTCACTGTAGGTGTTCCATCATTGAGTGGACCTCCAGGTCCATCCGATTGGTCTAATTTTGGCTTTGATCTTCAAAGCAACCGGGTGAATACCACCGAGACGACCATCAGCCCTGCAAATGTCTCATCGCTGGCAGTAAAGTGGAAAAGCCCTGCCCCATTCCCTTTCAAGACCGTTGGGGCTCCAATTGTAGCCAATGGCATTGTTTACACGGGCGATGTACAGGGGATTCTCACTGCACGAGATGAGGCTACAGGAAATGTGCTTTGGACATTCTATGCTCGTGCCCCGATATATGGATCGCCAACAGTTCAAAATGGCATCGCTTACTTTGGGAGCGTCAGCTACCCCTTTGGAGGGGTGGTTGGCAACTATGTCTATGCATTAAATGCGACGGATGGAACCTTGATTTGGGACAATTGGCTTTCGTATGGGGCTGAATGGGCCACACCGCTTGTGGTCAACGGGCGTGTCTTCGTTCCTTCCGCCCTTAAAGAAGGAGTATCGGGTGGTTTTAGTGCTTTCGATGCCAACACAGGGGCCACGCTATGGGGATTTAGCACACCTTATGGCATTTTTGCACCCGATACTATGGATCCAACCGGAACGAATCTGTACGTAGGCACCGCCAATCCCTGTTTTACATCCCCCTCCCCAACTGTTTGTGCAGGCTACCTGCTCGATCTAAACCCGGCTACTGGGAGTATTATTTGGCAGATCCACTTTCCTGATGTCTCTGGGGATGATGATGTGCCAACCGCTGCTTTATACAGTAATGGTAGACTGTATCTTGGCCTGAAGAGCGGCTATTTCTATTGTGTGGATGCCACCAATGGGAATATCATCTGGCAGTATAAGACGGGTGCTTCTGGCGACTTCGGCGTATGGTCCAGTGCAACGCTGTATAATAACATGGTGTTCTTTGGGGGCGGGGATCACGTCATTTATGCTCTTAACATAAGCGATGGTTCTGTCGCATGGTCATTTACCACAGGGTCTGTAATTTATTCATCGCCATCAGTAGCAAATGGAGTGCTTTACATTGGAGGCGTAAATAAATATATCTACGCGCTTGATCCAACAAAAGGTACCGTGTTGTGGAGCTTTAAAACAGGGGCTTCAGTTTGGAGTTCACCGACGATCTCAAATGGAGTGCTTTATCTCAGTGGCGGTGATGGGTATGATTATGCTTTCTCGCCAGGGGGAGTATAAACCCGCATTAGAAGTGGGAGCTCTCTGTTTGCCTCAGCGCAACTCCGTAGCTACCCGATTACCTGTAAGAGATCACCTGGAAGCGAATGGGAACCACTCACTTCCAGGTTCTGATTCTAGAAGACGTACAAGCCACCTTGACGTAAAGTCAGCCACACACTACAATATGTACAATCAATATCAATTCCCTGGTACTGGATGGAGGAAACTTGCTATGCCCTTGTACGAATACTACTGCTCAGATTGCAGATCCAAATTTGAACTTCTTGTCAGCCACCAGCACGCCGACGACGTTGTCTGCATGAAATGCCATAGCGAGAAAGTACGTCGTCTCCTCTCCGTCTTCGCCTCTCCTCACGGCAGCAGTGATGATACTAGTAGCTACGAAGAGATGGCATCATCTATGGGTAGTTGCGGTTGTGGTGGTGGCAGCTGTGGCTGCAATTAAACAGGCCAGGTTCATTCATCATGTTTAATAAAGTCAGTTATCGGCGCGGCGTGATAGAGGGCATCGTCCTCTACACACTGGGTCGACTGGGCGCCCTGGTAACACCCGCTTTCTTTCCCGATTGGCTCTACGTAGCCGTTCCCCTGCTCTTTCTTGTTTTCGAATACATACTGGGACCGGTCTGGGCAACGTGCCGCATAGCATCGACGAAACGTGAACGCCTCAGCAAACGCTTCTGGTTACTCGGTCCGCGTATGGCAGCGCTTTGCCTGGGTATTGATCTGGTGATTACTCTTACTTGTGGTCTCTCCGTAAACGTCTTCGGTGGAGCGCAGCAAGGGCCTGCCCTCTGGCGACTCTTCATGACAGGCCCGAATCACCTCAGCCTGCTTGAGCTTGGTTTCTACGAGTTGAAAAGCGCCGCCCTTCTCTTTTCCTTCTTCACCCTGGATGTCGTCTGTACCCGCCTGGCCATGGGTGGCTTTCTACGCTTCACCATGCCCGCCGGAGGAAATCGGGTCACGCTGTAAAAAGCGCGCGGGGCCAAACCAGGTTTGCTCCCACACAGTTCGTTACTACCTGTTTCCTCTTGCAATGCGCACCGGGGGATAAATCCAGAAACTTTGGCCTGACACGTCGACATCCTGCATTCCAGCATCACCATAGAAGAGGGAACCTCCAGATACCCTCTTCTACACTCATGGAGATATTTAATCTATCTGGGCCTTCTGCAATTTGCCACTGTAGTCGGTGTAGACCACCTTCCACTCGGTAAAAACATCAAGCCCTGCAATACCTGCTTCGCGATGCCCATTGCCCGTGCCACGATTGCCACCAAAGGGAAATTGAATCTCCGCGCCCGTCGTGCCGGAATTGATATACAGAATACCCGTGGTGATATCGCGCATCGCCCGCTGTACACGATTGATATCCTGAGTATAGATGGCACTCGACAAACCGAATTTGCTATCGTTGTTGACGGCGATGGCCTCTTCAAATGATCCCACCTCGATAAGCGAGAGCGTCGGTCCAAAGATCTCCTCCTGAGCCAGGCGCATCTCTGGACGTACATCGGTAAAGAGCGTGGGATGATAGAAGTGTCCTTTTGCCAGCTCACCCTCGTCGGCGATAGACCCACCGGTAACGAGCGTCGCCCCTTCGGCCTTGCCAATCTCGGTATAGCTATGGATTTTTTCAAGCTGTGCTGCATTGATCACCGGACCAACATCGACCGTTTCATCCAATCCATTCCCCAGGCGCAATTGTTCAATCCGTGGCAGCAGCCTCTTCAGCAACTCCTTGCGCACTGCACTATGCACGATAACACGACTGCAGGCAGTACAGCGCTGTCCCGTTGTCCCGTAGGCGCTCCACAAAATCCCCTCAACCGCAAGGTCGATATCGGCATCATCCATCACGATCACGGCATTTTTGCCGCCCATCTCCAGTGAGACACGTTTGAGCGATTTCGCCGTCTCAATGGCAACGTGCCGCCCCGATTCGGTGGAGCCGGTGAAAGAGACAACCGCGACATCGGGATGGTGCAGCAATGCCTCACCAACCGTACCACCCGGACCGAAGACGATGTTCACGACCCCTTCCGGTAAACCTGCCTCATACAGGATTTCGACCAATCGCAGTGCGCTCAAAGGCGTATCACTGGCAGGTTTGATTACCACCGTGTTCCCGGCGACAAGCGCGGGAAACATCTTCCACGTGGGAATAGCGATAGGAAAGTTCCACGGCGTTATACAGGCCACAACGCCAATCGGGTCACGCATGGCAAACCCCGACTTGTTCGGCAGTTCGACAGGAACGCTATATCCAAAAAGCCTGCGTCCCTCTCCGCCCATATAGTAGGCCATATCGATGCCTTCCTGCACATCACCTCGTGTCTCTTTGAGGACTTTGCCCATCTCCTGCGTCATCGTACGCGCCAGCTCCTCTTTATGCCGTGTTAGAAGCTCTCCAACCCGGAAAAGAAGCTCTCCGCGTTTAGGGGCTGGTACCAGCCGCCATGTATCAAAAGCAGAACGAGCGGCAGCAACGGCAGCATCCGCCTCAACCTTTCCAGAGAGAGGAAAGAAGCCTATTAGCTCTCCGGTGGCTGGATTGTTATTGGGGAATGTCTGGCCGCTCTGCGCGCTCTGCCATTTCCCCCCGATGTGATTTTGAAATACTCTGGCTGTGGTGGTCATGGGGTAATCTCCTGTAGATTGTTTCGAAAAATCAAAAAAACACGTTATCAGTATACCTCATGTAATGTACCAATAACGTGCTTTTTAGAAAATGTTAGAGAATGCTCTTGTTGAGGGTTGCCAGAAACTCCATGTTATTGCTTGTCTTGGACATATGCTGTAACAACGCCTCCATCGCCTCCAGGCCACGCTGGTCGGCTAGCGTAGAGAACATACGGCGCATAACAACGACAGCACGCAGAGTCTTATCGTCGAGGAGCAGTTCTTCGCGGCGGGTGCTGGAGAGAGAGATGTCAATGGCGGGGAAGACACGGCGTTCCGCAAGTTTGCGGTTCAGTACCAGTTCCATATTACCGGTACCTTTAAACTCTTCGTAAATTACGTCATCCATACGGCTACCTGTATCTACAAGGGCAGTTGCGATAATCGTCAGGCTGCCGCCCTCTTCGATTTTACGAGCCGCTCCAAAGAAGCGCTTCGGTGGGAACAACGCGCTCGGATCAAGACCGCCAGAGAGTGTACGTCCGCTTGGCTGCACTGCCAGGTTATAGGCACGGCTCAAGCGCGTAATACTATCCAGCAGGACCACTACGTCACGTCCACCTTCCACCAAACGTTTGGCCCGTTCCAGAACCATCTCAGCAACACGCGTATGCGCCTCAGTTGGCTCATCAAATGTTGAACTGATGACTTCGGCACGCACCGAACGCTTCATATCGGTGACCTCTTCTGGCCGTTCGCCGATCAAGGCAATCATCAGATGTGCATCATTATAGTTTTCAGTAATCGAGTTAGCGATAGATTTGAGCAGCATGGTTTTACCAGCCTTTGGCGGGGAGACGATCAAACCACGCTGACCACGTCCAATGGGGGCAACCAGGTTGATAATGCGACCGGAGATATTTGAGGGGCCTGTTTCCAGGTTAAACATCTCACGGGGGAAAATCGGGGTTAAGACATCAAAATGGGGACGACGCTTAGCAATTTCAGGATCTACACCGTTAATGGCTTCAACACGTAAAAGACCATAGTACTTTTCATTATCCTTAGGAGGACGAACCTGGCCAGAGACCATATCGCCAGTGCGTAAGCCAAAGCGGCGAATTTGCGACTGGGATACGTACACGTCCATATTCCCTGGAAGGAAGCGTTCTTGCCTGAGGAACCCGAAGCCATCTTCCACAATTTCCAGCACTCCAGCGCTAAAGATATTTCCCTGCTGTTCGGTGTTGGCTTGAAGAAGTCGGAAAACGAGGTCTTGTTTTTTGAGGGCGGTGTAACCTGAGAGTTCGAGGTCGCGAGCGATGTCGCGAAGCTCAGTGATAGTTTTTGTTTCTAGCTCAGCGATATTCACGTTGTGTTGGGCGAAGCAAATCCGTTGGGAGCAACACGCCCATTCTCCTTTCTGCGATGAACCTTGGCAGGTATGGTGGGAAAAATTACTTCTGTTACATATACGGGACTAGTTTCTTTTAGGGAAATACCTTAAATACTTGTGGTGACAACGATGCTAAGTTCATGGGAAATGCAAGAGGTGTCGGCCAAAGTGTCCTTGACAGTGTACATACTACGACACATACAGGAACCAGTATAGCGGGACTATTTGATGGGTGCAGCACATACCTCTGAAGCTAGCTCTAATATATCACAGGCACAAATAGATGTCAAGGAATTTTCCCCGTTTTCAGAAATCTGCCATCCTCTAATATAAATGTCAGCGATATTCATAATCGACTCATCAAGTTACATGATGCTTAGTAAAGCGAAAAACCAATGAAATATGTCAAATGACCCATGTTTTCATGTCCAAATTCCGCTATGCTTGGGCGTATAAAGAATAGATACATAGGAAGGAGTTGTAAATCATGCATACACAATGTCTTACAGCCAACGCAAAGCTCGAAGCAAATGCCGTCTATCCAGGCACAACCATGACTGAGGATCTCATTGCCGATACCTTCATGATAAAGGATTGGTTTGCAACTACCCCTATGCTTCCAGCGATACCAACGTACCAGACACCTGATGAGGAAGAATTGCACACCTCATTCGAGCATGCCATAAGTGATCGTCTTATCGCTGTAAACAGACGGCTGAATCTCGTCAGTGGCCCTCTCACTACGTCAGAGCAAGTACACTTACAAATCACGAAGCCATTACAACAAACATACGTTGCAGCCAACGCAACCAATCATAAGCCAACTCCCCGCTCTACAGACCACGCAAATACAAAGTGGCTGGAAACTACCTGGCAGCGTACTGTCCTGCTCGCCAGCGTGGCCTTGATATTCCTCCTCGCTGGCTTTGATATTATGGGCCTCCTCGTCTTACATGCACATTAAAGGCCTTTACACTTGACCGAACCACCAATTTACCGTAATCTATTATTGAGACCAGGAAACGTAACGCAACAAGATAACTCGAAGGGAGAGCAGGTGCAACAGCAACCCAGAAAGACGCAATTTTCTTCACGCTACGGAGGAGGCATCCCCAATGTAACCTCCGCGGTAGGCGTGGAAGAAACAGTCGGTCGCTTACGCGCCAGGCGCAGTTCTCTCTTCACACAGACTGTCATCTGGGTAACAGGGCTGATCTGCCTGGCACTGCTCCTTAGCTCACTGGCCCAGGCATGGTCCAATAGCCAGTTGATGCAACGCGTTACAAGCGCACAGCAACAGTATCAACAGATTCTGGACAAGCACGACTATCTTACAAAACTCGCGAATTATTACAAAGACCCGTTTGTAATCGAGAGCGAAGCTCGCCAGCAACTAGGTTATGTCCGGCCGGGAGAGTACCCTGTAATAATCATAAGCTCGACCAGCCAGCAGCAGCCAATCGCTGAACATCACCAACGACCTCCTGTCCAACAAGGCTTCTGGCACGAATGGTGGAACGCCTTCTTTGGAAACTAAGTGGGTAGCTCTGCAACAGCACTAAAAAAAGTCCTGATCAGCTTGACAACAATTGTATATAGATGTATAACATTAAAGTAACATTGTAAATGCAATGAGGTAAAAACGTGGAACCACACTACCCCTGTACAGAACCAATCCTCGTGTATACTCTGCTCCAGTTTTGGCTGGAGCTTCTTGGATTTGGACTCGTCAGGCGTTTCGTCGTTTGAATAGATTTCTCTTTTAACGGAACGCACTTGATAAGCGTTCCGTTTTTTTATTACAAAACCAATGAACTCATTTTTATTGTTCGTATGAAGGAGTACATGTATGCGTCCATTAATCGGCATTCCTTGTCAGGCAGACTACCGTGAAGGGTCTGGCCGTCCCATTTATTGCAATAATCGCTCCTACGTCCATGCTATCGAACACGCGGGTGGTGTTCCCGTTCTCATTCCAATGGTTAACGACCTTGGAACGCTTCATACTCTCCTTGAACGCCTGGATGGTATATTATTCTCCGGCGGAACCGACATTCAACCCGTACACTATGGTGAAGACCCTCATCCCCTGCTTGGTAAAGTAGACAAGCAGCTCGACGAGCTAGAATTAACAATGGCGCGCTGGGCATTAGCAGAAAATATACCCACCCTTGGCGTCTGTCGTGGGATGCAGCTTGTCAATGTTGCCCTCGGTGGTACCCTCTACCAGGACGTGGATGCCCTGGCCTCACCGACTATCAAGCACAGTACACGTGAATTGCCACGCAACACACTCATACACAGCATACATATCGAAGAGGGCAGCAAAATGGAGGAAATCTTCGGTACGCGCGAAATCCTGGTCAATAGCCTTCATCACCAGGCAGTAAAAGAACCTGGCCGCGGTGTACGTATCAGCGGTCGCGCCGAAGATGGCATCGCCGAGCTACTTGAAGTCCCAGAAAAACACTTTGTCGCCGCCGCCCAGGGTCACCCAGAAGAAATCTACATGCTCGAACCCGTCTGGGCCAACCTCTTCAGCGCCTTTGTTGAGTCTTGCAGCACTCGCAATACTTCAACACTTGTCATGAGTAGCCTACAGGTAGCCTTCGGCGCCTGAACAACATACCAGGACATGAGGTGTGGGGAAAGATCCCACACCTCATTAAGGAGATCAAGAACGTCGTCACAGTCGTTGCCAAGACGCGTCATTATTGGACAGAGCACTGCCTTGCACCTGGCTAAAGTATCCTTCAATGGCACGAGGCACAGCAGGCAGATCACTTCTGCTCAGAATGCTCTTCGTGAGAAAGGCGCTGCTGCAGGTGTAACTGACCAATTTCTTCAAATTCGGCTTCCATATCCCTGCGCACAAAAAGTTCTGCCTCCTGGCGCGAAATTCCCTTTTGTCGTACGCAGGCGATGATCCGATTGACATATGAGTGGCTGATCTCCGCGCGCTGCCACTTTAAATTGGGCATCGGCCGCAGGTTTAAGAGCGAGAAAGGGTGAAATTCATGCTCGCGGAAGGCAAGCGACAACAGTTGCGCATACTCAATCACCGCTTGACAGGTCATTGGACGAGTAAAAAAGCGGGGTTGTGTGCTCGAAATAATCAAAACACCTGCGACACGTCCCGCGCGCTTCACCGGATAAGCACAGGCGCTGCGCTCAAATTCGTCAATCTCGACCTGTGAACGTTCACTTTCGCTGAAATTGTCCCACGTCTGTAGACGATCAAGCATAGCCGTATTTCCCGCCAGCGTGGTACTCCCCAGGTATGTATGATTCTCAAGCGCAAAGGTCCAGGGATAATTTCCTCGCATCGTTACTTCAACCAGCGAGTGCACACCATCCTCACGAGCAGGCATCAATTTCGCATAGGTAATCGCTAGCCCCCGGCGTTCAGCGTCAAGGTGAAGCAGTGCATGTTCAAATATTGCCTGGGTAATCTGCCACTGGCGGGCGTCATCATCAATAACCGTTGTAAACAATTCTACGACGCGACGATAAATATCCTCATGAACTCCGGTCAAATCAGCGCGCTCTTGATATCCGTTTTCAGCTACAACAGGGTGTTCCGGCTTCTCCTGAGTAGGCACAAAAACTTTCTTCTGTTTCTTTGGGCGCCCCCGCCTTCTCGGCTGCCCAGCTGAGTCATCCCCAGGACTCATATTACATTCCCTTCTTCAGCGCAAAAATACATCATGATACAAGATACAGTGTTTTTGATTATTAGCTGAATGACCTATGAGTAGTATACCACAAAACGCATACAATGTTTTACATAACCATTCCGAAAGGATGCAGGGGGGACGATTGCCCCGGTAAGCTATCTTTTCTATCTCACTTCAGCCAGATGTATCTTCTCATATATCACAATGTAAATCACAAAAGTACTACAATGTTAAACATATATTGCCTTTTCAAATTATCATCTGTTATACTTTCATCACTAATTTAAACATCCTGGTGTTTCAAATAATCTAATGAGACGGGGGAAAGGTTATGGCAACTAACAATACCGTTCACGTAAATGAGTGTGGTCTGCCACTCAACGCCATTGAATGGCTAGAAACGCACCACATCAGCAAAATCGTTGAGCGGAGGCAAATGATACGCGATCTCCAACTGAAAACAGGGAGTTTCATAGTTGATGCAGGCTGCGGACCTGGTCTATGGACACCACTCCTGGCCGAAACTATCGGACCACGTGGCCGCATCATCGGCGTAGATATTTCAGCGGAAGCTTTGGTCACGGCACAGCAGCGCAGTTATAAACAATGGTATCGCAGGCAAGTACAGTATAAATGCGCTGCATTTGAGGAATTACCGATCGCACCAGGCTCTGCCGATGTTATTTTTAGCGCGAACGTGAGCCAGTATCTCCAGAAGCCAATAGATACCTTTGCCGCAATGGGGCGCTATTTAACCAATGGGGGGCGCCTCGTCATCAAAGATATAGATTTCGGTACGCTGCGCTTTCACAATATTGATCCTGGCTTGCAGGCGCGGGTCTTCCAGGCCCGAGAACATTGGGAACAGGTGCGTCTAGACGAGGGTTACACCTTTGAGGATAGCTGGGTTGGCTCAAAGCTCGCGGGCTACCTCCGTGCAGCTGGATACGAAAATGTCCAGGAGAAGAGCTACCGCATTCTACGAAAATACCCGCTATCCAGGGAGTATCGCTGCTATCTACAAGGCATAGCCGAGTGGTTCGTCAGTGAGGGAGCACCGCTGCTTGCGGGCGAGGATCTGACCAATTGGCTACAGTGTTTTCTGAACGAGTACGAGACTCAGAATGTCCTGGACCAGGAGTCATTCGCCAGCGAAGAGACCGAGTTTATTGTAACCGGCGTCTGGAATAAGCGTCCTGCCACAAATATACGCTATTTCCATAGGCGTGCCATCGTATCATCCTGAACACGATCTCCCCTTTTATCTACACAAAAAACAAAATAAAACGGCCTTGAAGGCCGTTTTATTTTGTTTTTTTACTCCTCGACTCGACGTTCTACGGTGTGTTATTCAACTGCTCAGCAATCATCGCAATAGCAATATCACCCACTAATGATTGCAATTGGCCATGAAGTTGACCCATATTCTCCATGCGAGCCGTGATGAATGCATGCTGCGAGGTTCCGCTGGCCAGGCCGGTAAGACCACGTTGCGCAGCCTCATACTCTTCACTAATTTGGGATAACAGCCTTGCTACTTCACTTCTCTGCTCCTGAGCTCCTAGCATAGTTCCCTCCTGATTGCTGTAGTGACCTCTGAGCAACTTATACGTACGATTGATGTGATAATTGCAGCCGACAAATGTGTGATTGTTATTACAATGTTATTACTTGTTAGATACAAGAGCCAAACACACGTTTACACATTTATAGTATGCATGATATTACCCCTGTTGTCTAGTGTTTTGAGGGCCTTTTTTAACAATCAGGCTCTTTTTATGTGATATTTACATGTTTTTGTGCATGTACATACATCAGTATAAACAAAGTGATGTGTTCCTTATTATAAAGAGACGAATGATAGCGAGGAAAATTAACAAGCTTAAGCACCAATGAGAAAGGGAGACACTGCAATCTCCCTTTCTCATTGGTGCTCATTACCCTTAGAAGTAGTGCTTAGTTGCGTAATGGCTTACCTGTCATCAAAATTGCCTGCATCCTATCCTGAGTCTTTTCCATGCCGCAGAGAGTAAGGAAGGCTTCCCGCTCCAGGTCAAGGACATACTGCTCAGTAACCGGGGTATTGGGCGAACACTCTCCGCCCGTCAGCACACGGGCGAGATGACGAGCAATCACCGCGTCATGCTCGCTCACCTTTCCTGTCACTAAAAGGTTTTCAACTTGCTGCTCCAGCACCAGGCGAGCACCTGGCCCTGGCAGAATCATCATTGATGGCTGGGCGGGCTGCCACTTGCCCGCTGCTTGAGCATCGGCCAGGCGCAAGGCATCGGCTCTGGCGTCACGTAACAACAGGTCACGATTTGTCGTAATGGCATCGCTTTTTCGCAGAAAACGCAGTTCCTGCGCTTCCACTGCGCTGGTAGAGACAGTGGCAACGGCAATGATCTCAAAAGCGCGGCGCGAAGGCGTAAACGGTCCCCCGGTCTTGCCCGCTTTTTGACTCTCCAAACTGGCTCCGTAGCGTAATAGCAGTTCTTTACAGCCACCTCCCGCCGGGATCAGGCCAACTCCAACCTCAACCAGGCCGATATAGGATTCTGCGTAAACACGCGCATGGTTGGTGTGCATAATGATCTCACAACCACCCCCCAGCGCCCGGCCCGCCGGTGCCGCAACGACCGGAATAGGACCATATTTCAGCAATTGGTGCGCCTGTTGCAATCCATTGATTGCCCCTTCCAGCATCTTCCACTCCCCCTGCCTGGAGCCCATCAGCGCCAGCAGCAGATTGGCTCCCGCCGAGAAGTCCGCCGCTTCGTTGCCAATGACTACTGCCCGGAATTGTTTCTGTCCCTCTTCGGCAACGTAACGCAACATCTCGATGATGCCTTCATCAATCGAGTTCATTTTCGTATGGAACTCGACACAGGCTATCCCATCGCCCAGGTCGATCAGCGCAGCAGAGCCATTATCTCGAATGAGCCCACTCTTTGCAGCGCCGGCAACCCCTCCCACATGTCCACTTTTCAGGGCCTCCAATGAGATCGTTCCCTCTGGTGTTAGCACCGGTTTGTAGCTGTGAGTATGAAAATCAAAGTACTGGCGCTGCCCCGTCGTACCAATATAGAATGTGCCCTGGCCGTCCACCTGGACGTGCCGTACAAGTTGCGGTATATCCCGGCCTTGTAGCACTTTCTGCATAACATCAGGATGTTGTAGCAGTACGTCCCAGACCTCGAAGCTGCCCATTTCAAAGTTAAAGCCCCAGCGCATGGCTTCATCAATAGCGACAATGCTATCAGCGATCTCCATGGCAAGGTCTGCTGCATAGATCAACGAATCTGCCGTCGTCTGTCTCGCTAATTGTGCTGCCCGGTCATCCCCAGACAGGATAGTCAATATGCGCTTTGCCGGGTCGCTGATATTGCGCGCCTCTCCGATGGAGGGATAGCGCACCTTCTGCTGCGGCTGGTACTCCAGGGTATTCAGGTTAAGTTCCAGGATGGTCGATCCGCCCTCTGGACTTTTGATGCGTTTATAAAAGCCCTGGCCGCTTTTTTCACCGAGCCAGCCGCGGCGAATCATCTCACGGACAACCTCCGGCATACGGAAAGTCTCGCGTTGGGGATCTTCTGCCGCATTTATATACAGGTTATCGGCGACATTGACCAGCGTATCCAGGCCGGACAGGTCAGCGGTGCGGAAGGCCGCCGATTTAGGCCGCCCCATAGTTGGCCCCAGGATAGCATCGACCTCGCTGATACTATAGCCTTCGCTCAGCGCATACCGAAACGTCGCCATAAACCCGTAGGTGCCGATACGGTTGGCAATGAAGTTTGGGGTATCCTTGCAAAAGACAACTCCCTTGCCAAGCACTTCCGTGGCAAATTGCTGCATAAACTGCAACAAAGCTGGATCAGTGTCAACATCGGGCACAATTTCCAACAGGCGCATGTAGCGCACCGGGTTGAAGAAGTGTGTAATCAAGAAGTGCTGGCGGAAATCCTCGCTGCGCCCTTCGGTGAGCAAATGTGCAGGTAGCCCGGATGTATTAGAACTGATGATAGTACCCGGAGTCAGCACTTGCTCAACTTTGGTGTAAAGGGCGTGTTTGATGTTCAGTCGCTCGACGACCGCCTCGATAATCCAATCGACGTCGGCCAGGTCCTCCAGGTCGTCCTCGATATTACCCACCGTCACAAGACTGGCAGCACGTTTACTATAAAAAGCCGCGGGACGGGCTTTGAGTACCTTTTCCAACCCCATGCGAGCTATCTTATCGCGATCTCTTCCAGCATCCGGCGGTACGATATCGAGCAGGAGGCTGGGGATTCCGACGTTAGCGAGATGCGCGGCAATTGCCGCTCCCATCACTCCTGCGCCTAGCACCGCGGCTTTGCGAATATGATATGTCATAACTACGCCAACCTCTCGATAATCGTCGCCAGACCCTGGCCTCCGCCGATGCACAGTGTGGCTATACCAAACGTCTTATCCTCGCTTTGCAAATCATTGATCAGCGTGGCGATAATGCGAGCGCCGCTACAGCCAAGCGGGTGACCCAGGGCAATCGCGCCACCATGTGGGTTGAGTTTCTCCACATCGATCCCCATGGCCTTGACGACTGAAAGCGTCTGCGCGGCAAAAGCCTCGTTGATCTCAATGATATCAATGTCGCTCAATTGCATGCCAGCTCTCTGTAGCACCTTTTTCATAGCGGGCACCGGCCCAATACCCATAATATCTGGACGCACACCTGCTACCGCCATCGTATGCACTTTGGCCAGGGGGGTAATACCCAGGTCTCGCGCCTTTTGCGCAGACATCAATACAACCGCGGCTGCCCCGTCGTTGAGTGGGCTGGAGTTACCAGCTGTGACGGTGCCACCCTTGATGAAAGCAGGTTCGAGACTGGCAAGCTTCTCCAACGAGGTATCGCGGCGCGGCCCTTCATCAATCTCCATGATGGTGCCATTCGGCAACCGTACCGGCACAATTTCGCGTTTGAATATACCGTTATCGGTGGCCGCGACTGCGCGCTGGTGACTACGCAGCGCGAAAGCATCCTGGGCTGCGCGACTGATGCCGTATTCTCGGGCCAGGTTCTCCGCTGTCATCCCCATCGGAATATAGCTGGAGAAGCCGTATTCCAGTTCGCATGGTGGATAGGGTGAGCTGGTCTCCTCATCCTCGCGAGACTTGATGAGGCGAGGATTGAAACTGGGATTGAAGCCGCCCATGGGCACGCGCGACATACTCTCAATGCCGCCAGCGACAAAAACCTCGCCCAAACCCAGCATGATATTCTGCGCTGCCATGTTGACCGCTTGCAGGCTGGACGCGCAGAAGCGATTGACGGTAACGCCGCCAGCTGTCTCTGGCAGGCCCGCGAGGGCGCCAACGAGTCGCGCCAGGTTCATGCCTTGCTCTCCCTCGGGGAATGCGCAGCCAAGAATAACATCTTCGATCAACGAACGATCAAGCTGCGGCACACGCTCAACGGCTGCCTTGACGGCTATGGCAGCCAGGTCATCGGCTCGTACATCTTTGAGTACGCCTTTGTTGGCCCGCCCGATAGGCGTGCGTACCGCACTTACGATAATGGCTTCTTCCATATTCTCTTTCTCCTCTTTGCGGTTAAACATCCGACTCAGTCTCACGGATGATACCATAAGCATGGCCTGCTACAATGGATATCCCTGTTTTTCAACAACGATTTTTGCCACTTCACGCTGAAGTGCGACCCCATTGAGCAAGTAGTCGCCAACATAAGAGCGAACCAGTTTTAATTCTTCCTCTACTTCGCTTTCAGCGCTGTTGGTCATGATCATCTGATCCAGGTTTGAGCGCATTCGCGAATGGGCCAGCCACGTTGCCAGTTGTGCCAGTTTCACATGAGTACTGCTGTTCTCGTCCCTACGACGCACCGCCTGCGTGGCACGGGCCAGTGCACTGTCGCTAGCATAAAGATCGATGAGCAGGTTTGCCAGGTATTCGATGAACTCTTCCTCGTTCTCCAAAGCCCGCATATACTTCATTGCGATCTTCAAAGCCGAGTAAATCGTGACATCCTTTGCGCGCTCAAGGGCGTTGACGGCATCCCGTAACTCAGCAGGAATCGACTCGCCAGCGCCGTTGAGAGGTTGACCAGCGCGTACACGCGCCTCAATTGTTGGATACTGAGCCGTAAGGGGCAGCTTACCGGTGAGCACGCGGCTGAAGAGCGTACCCGAAGCGACCAGGCGGTTAATTTCATTGGTCCCTTCAAAAATGCGCTGGATACGTGCATCGCGGTATGCCTTCTCGATGGGATACTCTTGCATAAAACCGTAGCCACCAAAAATTTG
Source organism: Chloroflexota bacterium (assembly GCA_005881495.1). Next base: position 35,668 of record VBHI01000200.1, read on the forward strand.
TACGCCCTCGTCAACAACCATGGCCAGTACTTCGCTACCATGAACTTTTGCCAGGGAGGCTTCGATCGCATATTCTTCAATAGCTTTGAAGGTTTTCTCCGTGTCGTTACCAGCGCTGCGGTGCGCCTGCTCAATGTTGGCCGCGGTACGGAAAACCTCGCTCTCGGCGGCATACGTCTCGGCAGCCATGCGCGCCAGTTTTTTCTGAATCATGCCGAACTCGCTGATGAACTTGCCGAAGGCCTTGCGCTCGGTTGTATAGGCGGCGGATATCCCCAGCGCGGCGCGTGCGCCACCCACCGTGCCCGCACCCAGTTTTAATCGGCCAATGTTGAGGATATTGAAGGCGATCTTATAGCCTTTATGAATCTCACCCAGCAGGTTCTCTACCGGGACTTTGGTATCCTCAAAGTAGACCTGGCGAGTGGATGAGCCTTTGATACCCATCTTGCGCTCCTCGGCGCCAGTTGAGACACCAGGCCAGTTCGCCTCGACAATAAACGCCGATGGTTTTTCATTGCCGATACGCGCGAATGCGATCATCACATCAGCGAAACCAGCGTTCGAGATCCATTGCTTCGTACCGTTGAGAATATAATACTTGCCATCCTCGGATAGCTCCGCACGCGTGCTCAAACTCATAGCATCTGAGCCGACGCCGGGTTCGGTCAGCGCATAGGCTGAAATCCACTCACCTGAAGCCAGCTTCGGCAAATATTTCTGTTTCTGTTCCTCGTTCCCATAGAAGACGATAGGCATTGTACCTATGGTAGTATGCGCTCCAAAAGCGACGCTAAAAGAGGCTTCACGCAATTCAGACCCAACCAGGGAACTGGTCAGTAAGCCCAATTCCGCGCCGCCGTACTCCTCCGGTACGTCGATCATCAGCAGGCCTTGCTCGCCAGCTTTCTTGACAAGTCCCGGCAATACACCTGGCTCCTGGTGATCAATGGCTTCCGTCAATGGCAACACTTCGCGTTCTATAAAAGTTGCGCTCGATTCCTCAATCCAGCGCTGTTCCTCGCTGCGTTGCTCCAAAGTAAAAATCTTATCGGCACTCTCGCTCACAGGGGTCGTTAAAAATGCGGTACCTGACTCCGTTGGTTTCATGGTAGTTGACATGCGAATTGGCTCTCCTTTGATTGTTTGATCGTGTTGCTGATACCAGACTGACAGGGCTGGAGCAAGCCCAGCCCGAATATAGCGTTACCAGGGCAAAGACAAGCCCGGCTCATACATCTCATTTTATTTCCTTCCTGGTCACTTTTAGTTCGCGACGCAGGACTTTGCCGATGAGAGACTTGGGCAAGGTCTTACGGAATTCGAGTATTTTGGGCACTTTATAGCCCGCGAGGTTCTGTTTGCAGTAGGCAAGGATGCTTTGTCGCGTCTCTTCCGAGGGCGCGAATCCCGGCTTCAGGATCACGAAAGCGGCAACGGTTTCACCTCTGTACTCGTCAGGGGTGCCTGCTACAGCGGCTTCTTGCACGGCGGGATGATGGAAGAGAACCTCTTCAACCTCGCGTGGGTAGACGTTAAAGCCACTGGCGATAATCATATCCTTGGCGCGTTCTATGACATAGAAAAAGCCGTCCTCATCCATCTTGCCAAGGTCACCTGTGTGCATCCAACCATTCTTCGTAAAGATCGCCTCGGTCTCGTCCTTGCGGTTCCAGTAGCCTTTCATAATATTAGGCCCTTTCACCACGATCTCGCCCTCCATGCCAGCGGGAAGAGGTTCGCCGGTGACCTGGTCAAGGATAGCTGAATCCACACCAGGGAGAGGGAGACCAATACTGCCATTGCGGCAGTTATCCGTCAAAGGGTTGCAGTGAGTGACAGGGGACGCTTCACTTAATCCATAGCCTTCTACCAGCCTGCCATGGGTAACTTCCTCAAAATCATGCTGTATTTTAGCGGGTAACGGCGCGGCGCCGCTGATGCAAAACTTAATCGAACTCAACTGTTCGGTGTGCTTCCCAGCTTCACGCATAATGGCAAGGTACATGGTAGGTATACCTGGGAAAAGAGTGGGGTGGTACTCGCGAATGGTTTTTAAGACACCAGGCGGCTTGAAATTCGGTAAAAGCACCATCGTGGCAGCAGCAAGAATAGAGAGATTCATGCCGACCGTCAAACCATATGAATGGAAGAAGGGAGCCACGCATAACATTACTTCTTCGGCATCGTAAACTTGCGGTGTCCAGTCACGGATCTGCATAGCATTGGCAAGCAGATTGCGATGGGTCAGCATAGCACCTTTTGAAAGCCCTGTTGTGCCACCAGTGTATTGCAGAACGGCCAGGTCATCTCCTGAGGATTGCACTGGTAAGTTGAAAAGCTCTATCCCCCTCTTCGCATGTGACTCCAGCATCTCGCTCATGCTGTACAGCGTTTTGTCCTTGTGGCGTTCATTGTTGGTCAGATGTGGCTCTAGACGTTTGGCTCTTCGCTGACTGAGCGGATAAAGCGTGTGCATCATAGGCGGCAGGTAATCAGCCGGGCTGGTGAGAATGATGTGTTCAAGGGCAGTCTGGTCACGTACAGAACGGACAGTAGGGTAGAATTCTTCCATCATCACGATGATACGTGCACCGGAATCCGCGATTTGATGCTGCATTTCGCGTCCAGTATATAAAGGGTTCGTTGGAACTGCCACAGCTCCCGCTCGTAAAGCACCATAAAAAGCGATCGGGTACTGCGGAATATTGGGCAGCGCAATCGCTACGCGATCGCCTTTCTGTATGCCCAGTTTCTGTAGCCCGGCAGCAAAGCGATTCGCCAGAGTAGAAAGCTGAGCGTAACTGATTTTTGTTCCAAAGTAGATCAGGGCCGTATGCCCTGGATACTTTTTTGCCGCCTGGTCAAGCAACCATGTCAGCGGAAAATCAGGGATAGCAAGATGGGCGGAAACGCCCTCTTCATAGAAACGTACCCATGGCCGGGTAGACAGTACGCCTTCATCTCCGACGGTGGTACTCGCCGCAGAATCTCGTGGAGATTGAGAGTCATTGATAACAGATGAATCAGACATACTACACCTCTCATACTGGTATCGCCTTTTGTGAATACCGAGGCGACACTCATGTCGCAACCAGAAGCATAAACTTCCTTATAGTAATTATAAGTCGCCAGTGATGATAAAGATATGTTGCCAGCTAACAATTTTGTGATGCATAATGAACGTGTAGCTAACAGAAAATGGGGATGAGAAATGAGTGTAGAGAGTACCACATCCGATTTTGCACAACTTGTCGCACGCTTTAGACAGCAGCATGGCATGTCACAGGGCCAGCTTGCCCATGCCACGCGTCTCTCACGCACCTATATTTATCATATAGAAAATGGCATGCGCAAAAATCCCTCGCCGCGAGTTGCCGAGAGTATTGTGCGCGCTCTCCAATTGCAGGAAGACGAGAGGCGTCAACTCTTCAGTGCCTTCACGAAACTGACCGGCCATTACCTGGATACCGAGAAGGTCGAAAGCACGCTGCTGGACTTTGGCGAGTTGGCTCGTCTGCTGGTGCACAATACCTCATACCCGGCCCACTCCCTCGACCGCCTCTGGTACCTCCACTCGTGGAATGATGCCGCTATTACCCTGTTTGAAGTTGAAAAAGAGATTATCGAAGGAGAGAAACTCCACCTCTTGGACCTGGTATTTGATGCCAGCCGTCGCCGCCATTACTACGGTTGGGAGGACCTCGCCCACCGCCTGGTTAGCGACTTCCAATACAACACGCGCACGTTGACCCACCTGCCTGCATATAAAGAACTTTGGAAGCATCTCCGCGAGTTCCCTGAGTTTCGCCGCATCGCCGCCGCCGCGTATGCAGAGGGAAAACCTGCCCCCTCCTTCGCGTTTCAGATACAAAACAGCAAACTTGGCCGCGTCACCCTGCGCACCGCGACAACCGTCTTCACCGGTATATCTACCTATTCGATGGTCAGTTACGTGCCCGGCGATAAGCAGACGTTGGAGATTTATCGAAGATATAACTGGCAGCCACGTTAAAGAACACCTGCCTAAGCATGTTCCTTTGCGCTCAATCTCTCAATAGCCTTTTCAGTAACTTCCAGACCCGCTTTCAAGACGGCCTCCTTATAGTCCCGCACCAGCATTTGATACTCCAGGAGACGGGGCCGCCGCGTGGGGCGCGTAGAATATTGCTGCCGCGCCCAGTCCATATGCTCAAGTTGCTTCAGCAAGCTAGCGCGATGTTCCAATAAATGCTTGAGAGCCACCTCATCTGAAGTCTCACCGCAGAAAAAAAGTTTCGTCAGAAAATCGTCCTTGGAGAAACGGTCGGGCACCTCCTCCTGTAGCCATCGATCAAGCTCAGCCTCCCCGGCAGGCGTGAGGCGATACACTTTGCGGTCCGGACGGCTTTTCTGCACAATCACCTCGGCCTCGACCAGTTCCTCGTCGCTCAGTTTCTTTAAAGTCGTATAGATCTGGCTGTTACCGGCATTCCAATAGCTGGCGAGGGCACGATCAAAAGCCTGTTTGATATCATACCCGCTCATTGGCCTTGCACCCAACAAACCCAGAATAATATAGCGCAGGGTATTACGCGAGGAAACATGGCTGGAGACCTCGCTGCCGTCCTCATAGCCGACCGCTGCTGAATCAACTTGTTCTTTCATACGATGATATGTTCTTTACTATGACATTATTTGATTATGCTGTTTAACTTATTCAACTGGAGAGCGGAACATCCAGCGAGGGCCGATAATGAAGTTTAACAAATTCATCCAGGAATCCGTCTGGGTCACAGCACTGTCATGCTGAGCGCAGCGAAGCATCTCTCTGCCCAGCGCGACAGACCCTTCGCTGCGCTCAGAGCTTGCCCTGAACGAAGTGAATGGGGTGACAGTGGAGGGGTCGATTTCATCATCCGGATTATTTTTTGAAACTGCATTATCAGCGCTGGGCGCGATAAATCGGCCCCTACAGATGGCCAGATTACTTTGTTAAAAGTCATTATCACGTATTGTGACATCTCCCGCAGGCTTTCGCCAGGGGCTTCCTCTCATCACTGAGAGGCTTTCCTGCTTCGTTGAGGCTTGCCAGCTTTGGTTTTCACCGCACCAGGTCTTACGGCCTCTCCACAGGCAGCAACCGCGAGCCCCGCGGCCAAAATGTTCTTTGTTTGGAAGACGGGTACCACTTGTCAATCTTGACGAAGGTCCGTCCATACCACTCGGCTTTATACTCCAACTGCCTGGTGAACTCACTCCATCCGACATCCGAGATGGCTTTTGCCAGAGAGTGGTTTTTGACCATATGCTTGACTTGCAGACTCTCGACACATACGACTTGGTTTTCGCGTATGATGCGAGTCGAGAGTTGGTGTTGATAGTCTCGTCTTCTATCGGCAATCTTCTTATGGACGCGAGCGACTTTGAGACGAGCCTTGTTCCGGTTCTTGGAGCCTTTTTTCTTTTTAGCATGCCGTCTCTGTGCTTTCGCAAGCTTCTTTTCATCCCTGGCAAAGAATTTGGGGTTACCATGCGTATGTCCATCGGAGGTGATCACCAGAGACTTCAAGCCCAGATCAAGTCCAACCATCTTAGGAGTAACTTCCAATGGCTTCATGTCTTCTTCTACCAGGATGGAAACAAAGTAGCGTTCAGCGTCATCCTTGGTGATGGTGACACTACTTGGCTTGCATCCATCGGGCAAGGGACGGTGCCATGTGGTGGGAAGGGGAGCATCCATCTTCGCAAGCGTGAGATGATGTCCGTCCCAGCTAAACGCATTGCTCGCATAGGTAGCGGCTTGCTGATGACGTTTCTTTTTGAAGGTGGGATAGTCAGCACGTCCTTCGAAGAAGTTGCGAAAAGCTTTATCAAGATGCCTGAGAGCTTGTTGCAGCGGAACAGAAGAAACCTCATTAAGCCATAGCGTCTCTTCTTGCTTCTTGAGCGTGACGAGCCGGTGCGCGGTTCCTTCGTAGTACAGACGCTCACCATGTTGATAGTACGCATCAGTACGTTGTCGCAATGCCCAATTATAGACGTAGCGACAACATCCGAAGGTTTGCGCCAGTATGTGTTTTTGTTCATCGCTTGGGTAGAAGCGATACTTGTAGGCCTTCTTCTGTTTCATACTTTACAGTATAGTACATACGCCGTAAAATGTCAAACAGTATCCCTACCCATCACGTCCCGAAAGGAACGGCCCTTCTATCCCCATGGCTGGAAGCCTGATTCTTACCCACATCTTTTTGAAGTGGCTCGTCAGGCCAGTCGCTACAGATGAGATTGTGAAACAGTCAAAGACTGCATAGGCCTCAGAGGCTGTTTCACAGAATCCAATTGTAAAATGTGGGTAAAAGACAGGGCTAGAAGCCAGGGGCTTTACGGGCCGGCCTGATAACACTATGGATGGTACTCACAAGAGGATGCAAAAGTTTCTCTGTTTTGCCCCAAATGATATACTCTATGAGTGGTCGGATCTACCTGTATTTTCTAACCTTAACCTTTGTAACTGTTTCAGGTGTTTCAGGTGTTTCAGGTGTTTCAGGTAAGTTTGAGTCGAAGTGGCTCACTGTTTCAAGAGTTTCAGGTGTTTCAGGTGTTTCAGGTGTTGCAGATGGAGCCTGTCTGTTTTTTCTAACTCTAACACTTGTAACTCGTATATTTTGAGGAAGAACATCACTAAACTCAATACAATAAACTCTGGAAAATCACACAAAAACCACAATGCACAATGAGACGTTTGAAGGAGAAAATGCATGGATGCCCGTTTTTACAACAGCAACAGCCTGAATATCGAACAGCTCGCCACTGATTTGGAACATTTCTATCGCAGTCAGGGTTACCAGGTACAGCAGATTGCCAACAACGACCAGATTATGATACAGTTGAAAAAGGGCAGCGATCTTGAGTCCATCGTTGGAATGCAAGCAGCCCTCACTGTAACGATCCAGCGTACTGCTGGCGGTGTAATGGCCGCTGTCGGCCAGCAAAAATGGATCGACAAGGCCGCGGTTGGTGTTGTCGGCATCGCTATTCCTCCCCTCTGGCCTCTGCTTATCACAGCGGGATTTGGAGCGTTCCGCCAGGCCGGACTCGCCAACCAGGTCATGTCAATACTCGATGGATTGGTACACCAGCAGCAACCCGACGTAAAAACAGGGCCAGTACCGGCGTCCCCGCCGCAGTCACAACCGTAAGCAAACTCGGACATCGGACCCGATTTATCGCGTCCCCGTAAGGAGAGAGTAGTATGGATGCGCGTTTTTACAACTCAGACGACATAGATATCGAGCAGCTTGCCAATAACCTGGAAAATGTCTACCGCGCGCAAGGCTATCAGGCACAACACGTAGGCAACAATAACCAGGTCATGGTACAGTTGAAAAAAGGCAGCGATTTTGAGGCCCTGATCGGCATGCAAGCAGCCCTGAGCGTCATTCTCCAGCGCTCAGGCGGTGGCTTACTCGCCATGATAGGCCAGCAAAGATGGATCGACAAGGCGGCAGTAGGAGCAGTCGGTATTATCGCCGCTCCAGTGCTCTGGCCCCTCATGCTAACCGCGGGAGCCGGAGCAATCAGGCAGGCAAGTCTTGGCAACCAGGTGTTAAACGTGGTAGATGGCCTGGTGCGCCAACAGCGGCCTGACATCCAGGTAGGGCCGGTACCGGTACAAATCGTGCCACAAATTCAACAGCAATGGGCGCCACCGCCGCCACAGTATGCACCGCCAATGCCCGTTTACACACCACCACAAATCATTGATGCGCAATCAGCACCCGCGCCAACAGCTAAGAGGTTGCGCTGTCCAAGCTGTAACACGCCCTATGAACCCGGCGATACATTCTGCACTGGCTGCGGCAAGGCATTGGTCACCCTCTGCCCCAACTGTAAGACCGAGATAAAAGACAATGTCTCCTTCTGCCCAAAATGTGGAGCGTCGATCTTCCAGGCAGGCGCTCCGACAGAGGTAGCTCAACCAGTACAACCACCACCCCAACCGCAGCAGCCAACTTACACTCCACCGCCACCTCAGGTGCAAGTGCAGTACCCACCGCCGCCGCCACAGATGCCGGTGTATACGCCACCACCTGAGCCAGAGCCATACGTACCTCCTGTACCCAAAGAGCCGCCTGTGCAGCCAAAAACGACCATCACCTATACTCCGGCTGCCTCCAAACCGGCCACGCCGGCGGCACCCAAGCAGCCACCACAACAGGAGGTCTATTACACGCCGCCACCGGATCTGCCGGCTGCGCCGCCCAAACCGCGGACACCTCCGGTGAATCCGCAGCCCATCAAGCCGAAGCCACAGGCGCCTAAGAAAGAGGAGGTCTACTATACACCTCCGGCCGATCTGCAACCGGCGCCTACGGTACCCAAACCGATTGAGGCCAAACCTGCCAGCCAGCCAGCGTTTGACCCCAAAGCCGTCTGGGGCACTGTAACCTTTAGCGATGGGAAGCAGGTAAAACTCGCCGGTGAGCGCGCCCTCGTTGGTCGTTACGATCACGACGTTGGTGGTGTCCAACCAGAGGTAGACCTGAGCAATACACAGGGGTCAGACACTGTCTCACGTATTCACGCCACGATCGAGCATATTGGCAGTGCCTATACAGTGACCGACCTGAACAGCACCAATGCCACGCGCCTCAACAACAAGCGCCTGGTACCCGACCAGCCTACCACTATCAACGATGGAGACACTCTCACCTTCGGCAAAGTA
>VBHI01000148.1 GCA_005881495.1 Chloroflexota bacterium
TGAAGTATGGGCCATTAGAATATCAGTCAATTAGCGTCAAACTCTCAGAGGTTGAAACACAGCAAATTGATTGGCTATGGCAAAGGCGTATACCCCTGGGTAAAATCACCCTCCTGGATGGCGACCCGGGCGTAGGCAAATCACTGCTCGCTCTTACAATTGCCGCCTGTGTCTCAACAGGACGCCCAATGCCTGACAGCACATTTGGCTGGCAGGGCGGCGTCATCTTAATCACACCCGAAGATAGTCCAGAAGATACCATCAAACCTCGCATGGAAGCAGTAGGGTGCGATCCCTCACAAGTGCATTTGCTCAACACCGCTATAACCTATGATACAAAAACACAGGATGTATACGAGCGTCCCTTCTCACTCTCACAAGATCTGAAAGATTTGGAAATGGGGATCATCCGCAATCATGCTATCCTGGTCGTCATAGACCCTCTCATGGCCGTGCTGGGCCGTAACATTGACTCATCTCGCGACCAGGATGTGCGAGAGGTCTTAACTCCGCTGGCGCAAATAGCCGAGCGTACCGGCTGCGCCATCCTCATTATCCGTCACCTCAATAAGGGCAACTCTGCCAATTCACTCTATCGCGGTGCTGGCTCTATCGGCATCACCGCTGCTGCCCGTGTCGCCTTACTCGTTGCTCACGACCCCGCCGATGAGCAAAAGCGCGTTTTCGCTACTATAAAAAACAACCTCAGCAAGGTCGCTACCAACCTCACATTTCAGATAGTTGAAAATGAACGCGGAGTACCCTACATTCAATGGCTTGGAGAAAACCATCACACCACTTCGACGCTCCTTCGTCCTGGCACACACCTATCTTTCGAACGGCAGGAGATCCTTAAAGCACTAAAGGACGCCAGTGGTCCGCTCGATACGAAGGAAATCTCAGAGCACACCGGGCTAAAATACGCCTCGCTACGGATAAAACTTAAACGTATGCAAGATGCAGGGGAGATTGTCCGTCTGTATCGAGGAAAATATACCTCTCCAAATCACCCCTCAATGACTGATAAAAGCATGGTAATGAATGGCGATACAAATGAAACAAGTGCAACAAGTGCAACAAAATCCACGAATTATCTTCCTTCATCAGAAAAATGAGCAAAGAGCCTTGATGCAAACCAACTTACATATCCTGCAAGTATCTCATGCAGGAAAATAATTGCTTAATGAGCCAAAACTGCGTAAGATACTGGCATATATTTCTGAGGGAGTGGAACCTTTATGCCAGAGCAACCGAATAAGCTGCGAGGATTGGTATTTGCTAACGTTGCCGTCCTCCTTTTTGGCCTTGCCGGGGTTCTGGGCAAACTGAGTGTCCTGCCTGCTCCGCTCATCGTCTTTGGGCGCGCTTTCTTTGCCGGTCTGGTGCTTCTTGCGGTCTGCTGGTTTCAGCACATTTCCCTGCGCCCGAAGCGGCCCCAGGATGGCTTCTTGCTTCTCGGGCAAGGAGTATTGCTTGCGCTGCACTGGACTGCTTTCTTTCAAGCAATTAATGTCTCTAATGTTGCCATTGGGCTGCTCTCCTTCTCCAGCTTCCCACTCTTTACTGCCGCATTGGAACCCCTTCTGCTACATCAACGTCCCAGTCGCATACAGATCGTGGCAGCCTTGTTCATCTTACCAGGAATCTACCTTTTGGTTCCCTCGTTTACGTTCCAGAATCATACGACACTTGGAGTCCTGTGGGGCTTGCTTTCAGGAGCCACATTCGCGCTGCTTTCCGTCACGAACCGCTGGCTTGGGCGAACCTATTCCAGCCTGATGATCAGTCTGTATCAGGACGGGATAGCCGCTATCGTCCTCTTGCCAGCCTTCTTCTTGACAGCGGCTGGTTCCTTCTGGACGCCTCACGCACTCCTCATTCTGCTCATTCTTGGGGTTGTCTGTACAGCACTGGCTCATACCCTCTTTATTGCCAGTATGCGTGACATTACCGCTCAATCCGCAAGCCTGTTGGCAAGCCTCGAACCCGTTTGGGGCATTTTTTTCGGAGTCTTACTCCTTGGGGCAATTCCGACAGCTTCAACACTCCTGGGCGGAGCAATTATCCTCGGCGCTACTCTTTTACCAGGGATCGTTGCCACTGTTGGCCTTCAGCGCTCGTCCAAACATTTATAACCCACCCAAAAAATCAAGCACAGCTCGATTAAACTCTGCCGGTTTCTCCATATTCAGGTGGTGAGCAGTGCCAGGGATCACCACTTTTTTCGCGCCTGCTATCCCCTTTTCAAGGATATCAGCAATGGTAAGGATATCGCGTACATCCTTGTCACCTACAACAATCAGTGTTGGCACATGAATCTCGGAGAGACGCGAGATCGCGGGCGGTTCTAACTCGAGGGGCTCAGGGGCATCCTGGTCATCTGGGCGGCTGAAGTTGAATGTCGACATCGCGCGCACACGCTCTCGAACTTTAGCGTCGACCTCTTCTGGGCTGCGCTCTGGGCCATCGGTCCAGATTCGCAGCGTAATTTCGACGGCACGTGGAATGTCATGCGCTTTGAACGCTTCATCGGCCTCTGCCCAGAGGGGATTGCCTGAATCCTTAGATTCGAAGCCACTCAGACCGGTGCCAACAAGAATGAGCGCATCGACCATCTCTGGATGGTCAAGCGTGAAATCAATCTCCAGCCCACCTCCCATGGATAAGCCGATGAGGTACGTTTTTTCAATGCCCAGGAATTGCAGCAGTGCGTAGAGATCCTGGCGTAAAGAATATGGTTTTGTATCGGCCTTCAACTGTCCTGATTTTCCGTAGCCGCGCATATCGTAACGAATGACCTTATAGTGCTCTGCAAAGTCGCTAAACTGGTCATCCCACGACCTGCTATCAACCAGCCCGCCGTGTAGCAAGACCAGCGGGTGTCCCTTGCGTCCCTCGCGTCCCTCGCGTTCCTTGCGTCCCTCGCCCGCCACTTCATAGTATAGTGTTGTATCATTGATTTCTGCGAAGCCTGTTTGCGTCATATCATCTGCTCCTTATATATGTATTATGGTCATTAACAAAATAAGCGGGACATCTGTAGGGGCCGATTTATCGTGCCCAGCGCCGATTTATCGGCCCTCGATGCATGTATCGATATCCGGATTATTTTGTGAAACCTCATTATACAAGTATTTACGTGTTACCTTTGAGTTCGAGCGCCCAGCCAGTCTTCTCTTGAAAGGCCATTTGCGCAACTTTACGCGCTCTTTCGTCCCATAATCCCTGGTATGTTGCCACGATACGGCGCTCTTGATGATAGAGTGATAAAGCGCCCACCAGTTCGATTCCCGCGGGCACGAGAGACCTCACTTCCGACTGCAAGGCATCTTGATTCGCGCCAGGGTGCACCTCCACCTGCCAGCCTGTACGCGCTTCAAGTTCCAATATCTCCTCGATATACTGTACCTGGGCCACATCAGGGAAGTAGAAGCGCAGCACGATCAGTTCTTTGGCGACGTCAATCCCCACCCGGTTGAGATCGTCGGTATCGCCAAAGACATCGTGCACTATGGTCAGTACATCATCCTGACTCAAAGCCCTCTCGCTTGCCGGGGCACTCATTGTCTCGCCGGGAGGCACGCTAATATCCAGTTGCCAACCTGTCTTCTCGTTGAACTGCCTTTGCGCCTCCTCTATCGCCTCACGACTTGTCGTACCTGTACAGGTGAGAGCTACCGTGCGGCGATCATGATAGATTGACGGCGATCCATCGATGAACAGCCCCTCCGGGAGCAGGCGGCGCACGGTGGCCACCAATTCCTCCTGGTGGACAGTTGGATAAATGCGAATGCCCCAGCCCGTTTTTTCTTCGATTGTTTTGAGCTGTTCCGTGATACGTGATTGCACCGCATCGGGAAAGTAAAAACGCAGCAGGAGTGTTCCCGTGGCGCCATCCACGCCGATCTTGTAAAGTCCATCGACCCCCGCCAGCGTTTTACGAGCGATGGAGATGGCCTCGTTTTGCTCTTTGCGATTCGCTGAGCCAGCGCTCCAGTATGTACCTCTGGGCTGGTTGGGCTGCTCCAGCGTAATGCCCAGGTACCAGCCCGTCTGCTCGGTGAAGCGTTCCTGGGCTTGCTGGATTGCCTCCGGCGTCGCCTCTCCTTCACAACTGATCTGCACCAGTTGCTGATCCACGTATATCGATGGTTTTCCTTTTGCTGTCAGCCCTGCTGGTATGAGCCGGCGTGCCACATCGGTGAGAATGCCCTGGTGCGTGTGGGGCGATATGGTGATTGAGACGCCGGTTTCCTCCGCGGCGGCATCAATGGCGGCGGCGTATTTTGTGCTCGCCACTGCCGGAAAGTGGAAGGAGAGCGTGACGTCGCCTGTCTCCGGGTCAATACTGCGCCGGTAGAGATCAGGAGGATTGCCGAGATATTGCTCGACCACACTAAGAATCCAGTGCTGGTCGGGCCGCTCAACCTCTTCTGGTTCTGCGAGAGCCTCTTCCCACGAAGGCGCCAGGCCGTAAAGCACGAGTCCCTCTCCTTCAAGAAAGGGTCTTTTCTGCATAAAGATATGGGGGTGCTTGAGCATGAGTTTCGCCACGGCCAATCTATCTTCTAGTGATTGGGGCGAGACCCCGGCAAGCATGCACATCTCTACCAGCGTATATGAAGCCTCTTCCTGGCATTGCCGGGCCAGTTCATGTGCGGAGAGCATTCTGCGGATGCGCCGCGCATTGCGCACCAGGTCGGCAAGGTATACCGCAATGGAGCTTGCGGAACCAGTCTCATAGCTGCTCTGAGCAGAGGGAGAGGGTCCAATCAGCTCGAGAATGGCAGAGAAAGGGAAGCGCGTGCGCTCATAGCTGACCCCCCTGGGAAATTGCACCCGCACCGCGGCCCCTGGCTCGATGGCGCGGCAAAGCACAGGTTTGGTGCTGCCGGAGCTGACACTCAGCAAGAGAATATGGTCCACAAGGTCGCTAATAAAGTCACCTGGTTGCTCCTCGGACTGCCCTCGTACGCGGTATGCTTCTGCGAGTGCGTGTTGGCGGACGAAGTAGCGCTGCTCATAGTCCTCGTCGAGGATATCCAGCACGCGCCGCGTGTATTCCTCCGTGGCCTCCACGCGCCCACCATACCAGGCGATGGCAAGCTCTCGTGCTGTGACGATACGCATTGTAGGGATTGTTGCAACGGCACGCCAGAGTTCCTCGACATGGGTAGAGTCGAACGGGACTCCGCCGCCGATGCCCGTTGGCAGCGTATCGAGAACGTGCGCTGAAGGACTTGAGGATGTTGAGCGGGTGGCGCCCCGTTTGTCATGTTTTTCAACGGTCATGCCGTCCCTGGGAAGGAGCACATCCATTCCCTCCAGGCGCGTGCGCAGCGCCGCGCGTGCCTCTTCGTCGCCATGCACCAGGGCTATGCGCTTCGGTTGCAGTGCGGTGGCATACGCCGCGAGTTCTCCACCATCGGCGTGCGCGCTCAGATTATACTTGGCAACGTGACAGAACACCTGGACCGTCTGTCCTCCCATATCCAGCGTGTTCTTCTTCTGTTCGGCCAGGTCCAGCAGCCGCCGTCCCGGCGATTCTTCGTCCTGGTAACCCGTAATCAGGATAGAGGCATCTTCTCGCGGTGCAAGGCGGGCCGCGTACCAGGCACTGGGCCCACCGGTGAGCATGCCGCTGCTGCTGATGATACAGGCTGGCGGACCCGCGAGTATGCGCTCGCGTTCCCGTTCATCGCGCACAAAGGTCACGGTCCGGCCGGTGAAGGGCGTGTAGCCCTTGCGAATCTGTCGTTGCAATGTAGGAGAAAGCGCTTCGGGCAGCAGCAGGTACGTCGAGCAGACGCGCCGCACAAGGCCGTCGACATAGATGGGAAATTCAGGAATTTGCCCCTTATCCTGGGCGGCCTGCAACAGGAGCAGCAGTTCCTGTCCTCTGCCGAGCGCGAAGCAAGGAATAAGCGTATGCCCCCCCCGAGCAATACCTTCCGCGACGGCCTGTGCCAGCCGCAACTCTTCTGCCTGGCGGTTCGGGTGCAGCCGCATGCCATAGGTGCTCTCCAGCACCAGCAGGTCTGGCCGGGTAATCGGCGGTGGAAGGGCACCCTGTACCGTGCGCTGCGGCGTAATGCTGATATCGCCTGATACCACAATCGAGCCATCGGAGGCCGTAAAACCCAGGCTCACCGCTCCCGCGATATGTCCGGCCCGGCTCGCCTGGACCGTTACACCCGGCAGTTCCGGAAAAGTCAGGCTCTCCCCAATGGGGAGGGGACGTAGATAGTTGAGCATACCCGCGACCAGCCCTTCAGGATAGAGCGGCAATTCCATTTCCTCCATTGCGCGCTTGTTCATGATCTTGAGGGCATCGCTCAGCATAACCTCCATCAGTAGCCCGGTGGCGCGTGAAGCATAAATGGGAGCCGTAGGGAACGCCTGGTGAACGAGCGGCAGGGCCCCAATATGGTCAGCGTGGGCATGGGTGACAAAAATGGCACGAACGTCCTTCCCCTCGAGCAACGCGAGGTCAGGCAAAGGGTCTGCTTTTCTATCGACGCGCACACCGGCATCGACGACAACCCACTGGTCAGCAATTTGAACAGCAAGACAGCTTGCACCAACGCCACTCGCACCACCTAAAAAGACAACCTGCATCACAACACATCCTTCATCCGGATTAAAAAGTTAAACAGCATTATCGAGGACCCACCGCAGGTGCAGCGATGATAAAGAAGATATCGCATATGCTGAGAGCCAGCGTGCCAGTCCGATTATCAGTATACCACTGACAAGGAAGACGCAGGCGATACCCTTGAATTACAACTATTGTGCCCACTTGCCACATACGTTATAATCTTCCCATAACATGAAGCAACCACAATGACCGTGGGCCGTTCCAATGCTGGATCGAAAGGAACCGTACCACGTCATGCGTTTAATCGAAAACGATACCGTTACCGAAACCCCCAATGATGGCCAGCAAGCTGTCACAATCGCGGGCATCTGGGAGGCGCATAAGCTGCTTAAACCACGTCTCCATCACACCCCCTTGACGCTATCGCGCACCCTGCATGACCTCACTGGCGCTGATATCTACTTGAAGGCTGAGAACATGCAGCGCTCAGGCTCCTTTAAGGTGCGCGGCGCAAGCTATAAGCTCTCACGTCTCAATGAACAGGATTATCACCGTGGTGTCATCGCTGCCTCGGCAGGCAATCATGCGCAAGGAGTCGCCATCGCAGCCGCTTACTATCATATTCCTTGTACGATCGTGATGCCTGAGACTGCTCCTCTGGCCAAGGTCACAGCTACTCAGGGGTATGGAGCCGAAGTAGTCCTCCATGGCTTTACCTACGATGATGCCTACCAGTACTGTCTTGATTTGCAGGCAGAAACCGGGGCCACCTTTATCCACGCCTTTGATGACCCGGATGTTGTCGCCGGCCAGGGAACGCTTGGTCTGGAGATGTTGAACGACCTGCCCGATGCGGATGCGATTGTCGTTCCCATCGGTGGAGGAGGACTGATCGCCGGCATAGCCATCGCGGCTCGCGCCTTGCGACCCGATATCACCATCATAGGTGTGCAGGCCGCCGGAGCCGCCAGTTGCAGAGCTTCCCTCGACATTGGTGAGTTACAAACATTGCCGGCAATCACCACCATCGCTGACGGTATCGCAGTGAAGCGGCCAGGAACGTTGACGTTCTCTATTATTCAGCGTCTCGTCGATGATGTTGTACTGGTCAACGATGAAGCCATCATTAGCGCCGTTCTGCTGTTAATGGAACGCAACAAAATGCTCGTCGAGGGAGCCGGCGCCGCTGGAGTGGCGGCATTACTGAGCGGAACCATCAAGCTCAAAGGCAAAAAGGTCCTCGTGCCTTTAACAGGCGGCAACATCGACATCAACCTCGTCAGCCGCTTTATCGAGCATGGCCTTGCCGCCGCCGGTCGCTACTTCGTCATACATACACTTCTGACCGATCGTCCAGGTGAATTGATGCGTTTGCTAGAGATCATCTCGGAAATGCGCATCAATGTCATAGACGTACGCCACCAGCGTATCTCCAGCCGCCTACCCATTATGCAACGCGAAGAAACGCTCACGCTCGAGACACGTGACCGTGCACAGTGCGAGCAACTGCTGCAGCGCTTGCGCACAGCAGGATACATCGTAGAAGAAGCGCAAGCGCTCGAATAGAGTAGTATAGACTTCCTTTATCCCTGCGGCAGCAACGGCAACATCTTTTGTTTTAATAATTCCGCGATGCGTTCAACGGGTTGAACCGAGTTGATCACCTCGAAGCCATATTCTTGCGCCATGCTATCAAATTGCTCAACCATCTGTGTCTGGTAATTCACAAAGCTGTCGAAGAGATCTGTTCCCAGCCTCATGTCCATACCAGACTCCCAGTGATCAAAGCCGCCGCGTTGCAAGACGCGCGTTATGAGGTCATCGACGCCTATGCGCAGGTAGAAAACGGTATCAGGCACCAACGCCAGCCCGTAAATTGAGCGAATCCACTGGGGGTCGGCGCCGCGTACAAGAGCGCGTGCCATCAGAGAATAAATATAGCGATCGGTGAGCACAATAAAGCCGGCGCGCAAGGCTGGCAGAATCTGGCTCTCGAAACGGTCGACAAAGTCGGTAGCATAGAAAAGGTTGAGGGTGATTGGGCCAAGGGTGTGCCCCTCTTTTGCTTGCTTGAGTCCAGCCCCAACCAGATCGGAGCGCGTCATTTCTGTGTCAACTACCGCGTAGCCGCTGCTCTCCAGCCAGGGACGCAGGAGTTGCATCTGCGTGGATCGCCCAACACCATCAGTCCCTTCAATGACAATCAGGCGACCGGGCAGCAGTTCATCGCGTTCTTTCAGGTGAATAGCATCAATGCCATAAAATGAAAGCCTGGTCATGGGATTCCTCTCTACCGCAAAAGTCGTATTACCTTATAAAATCACTACTGGCGTCTTTCGACGCCATTCGATGAAACAGTGTGTCGAGCTTCATTTTCCACTTCTGCTACGTACCTCTGCTTGTGAGGGTCGCATCTCTCGCGCCAGGCCAGCCCAGGCCGCATCCTGTGCGGACGTGCGTATACGTCGTACACCTTGCAGGTACGGTCGAATAAGTTTCCGCATACGGCGTTGCTGTTCTGGGATGGGCAGAGTTGCATCCATGGCCGTCAAGCCAAACTCCTCGATCATTGCCTCGTACTCATTGACAATGCGTTGCTGAAACAATTTGAAGCTCTCGGCTGGATCATTGCTAAGGCCAAGATCCATGCCCGCCTCGTAATACTTCAGTTCCGTTCGCCCGGTGAGAATACGGCTCAGGGAGATCTCCAAAGGCACCCGGTAATAGAAAGCTACCGTTGGTTTCACCGCGAATTGATACAACTCTCGCACCCACTGGCGATCAACGTTGCGAGCGGCATCGCGTGCAAAAGCCGTATAAATGTAGCGATCCGCCAACACGATAGCGCCAGCCTTGAGCGGAGGAATGATATCATGCTCGGTGCGATCAGCAAAATCCGTGGCATGGATCAGGCTAAACGTGGTTGGCGTGAGCAGTTGTTTTTTCTTTCCACGACTGGTCGTCTTCTTGACTAGCGGCGATGAGTTCCATTCACTAAAAAACACAGTGTACCCTTCGCTAATGAGCCACTGCCGTAGTAGCGCGATTTGTGTACTCTTGCCTGAGCCATCGACTCCTTCAACAATGAAGAGGCGTCCAGGATACTGGTGTAATCCATAGGTTTCCATAATGAAATAGATCCTTCCACTAAACCGGTTATGGAAAATAATTTGGGGAAAGATATATTATCGATTATGATAGAATATGTAGCCTCTTGTCAAGTGCGTTGCGGATCAAAAACAAAAACAACGCCATATTTCCGGTAATGGTGGTTGTCCTTTGAAGTCCCCGATGGAAAATAAGGTAATTACCTGATACATTCGCGTTCCCATTTGCTATAGTATTACAGAAAGAGCAAATACGATGTTGAGGGAAATAGCATTTTTTAGCGCAGTAGAGGAAATATTCATGCAAAATGCTGCGGCACATAGTCGGATAATACAAGCCGAAGAGATTATATCCATCGCTGATGCCTGCCTTGGCGGCCTACGCGGTCGCTCAGCACTGGTGATTGGGCCAAAAGAACAGCGGCATCCCTACATACAGTTGCTGCAAAAGGCAGAAATGAAAAATATCTACCAGGAAGACACCCACTTCCAGGTCTCCGCGATACTACCCAACGTTCAGTTATTAATCAGCGTTCCCGCGCCCCTACCCCCTGTTCCCCTCTTAAAAGCAGGTACCATAGCAGAGGGCTGTGTTGGGCGACGAACCCCCCTATTAATCTTCGACCTTGCCACCTCGGCCTCCTCCGTCGAAGAAATCGCCGGCCTCCTCCCCACCGTCTGCCTTTACACCCCCGAGGATTTGTGGCGAATATTCTCATAGTGTAGATGAAACTCTATTGTATATTATGGTAAACTCCAATGCCCCTTTTTGAGGCCTTTTTTCATCATCTTTGAGCTACTGAGTGAGCTTGCTAAGGTGCATTTTTGCCCAAATGTGTTCAATGTTGCTCATCCATATGTATCCGCTAAGCTGTCAACTAAGCTGTCAAATTGTGACAGCAAGAGCGAATTAAAGCAGTTCCAAGTCTGCTTCGAGGAAACTCTCTTCATCTA
>VBHI01000413.1 GCA_005881495.1 Chloroflexota bacterium
AGCAATCTTTTGTACCTCTTGAAAGAGTATGCTGGCGTGGAAGCGAGAATCGTGATGCCGGAAGACTGGAAGGATCCACAATCGGACATGCAAGACGAATAAAATAGGCTGGCAGGTTGCTCAGATCTTCAAGCGGATTTTGGTCATCTGGTCAAGCATTGTTTCTTTGACCTCCCATTGGTCACGAGGCAGGCTGGAAAGGAGTGTAAAGCCATGATAGGGAGGAGCTATCTGCCCCTAAAATGGAAGAACAGGAGATACATTTTCCCTTTGCAGGTATGTTTGCGTGAAAAGAAAGGCAATCGATGAAGACGTTCCCAACAGGTCTGCCAAGAACACTTGAGATGATCGAGCAGGGGATTGCTGCTGGATGGCACATTGGAGCACAAGTCTATGTTTCCTTGTATGACACCTCGGGAGAAATACCTCAACCCTATCCACCACCGTTGTTTGATACGCAAGAGGCCTATACACGCTGTAACCCAGGTGAGCGGGCACGTGGCCCCATTCGAGAACTGGCCTATCTCTATGAAATGTTGCTCGCTCATGGCGAGCGCAACGGCAAACGCTTTCTGTTGCCACAAACTGTAGAAGCGCTGACAACGTGTCAGCGAGTGAATATGCGAGATGAGACCTTTGGAGCGGTCGTCAATTGGGGATTAGGCGTTGCTGTGAACACAGCGAGTCTCTCACGACGAGAAACCTTTCGCTACTTCGATGAGCACTGTTCTCCACGTACCTTTGGGCATGGAGGGTATCATTCCTCACTGGGTTTTGCTGACCCTGAATATGGACTGGTCGTGACTGTCCTGCTCAATGGGACGCGGCCATCATCCCGATTTGAGACGATTACCGCTTCGATCTATGAAGAACTGGGGCTCATCTCTCGTGAATAGTGCCTACGGCGCAGTTCGTTGTGCATCGTGGAGAACCACAGATGACAACGAGCATAATCGATCCACCTGCCCCTTTGTGAAACTCTTCTTCTTCAACGTTTACACACTTTCAGCAAAATTTGATGCTTAGACGATAGTATAATCTACCGTCAAGACCCAGGTAGCAGAACCCTGCGTAAAGGTGATAGTGCCGTGATAGTTGCCAAGTGGCAGGGAGAGGTGTGAGACGGTCACACTGACGTTCTCATCCCGATGCGGATCAACCTTCCCACTCGATGGACTCATGCTAAGCCAGTTTCCCCCAGTTTCGGTTTGCACCATGGAAGACCAGCCTGTTGTTCCACCGCCACAGTTGGTCAAAGTCACCACCTGCGGCTTCAGTGAAAGAGAGGAAAAAGTGAGCGCTGATGGGGAGCCCTTCAGGCAATCTGAGACCGCCGTTGGCGTGGGGGTGAGCGTTGGCCCGGTCGTTGGTGTCGACGTATGCGCCGGGGGTGTACCCGGTGTTGAGATGGGTGTTTCCTGCCCGACCGTCGCTGTAGTATCGGCGCCTGCCGTTGCCGGAGCATTCCCTATCACTGCCGTGGAAGGGTTCTGCTGTACTGTGCCAGGAGGTACGGGCTGCTTCAAATCGCGTCCGGAGAGATGGGCGAGGCCGTACCATGCGCCCAGGCCGCCCGCGATTACCACAAGCAGAGAGACCAGGAGCAGCGCGGCTCGCCAGGGAGCGTCGCGACGCCGAGATGGTTGAGCGGGCGCGTGTACTGGGGGCAAGAGTATCGTCGTGGCAGACTGAACCGGGTCATGAAACGAGGGAGACGACGCGCTTGGCGCCGGCACCGCCGTTGATTGATCCAGGAAGCCTGACCGCCCTTGGCTGAACTGCTTCGGTGCCTGCTCGGATGTGGCAATGGCGAGCTGTGCATCGTGCGGGCCGGAGAGCGAGACTGCACCCGGTGGCAGGGGGGCTTGCTCAGCTGGGACAAGCACGAATGGAGTGGAATAGAGAGATGTAGGCTGCCTGCAGGCCTCCTGTAAAGCATTGGCAAAGGTCGTGACATCCTCATAGCGCCCGGCCGGGTCTTTGGCGAGCGCTTTGAACACCACTTGCTCCACCACGGGCGAGAGGCCGGGAACTCTTGTCCACAACGAAGGAGGCGCGGCCAGCACCTGCTGACCGGCTATCTCGGAGAAGGCGCCGGTAAAAGGGCGTTCCCCGCACAACCATTCGTAGACTGCGATCCCTAGCGCGTACTGGTCGCTGGCGAAACAGACCCTGCGCTGCAACTGCTCCGGCGCCATATAGGGGATCGTCCCGGCCAGACCACAGGCCGTCTGTGAACTCGCGCTCTGGGCCACCAGGGCCAGACCAAAATCGCTCAGCAGCACCTGGTCGTGCTGTCCGACGAGCATATTTTCCGGTTTGACATCGCGATGAATCAGCTTTTGCCGGTGCGCGTAGTCCAGGGCGGCAGCAATCTGCTGTGTAATGGTGACGACCTGCGCCGGTTCTACGCGCGTCCCCCGGGGAAAGCGCTTGCGCAGGGACCCGTTGGGGGCGTAGCTCATGACGAGGTAGGGATTGCCATTGTCGACCCCATAGTCAAATACCCGCACGATATTGGGGTGCTCCAGCCTCGCAATAGTACGCGCTTCGTTGAGAAAGGTCGCTTCTGACAACTGCACATGCAACATCTTGAGCGCGCATTGCGTCTTCAGGTAGATGTGCTCCCCCTGGTAGACATCCGCGAATCCTCCCTGTCCCAACCAGCCGGTGAGGCGATAGTTGCCTACTTGCTGCCCCAGGCGGTTCTTAGCACTCTCAAACATGATCGATGTCTCCTTCACATACACTCCCACCCATTGTACCATCGTTGTGCCTGATCTTTCGTCGATGTACCAATTCTGGCTATTTTCAAGAGCGGTTCCTGGATATGTAAAATACGGGTATGAGCCCCCTAAGTACAATCACCTTTGGA
>VBHI01000154.1 GCA_005881495.1 Chloroflexota bacterium
CAATGACGAGGAGGAAAACGATGCAGACATTATGGTTTATCCTGGTGGCGTTCATGCTCACCATGTATGTCGTCCTGGACGGCTTTGACCTGGGGGCCGGAGTCATCCACCTGGTCGCCGCCCGCGATGAGCGAGAGCGCCGCACGATCCTGCGCGCGATTGGCCCGGTGTGGGACGGCAATGAAGTCTGGCTCATCGCCGCTGCAGGCACGATGTTCTTCACCTTTCCGGTGCTGTATGCCTCCAGTTTCAGCGGGTTCTACCTGCCCTTGATCATGGTGCTCTGGTTCTTAATGCTGCGCGGGGTCGCCGTGGAACTGCGCTCGCACCTCCCGAATCCGGTGTGGGTCGCGTTCTGGGATGGCCTCTTCTTTCTCGGGAGTACCCTGCTCGCGTTCTTCTATGGCGTCGCGCTGGGCAATGTCATCCGGGGGGTGCCGCTCAATAGCACAGGAACCTTCTTCCTGCCCTTGTGGACCGATTTCAATCCGTACAGCTTGAACCCCGGCATCCTGGACTGGTACACGATTCTGATCGGGCTGCTGGCGCTGGCGGCGCTGACGGCTCATGGGGCCAACTATCTGGCCGTGAAGACCGAGGGGATCCTCCAGGCGCGCGCCCGGCGCATAGCCAGGCTCGCGTGGCTCAGCACGATAGTCCTGACGGTGCTGGCCACCCTGCTGACGTTCGCGGTGCAGCCAGCGATAGGTGCGAGCTTCAGTCTCCGTCCCTGGGAGGTGATCTTTCCGCTGATCGCGCTGGTGGGACTCATCGGCATGGGCTACTTTCCTCTCAGGCAACGAGACCTGGCGGCGTTTGTTGCTTCGTGTGCCTACCTGGTGGGGTTGCTGGCGAGCACGGCCGTGACCCTGTATCCCCTGGTGCTGCCGGCGGTCAATCCGGCCAATAGTCTGACAATCTATAACGCCTCGGCCTCCCCGTATGCCCAGGCGGTGGGGTTAGTCTGGTGGAGCATTGGCATGGTCCTGGCCATCCTCTACTTAATCCTCACCTACCGGCTGTTCTGGGGCAAGGTGCGCCTGACGGAGACGATAGGCTACTAACGAGACATGAGTTGGATGGCATTGTCACGCCAGCACGTGGTCGATATCTCTTGTAGGGTGGAACACGAAGTAAGTTCAAAATGACCTTGAGAATGGAACAGTACACGTCTAGTAGTTCTGCTGGCAGTCGCCCGTATTTTGTCTGTACCCCGACGAGCTACCAGGTTGGAACAGCCGTCCCGCTGCTCGTAATGTTGCATGGATGCGCACAGACAGCCGCAGACTTCGCCGCAGGTACACACATGAATCAGTTGGCAGAACAGTATGGTTTCATTGTCGTGTATCCGCAGCAGACACCTGCCTATAATCGAAGCGTGTGTTGGAACTGGTTTACCCCTTCAAATCAAAGGCGTGGTCGTGGAGAACCAGCAAGTATTGCTGGAATTGTCCAGACTATGGTACAGCAGACTTCCCAATGGAGAATTGATACCAGCCGCATCTATGTCGCGGGTATCTCTGCTGGAGCGGCAATGGCTGTTATTCTCGGAGCCACCTACCCGGATATCTTCGCGGCTATCGGCGTGCACTCAGGAGTAGAGTATCAGGCAGCAACGAGCCTGACTCGTTCCCTCAAGGCCATGCAGCAAGGTGGTCCTGACCCGGCCCTGCAAGGACAGAGAGCGCTTGATGCGATGGAAAGGTTTTCACGTCGCGTTCCGACTATTGTGTTTCATGGCACAGATGACCCCATCATCTCTCCCATCAATGGGGATCAGACCGTGCAGCAATGGATGCAGACGGATCGGCTGACATCCAACGGGACCTATCAAGCCAACTTTGACCGTCCCAGCAGTACGACAGCCGGACAGGTAGCGGGTGGTCATGCCTACACTGTGTTCGGCTGGACTGATAGCACCGGGGAGGAAGTCCAGGTCTATTGGAAGGTCCAGGGTCTAGGACATGCGTGGTCAGGGGGCAGTGCCAACGGTTCGTTTACTGACCCGCTGGGCCCGAACGCCAGCCTGGCTATGTACCAATTTTTTATGGGTCATCCGTTGAGGAGGACCGATGGTTCCCTTTGGAGAAGTCTGCGACGGGCCGTTGTAAACTTTTTCAAGCCAAAACAGAGGAGTGATGCTCCGCTTTAGCAAACGCACCCATCAGTTATTAACGCCAACTCACCAACTCACAGATGCACTTCGCATTCGAAACATTGCCTTTTGTGGCTTCTCATGCTATATTGGGCATCACAAGAAAACGTTATTAATGTTGTGCGTGATCAAAAAGTTGGTACGACAATAGTCCTACAAGATGTACAGGAGAGGATACAAAAAGTACATGAAAATCTTAGTGGTACATGGGCCAAACCTGAATATGTTAGGCAAAAGAGATCCGACAAAATACGGGACACTAACGATGGCTGATATTAATAAACAGCTACAAACTATTGCCGTTGAAATAGATTGCGAACTTGAATTTTTTCAATCAAACCATGAAGGTGCAATCATAGATTTTTTACAGCGAGAGTCATCGCGAGCAGCCGACGGTGTCATTATTAATCCTGGGGCACTGGTGCGTTATGGCTATTGTCTCAGGCAGGCACTCGTTGACCTGGGAAAACCTGCCATCGAAGTACATATGTCTGACATCCACAAAACGGGCATCAACAAAACAGTCAATGTCCTGGAAGACATACGTATTGATCAAATAGTTGGCCTGAAAGAGCAAAGCTATTATGAAGCACTGAAAAAATTAGTCAATTATGTGAGAGCGAATTAACACTATGCAAGTATTTTTAAAAGTTACGAAAAGCCAAAATTTGAAAGGCGAGGTGCGTATGCCACGGAGTAAAACGCATTCTTTTCGAGCGTTAATCCTGGCGTCGCTCGCTGATGGAACATCATTTGTGAGAAATCCAAAACTCAGTGGTGATTGGCATGAAGCAGTGAAGGCAATGAGAATGTATGGCGCGAAAATTGAAGAAATAGAAAAAAAAGTTTTTCGTGTGAAAGGGGTAGGAGGTAGTTTACAAACGCCAGCAGATGTCATCAATGTCAATAATTCTGGTACCATGCTCTTCTTTGTTGCAGGAGTAGCTGCTGCGTGCCCCGGATGGTCGGTTATTACCGGAGATGAATCAATACGGACACTCAGAAAAATCTCAAAAAATTTGTTCGAACCATTTCAAGAATTGGGCGCTGAGATATTATCGACA
Source organism: Chloroflexota bacterium (assembly GCA_005881495.1). The sequence goes on from VBHI01000154.1 coordinate 3,220, forward strand.
AAAAATGATGGCATGGCGCCACTTGTGATCAGAGGAAAAGTAAATGGAGGAGTAGCACATATGGATGGTGTTGGCTGTCAACCCGTTTTTAGTGTACTCATTGCATCTGTATTTTCCGAAAAACCGGTTGAAGTGTTTGCAAGAAATCCCGGGGAAAGAGCATATATCGACCTTTTGTTATACTGGTTTCGCAAAGTGGGCTTACAGTATGAAAATGTTGATAACAAACATGAGCATTACAAATTTCCTGGCAATACACCTCCCCAGGCGTTTGATGCGGAAATACCTTTTGAATGGTCTGTTCCCGCGTATCCTCTGCTTGCGGCCATTCTTACGCCTCGTTCAGAAATAACCGTACGAGGTATGAACTGGGAAGACCCCTATGGAGACAAACAGGTGATTGCTGTTCTACAACACATGGGTGCCGATATAACCATCGATGGTGATGCTTTAACCGCCAGAACCAGTGAGCTTCATGGCATTGAAGTCGACATGAATGATCTACCGGATCAAGTTCCAACGGTAGCAGTCGCAGCATGCTTTGCAAAAGGGACAACCATCATCAAAAATGCAGTCACTGCACGCTGGAAGGAATGCGACAGAATTGCTGCTACCTGTAAAGAGCTGTCTAAGATGGGCGCTAACGTTATTGAAAAAGAGGATGGGCTGATTATCGACCAGGATGGCACCTGGAAATTACAAGCCGCACACCTAGATGGGTATTATGATCACCGCATGGTGTTGTCGTTGGCTCTTGCCGCTATGCAAGTAGAAGGCGAAACGCTCATTTCTGATGCACAAATGGTGGAAAAATCATTTGAAAATTTCATCCCGGACATGACAAACATTGGCGCAAATTTTGAGTTAGTGGAAGAAACAGCATGAGAATTATTATCGTTGGTATGAAAGGATGTGGAAAAACAACGCTAGGGACATTATTGGCAGAGAAGTTGCAAATACCATTTATTGACTCCGATGCTTCTATTGAAAAAATGCACGAACAGGAGAGGGGTGAAGCTATTCCTTTCCGCGAGATCTTTAAGAAATATGGAGAACAGTATTTTAGTGCTTTGGATTCGAAAACTTTAAAGCAGATTGCGAAAGAATTTGGTAATACGGACTTTGTCTTTGCATGTGGGGGACGAACCCCTTTACAAGAGGAAAATCAGGAAATTTTATCCGGACTTGGGAAAGTCATTTTTTTGAAAGTCGAGAAAGCAGTTCTTTTAAAACGCATCCTTGCTCAGGGCATCCCTGCGTTTTTTCCTTATCCAGCTGATCCTGACAAATCACTTGATGAATTATTAACGGAGAGGTTGCCTGCATATCAAAAATTAGCAGATTTAACTATAGATGTCAGTGAGGGGACATCTGAGGAAGTAGTGAATACCATTCTGACGGAATTAAGGGCCTATGGCAAGAATTAATGGCGAAACGCAAATTATTGGCTTCTTTGGATCAACGTACAAAACAAGCAAGATGTATGCCATGTATAATGCCGCTTTTGAAGCATTAGGGCTTAATTATGTCTATGTCCCATTGATAGTTAATGACTTAGAAAAAGCAATCGAGGGAGTGCGTCATTTAGGAATAAAAGCCATTGGGGTGACGACACCCTATAAAATCGATGTCATGCCCTACCTTGATGAATTGGATAACGATGCAAGAAGAATTGGAGCAGTCAATGCTATCATTAATAATAATGGCAAGGTACTTGGAGCAAATACAGATGGAAAAGGAGCAGTTAAAGCACTACAAGAAGTAACGGGTATTGCTGGAAAGAAAGTATTATTACTAGGCGCTGGTGGAGCAGCAAGAGCTATCGCGTTTGCTATTGCAGACGAAGGAGGGGATGTAATTATTGTAAATAGGACAAAAGATGCAGCAGAAGATCTGGCAAAGGCAGTTGATTGTAAATACGAAACTGTAGATAAGCTAGAACAAGAAATAAAAGGTGCTCATGTTGTGATCAATGCAACTTCAGTGGGCATGGTGCCGACTGAAAACGAAACATTAGTAAAGAAAGCATTATTCTCGTCAGAATTAATCGTGATGGATCTTGTCTCTCATCCAAAAGAAACAAAATTACTAAGAGAAGCAAAAGAAAGAGGATGCAAAATAGTCTATGGCGATCGCATGCTTTTCTGGCAAGGTGTGCTGAAATTTAAAGTCTATACTGGAGTAGAACCGCCAATTGAAGTAATGGAAAAGGCTCTAAGTAACTGCTAGCACGATCTTTTCAAGATTGAAGGTTAATCCTCGACGAATTTGCCAAGCAACTTGAGCGTAATGCCAAGCGCAAGAATAATAGCGGCGTTGACGCCCAGTTCGATCATCGCGCTACTAAACTCCTGCTGGGTCAATTTTGACCCGCTTTCGACAGAGAGCCTGGCACCAATTGAAAGAATGCCTCGTGTGGCGGAGACAATGCCAATGAAGAGAAATGGACGCAACGAAGTTACGTGGGATTTAAGGTAGTGAATGATGGTTCCAAGCAATTCTATGATGATCAGGACAAGGAGCAGATCGGAAACGAGCTTAATAATGCCATCAGCCACATCTGATGGGGCCAGGTTTGAGTTTAGCATTGAATTGGTAAAATCCCAGAAGCTGTAGCCGAGTGCGAAGAGCGCAGCGAGGAAGAAACAGATACCAACAATTGTGTAGATAATTGAATTGCCTCGTTCGAGTAGATTGCCGGAAAAACCGGCAATACGATCTTCTTGCGCATGCTGATTATTATAGGTTTCTTTAGCGTCTGTTTGAAGCGGGGCTTCTGACCGGTTACCTTGCTCGCTAACTTCGATACTAGGGTCTGTCATTCCTCCATGTTCCTCACTGACCAGAACATCTTTTTTCAGTATAGTCGTTGCAGATGTGTGTTTCTGCTGTGCGGCTGAGCCCTGACTTGAGCTTACCCGAATGACTGCCTGGTGGAAGAACCCTGTCATATTTCCATCAGTTGTTGCTTAGCCAGCACCTGTCATCCCTTATGATATCACACCTAATAGGCTAGCCTTGCTGCTCACTATGGTTTGCCGTCTAGGGGGGACTCGCTCTGGTTCGTGCGCTTCCTGCTCCGACGTAGGAAGCGAGATGAGCGCATAAGCTGAACACGAGGTGCAGATGGAGATGCCTAAGCCGAACGGGCGTAATTTGGTACGCAGCTCGGAGAGCACATTGTAGAGTTGCTTCAATTCCTTTCTCCACGTGCCCCGTGCCTGGGCACACTCCAGGTGCAATCGTGCCTCCTGCACAACAAAATGCCACTCTTCTTCGGCGTCTCTCCGAAGTGAGAAGAGCCCGTCGAATAGTCCCTGGTACGAACAGAAGAGGCTCGCGTAGAGGACCTCGTGCGGACAGTAGTGCGGGGACTCCAGCAGGGGGAGCAGGAGGCGCATTTGGAGTTCGGTCGTCAGTCTCTGCAGCAGAATCGGGTTCGCGCTCGCTGAGTTCGTCGATACGAGCGAGACGACCAGGCAGTCCGAATTCACGCTAAGCGCCTGGTCAACAGGCAGCAATCCATCCAGGGAAAATAAGGGAAGTTCGCTTTCCCGCCCGTCAACGAACGATGGTACAACGCTCATTTTTTTCATGGCTCTCTCCTTTCATCCTTAAGTGGCTCTGGAGATGGATTTCTTCCATATAAGAGTTGCTACCTGGTTTCTAACAAGCGAGAAATCGCCTCTGCTCCCGCCTGCAACTGCTGCCCGGCGCGTCGCATCGCATCATCATCGAACTGTGAAACGAAGCCGAAGACGCAGAGGAGGGCTACTGGTAACCCGGTCGGGCCAGTAATGGGAACCGCTACAATATTCACACCCGTCAAATACTCCTCATGGCACATGTCTATGCCTGTACGGGCCGTCTCCTCTACTGAAGCTAGAAACTGTTCAGGATCCATAATTGAATGCTCTGTAAGGCGAGGGAGGGAATGCGTGCGCAGGAAGGCTCGGCGCTGCTCCACCGTCCAACTCGCGAGTACAAGACGCCCCATGGCTCCTGTAAGCAGAGGTATGCGCGTCCCTAGTGGAACCGAGATATGTGGCAACGGATGCACGCTTCCGTCTTCGACTGACTCGACGAGGCAGATTGTTTCATATTCTACACGAAATAAGAAGATGGTCTCACCGATACTTGTCGCAAGACGATGCATAGCTGGGAGAGCAATGCGTCGCAAACTAGTACTCTGTACATTGGTTGCCAGATTGTACATGCGCTGCCCAAGAACATACTGCCGATCTTCAGACTGTTCGACGACCCTGCAGCTCTCCAGTGTTTTGAGCAACCCATGGATGCTTCCTTTACTCATCTGGAGCTTACGCGATAGCTCAGACAAAGTCAGCCCCTCCTCCGACATGCTCAGAAGATCCAGTAGTCGAAAAGCCCGTACAACCATGGGCGCAGGTGACACAGTTGCTGAATCAGCAGCGAGTTCAATACCCTCTCGTTCATGATACTGAACAAATCGTTCTTCCATATAAACATTATGTAGTGATGAAAGGCATTTGTCAATCCTTCTCGGCCCAATTTATCTTAGCTAGACTTTCTCTAAGCTTTCTCTTAACTTAGCAATTTCATCAGCGATGGTGCCCCGCAGGGACATGGTGATTTGTACATTTCTCAGTCAGTGGCAGGTAGCCTGCACCTACCCGGTCAAGTCGGAATACGATACTAAACAGACAGCGGGATGAGAAGCCGATGTCCGAAAAGTCAAACCGCCCAGATCTCTTGACAAATATATTATCATATATGATAATATCATATATGATAATATATGATTTTGACTGAGCTTGATCACTATCCTTCCTGAGTATTTTCAGAGGGTAGGGTCGAGTGCTTGGAGCCGTCCGCATACGCTGTGTGCGGATAGAAAGAAAGATTTATGGAAGAAGCGGTCAAGGCGCAATGGTCCTCTAACGAGCGGAAAGATGATCTGCACTTCTTTCCTCTAGAAGGATTACTACCTGCTGGCCAGGCGCTCAGTGTGAATACGGCCTACCTGGTCATCTCGCTGGTGTCGACGAACTCAGTGAGCGGGAACCCGATTCTGCTGCAGAGACTGATGACCGAACTCCAAATGCGCCTCCTGCTCCCCCTGCTGGAGTCCCCGCACTACTGTCCGCACGAGGTCCTCTATGCGAGCCTCTTCTATTCGTACCGGGGACTATTAGCCGGGCTCTTCTCCTCCGACTGCTCTGCCAGAGAGGAGTGGCAGACTACCATAGAGGAGAAGCGCGTGTTCCTGCAGCGTGCCCACGAGTCGGGAAGCTTGAAAAGGGATTTGAAACCGCTCTACAACGCGCTCTCTAAGCTGCGCTCCAAATTACGCCCGTTCGGTTTAGAGATTGCCATCTCCACCTCGCGTTCAGCCTATGCGCTCATCTCGCTTCCCGTTCCTCGGCAATGAAGCGAGGGATAGGTGGAATAATTCATTTTTGGCTCCGCGTATAAGCTCATGAGTGCTCATGTTAAGAATGTCCCAGGTGCTGGTCGTAAGGGTACTCCGTGCATTGTAACTATCCATATCGCGAGGCGACCTCCTCCTTGAGGATTGTTCCCTGAAATAGGGGAACTGTTCCCTGAAATAAGAGAACTGTTCTCCCAAAGCAGAGGGACTTGCAGCCTAAATTTACCTACCAATCAGCTACACTTTTAGAGGGGAAAGAAACATCCCTCCCACGCTTGCTTGGGAATGTCGATATTGCTTAGTACGCACGCTGAGCGTGAGCCGACAATGGAGTACAACATGAATCAGAGCGAAGACAAGCGTAAGCTCCCAGAATTACAAATGGATCCAACTGAGTTAGAAGAGTTACGTCGCCGGTACGTGGAACTGATCGGGTTTGTGCCACCGCGTATCCAGGCTCGTACTGATCTGCTTGCCCGGATAGATCCAGAACTGCTATCTATGCAGGAAGCGATTCGTGCGCATGCGATGTACCCGGAATGCTTTGACACAAAAACGGCGCAACTCATGCTCTTTGGCATGCTCCTCGTCCAGTTATCCGACGCGGCACATCTGCATGGGCGAGCAGCCTACCGTGCAGGGGCAACCTGGGAGGAACTGAGTGCCGTTGTCGGTCTGGCTTTCCTGTTCCGTGGCCTCTCGGCTGCCAATCTGGGCGCACAGATTCTTCAAGAGCTTGCCAAAAACCCGGGTTGAGCCATTCATCGCTCAAAGGCGGTGAGGTCAGGATATTTTCTCAGGAAGGAAAAACGTAGCGCCTTGGTTCTCGTATGAGAAGCGTTTGGTTCGTGATGAACAAAGCTGCGAGATTATGGCTTTTGCAGCACGAAGCGTTGTTGGTCAAGCATCTCCCTATGGAGAGAGGAGGTTGTTCCATGACAGAGAGACCAGAGCCTATCCATGATATTGCTCAACTGGGACATTTTGAGATCTTTACCCCCAAACCAGACGAGAGCGTCAGGTTCTTCCAAGAGATCCTTGGGATGGAAGAAACGGATCGCCAGGGCCAATCCGTGTACATGAGGGCCTGGGGAGATTATGATCATTGTACGCTCAAGATCACTGAAGCCAAACAAGCGGGTCTAGGGCACGTTGGCTTGCGGGCCTGGAGTCCACAGGCACTTGATCGACGGGTGGAGGCGCTCAAGGCCACCGGTCGTGGAAAAGGGTGGATTGATGGGGATATCGGGCATGGACGCGCTTACCAATGCGAAGATCCCGATGGGCACCTGTTCGAGGTCTATTACGATGTGCAGAAGTATGTGGCTCCTCCACACTTACGTCCAAAACTCATCAATCAGCCGCAAAAGTTTACAGGGCGTGGGACCGCCGTCAAGCGCATCGACCATGTCAATATGATGTGCAGCAATGTCACGCCGAACCGGGAGTTTCTCCAAAATACGCTGGGATTTCATCTACGGGAGAACTTACAACCCGAAGTGGGTGGGATCGAAGAAGGGGCCTGGCTCAGCGTCACCTCCCTGGTGCATGATATCGCCTACACGCGTGACTTTACAGGCAATCGAGGCAGACTGCACCATATCTCGTACTGGGTAGATAACCAGGAAGATGTGCTGCGAGCCGCCGACATCATGTCGGATAACGACGTCTTCATTGAGGCAGGCCCCTCCAAGCACAACATCACACAGGCGTTCTACCTCTACTCGTATGAACCCGGTGGCAACCGCTTCGAACTCTTCTCCGCTGGCTACAACATCTTTTCCCCGGACTGGGAACCGATCACCTGGAGAAAGACCGATCGAGGTCGGGGCGTGTACTGGGGTGGCACCTTACCCGAAAGTTTCAAGACGTATGGGACGCCGGTTGTCAAGGTAGACCTATCCGCCGCGGAAAGAGAAGAACTCTTTGTCTTTGATCCGGCATAGATCTATCTAGCGTGTATTGCTGCTTTCTGGCGTGGGTGTGCGTCGCATGCGAGAGAGCAGCATGCACCCTTCGTCTTGCACACGGAGAAGGGCAACGTATTGGTTGCCCTCTCTCGAGTCCTAAGTACTTTACAGGTTACAAGTAGAGATGGCTGTCTAGCAGGATAGCACCAGAGGGTACGCGTAGGATTTTTGCATAGTGCCAGGAGGTTTTTTCACATGCCTCTTGAATTCGTGCAAAAATCCTGTGCGCATCCAGCGCTAGAGAAGGAAAGAACGTCTATGACACAAGCAAAAGCATCGCCTGAAATCGGCAAATCCATTCAGGCTGGCAACATAAAGACGAACTATCACGAAGCGGGCAGTGGGCCACCGGTGATCCTCATTCACGGCTCCGGGCCAGGGGTGTCGGCATGGGCCAACTGGCAATTCGCTATCCCCTATTTAGCGGAGCGGCTCCACGTCTTCGCCTATGATCAGATTGGCTTCGGCTATACCGAACCGGCTCCCAATCAGAGCTACAGCCTGGAGCTGTGGACGAATCACCTGCTCAATTTCATGCAAGCCGTGGGCGTCAAGCGAGCACATCTCGTTGGCAACTCGATGGGGGCCGCCGTGGCCTTGGATGCCGCTGTGACGCATCCAGAGGTTGTGGACCGGCTGGTGCTCATGGGTGCAATGGGCGTACACTTCCAGCTCAAGCCAGGAGAGGGACTGGACGCCGTGTGGGGCTATACCCCCAGTGTGGAGAATATGCGGCGCTTGATTGATATCTTTGCTTATGATCCGGGGAAGTTCCCGACGGACCAGTTAGCCGAACTGCGCTATGAAGCGAGCATTCGGCCAGGAGCGCAAGAGGCGTTCTCCAGCATGTTCCCGCAACCACGTCAAAAAGAAGTGGACGCCCTGGCAGCCTACGAAGATCGCCTCGCCGAAATCACGAATCCCACGCTCATTGTCCATGGGCGCGAAGATCGCGTGATTCCACTCGAAACCAGCCTCAAGTTGCTGCAAGTGCTGGACAATGCCCAGTTACATGTGTTCGGCCACTGCGGTCACTGGACGCAGCTTGAACCCAGAGATGCGTTTAACCGCCTGGTACGGGATTTCTTAACGGAAGAAGTGTAATCTATGGATCCGATGATTGAGGAAAGTGCGAGAGCATTGCATGATGCCGAGCGGAGTCGTGTGCCGATCGCACCACTGAGCGAGCGGTATCCCTCGCTGACTCCTGCCCAGTCCTACGCGATTCAAAGCGCATGGCTTGATCTGTTACGAAAGGAAGGCGCACAGGTCGTTGGACATAAAATTGGGCTGACCAGCAAGGCCATGCAGGAGCAACTGCGCGTGAATGAACCCGACTATGGGTTCATCCTGGATACCATGGTGGTGCCCTCGGGGAGTACTCTGCCGCGCAGCGCGTTTCTGCTGCCACGCATCGAGCCCGAGATCGCTTTCTGGCTGGCGGAAGACCTCCACGGACCGGGAGTGACGGCGGAACAGGTGTTGGCAGCGACACAAGGGGTGAGCGCCGCGTTGGAGCTGGTGGATAGCCGGATCGAGAACTGGCGCATCAAGCTCGTCGACACCATTGCCGATAACGCCTCATCAGCGCGCTTAATTGTCAGTCAGCAACTCGTCTCACCCCAGGAGCTAGATTTGGCAGCGGAAGGGGTTGAGCTTCTATGCGACGGTGAAACCGTTGGATCAGGGACGGGCGCAGCCGTGCTTGGGCACCCGGCCATAGCGGCTGCATGGTTAGCGAATAAACTCGCGGAGTTCGGCGTGAGTCTGCTCAAGGGACAGGTCGTGCTCCCCGGTGCTATGTGTGCATCTGTGTCCGTGGCATCAGGGAAGACATATCGAGCGGTCTATGCAAGATTGGGCGAGATGTCCGTCAGTTTCGAGCCACGGCTCGGAGAGACCGTCGCAGAGGGGACAATTGGGGCCTGGCTCAAGCAAGAGGGGGAGACGGTTGAGAAAGACGAGGCCCTGGCCGAAGTCATTACGGATAAAATTACCGCCGAACTCCCCTCACCTCTTGCTGGTCGCCTGGTAAAAATCCTGGTGCAAGCGGACGAAACCGTGGAGGTGGGCACCGACATCGCGCTGATCGAGGAGAGTGCGGAGGTGTCAACTGCGCCCCCCGCGCAAGCTGCTCCAACTGTGGCTGCAGCGGCTCCCGCAATGCAACAGGTAGCTGTACGTGCAGGTGATGGTGCGAGGGCCCCCTATGCAGGAGGAGAGGCAGGTCAGCGGATTTCCCCCCTGGCGCGACGCCTTGCTGATGAGCACGGTATTGATCTCAACCAGATCGCAGGAACGGGCATCGGTGGCCGCATTCGCAAAGAGGATATTTTGGCGTATGTTGCCTCGCGATCGACACAACCACAACCATCGACCGCGGCCGCGACGATTGCACCTGCGCCTCCATCTGCTGCTCCACCACCACCAGCGGCTCCCGCTGTGTCGCCCCCACCAGCGGCCCCGAAAGCGGCTCCCGCGCCGGCCGTCGCAGGAGAGGACGAAGAGCTGGTGACACCCAGCCGCATGCGCCTGGCCATCGCCGAGCACATGGTGCGCACCAAGCGTACCGCGCCCCATGCGACCACCTTTATGGAGGTCGATATGACCAACATTGCCAGGTGGCTGGAGAAGAACAAAGAGGAGTTCAGAAGAAAGAACGGGAACAGTATTAGTTACGTCGCTTTTGTCATGAAAGCCACCTGCGAGGGACTGCGCCAGTTCCCGATGGCGAATGCCACCTGGACGGCTGACAACATGATCATCCTGAAGAAGCGCATCAATCTCGGCATGGCAGTTGCCACAGAGACCGGGTTGGTCGTCCCAACGATCTACGATGCCGATCAGTATACGCTTGCTGGCCTGGCTAAACAGGTCTCAACCATTGCGCAGAAAGCACGCACCAATAAGCTGACGGTGCAGGACATGCAGGGAAGCACGTTTTCCGTCAATAATACGGGCACCTTTGGTACCATGTTCTCGACCCCGCTCATCAATCAGCCTCATGCCGGTATTCTAAGCATGGAAGCGGTGGTCAAGCGGCCTATGGTGATGGAGGATGATTCGATTGCGATACGTCACATGATGTTCCTCTCCTTCACCTTCGATCACCGGGTCCTGGATGGTGCGGGGGCCAATGGGTTCCTCAAGGCCGTCCGCCTCAAATTGCAGAGCTATGGAACAGACATCGAAGTGTATTAGTCTGGGCCAGCAAGGAAGGAGTTAGATACGTATGGCCGACCAACAGCATGCGAACCCAGTTGATCAACTGGCGCGCGAGGCGGTGCTGACCGAGCAGGTGCCGACCTTTGACCCCGTCGACTGTTTCAAGCAGATGATCCTGGCACGCACCATCAACGACGTCCTCAAGACGCGCAAGACGCAAGGCAAATTCGACTTCTATATCGGCTGTGCCGGTCACGAGGCGATTGCCGGCGTGATTGCCGCGCTGCGCCCCGATGACTGGCTCACCTTATACTACCGGGACCTGGCCGGCTGGCTGCAGCGCAGCCGTGATCCCTACGCGCCCATCCGTGGGGCCTATGCGCGGGCGACCGACCCGATGACCTCGGGACGCAGCTTATCGGAGCAATTCAGCAGTCGCCGCTTCCACGTCCTGCCGTACTTCAGCGAGATCGCGGCGCTGGCCCCCTTCTGCGCCGGTGTGGCCTTCGCCTTCAAGCGTGAGCAGACCGGCCAACTCGTCTCGTTCCACTGCGGGGATGGCGGCGTGGCGACCAACGACTTCAACGTGCTCTATCGTGCGGCAACGATCCATCAACTGCCCGTGCTGATGGTCGTGGAGGAGAATGGCTGGGCCATCACGAACGCCGGGCGACAGTGGGGAGGGAGCCTGGTCGACTGGGCGCGTGGGGGTGGGGCCGAAGCCGTCGAGATGGACGGCAGCGATGCGATCGCGCTCTATGAAGCCACGCGCTCCCTGGCCGAGCATGTTCGTACCCAAGGCCCGGCCTTGCTCCACCTCAAGATAGGATTGCTCGACGCACACTCCAGCAGCACCGACATCTATGGCTATCGCGAGCGCGCTGAGGTCAACAAGACCAAGGAGATGCGCGATCCGATCATCAACACGGGGAACCGCCTCATCGAGATGGGGAGGCTCTCGAAAGAGGACATCGAGCGCTTCAAGAAAGAGGCCAGGGCACAGGTCACCCAGATCGATGAGCAGGTGCAGGGCGAGCCGCTGCCCAGCGGTGGCCGTTACCTGGAGCACGTGTTTAGCTTCCCCAAGGAGCCGGCCATCGAGCCGACCGGGGCGCCAAAGACGACGAGTATGCTTGATGCGGTCAACCATGCCCTGGCGG
>VBHI01000457.1 GCA_005881495.1 Chloroflexota bacterium
CCGGTAAACAGAAACATGCCGATAACGACACCGTTCATCACATCCTGGCGCTTGATGTGGAGCAAGCGTTTGTGAAAAATGAGCGCCAGTACCAATGTGCCTACACAGTAACTCAACGCCAGGTAGGTAAATGGCCCGGTCAGCTTTAATGTCTCTTTCACCACCAGGAACGTGCTGCCCCAGATCATCGTCACCAGCACTAATAGAGCATCAAATTTCAGTTGGTAAGGGCGCAGGGGGACGGAGGTAACGGAGGTAGTGTGTGATCTCTGCCTCATATCTTCCGCAAACTTTACTTCCGCCATGGTGTTGCCATCCTTCCTTCCTTCCTGCGCTTCTCACCCTTTTAATCAATCGCGATTGGACTCTCTTTCATGCCGTCTCTGCTATTGGCTCCCCATTTCAGTGCCAGCACATCCAATACAATCAGTGTAACAGCAAAAATGATGATTGTCTCCATGATACTCCTCCTCAGGGTAAGCTCGTCCGTTTCATTAGACTATTTTTAACCACTCAAAACTACTTTGATAGTTAGATTATACCATAAATATTCTAACCTGTCAATGGCATTTGACTGGTTAATAATTATGTGATACACTTACCGTAGGAGGTTTCACATGACCATGGCTGAAACACAAACAACAATGTTCGAGTTCACAGGCAATAATTTGTGCCTGGACTTTTGCAATACCCTAAATGACCGAAAAGACAATCCCCGTGAGTTGCTTACCAGTTACGACATACTGCTGCTATGGGGTCAGGAGGCGCATATCCTCACGGAAGATGAGGCACAACTACTCGACGTAGAAGCGAAAGAATACAAGTGGGAGGCGGAGGCTGTACTGAAACAGGCAATAGAACTGCGTGAAGCCATCTTCCGGCTAATCCTTTCCAGAATACACGGCACTCCGCCAGCAGAGACTGACGTAGCGACGTTCAATACTGTCCTCTCTCATGCAATGGCACACTCCTACATTGTGCCGGGAGAACATGACTTTGCGTGGGGCTGGCTGCCCGAAAAGCGTGCCCTGGATCGGCTGCTCTGGCCGGTGGTGCGTGCAGCAGCCGACCTGTTGACCTCGGAGGAACTGGAAGACGTGCGTATCTGTGCCTCGGATACCTGTGGCTGGCTCTTCATTGACCAGAGCAAAAACCACACCCGTCGCTGGTGTGACATGAAGAGTTGCGGCAACCGCGCCAAAGCCCGCAGGCACTATAGCCAGAAGAAACAATCTTCGTTACTATGAAGAGCTATCCCTCAACATTGCTCAAGAATGCCTGCATCGTTTGCATATTAGCCTTTATCAGTTTAGCAGGCTGTAATGATACTACCACTAGCCCACAGACTAAAACACCTGTTGCGACTCCCTTTTACACAATGCCAGGAGGCGGGCCTTGCGTCACTCTCGGCGCTCATCCTCAACCACCATATGCAAACATCCAGGTCAGCCACGATACCTATCGTGCTCACAGCGAGCCAATGCTCGTCGAGGACCCGCACAACCCCCTCCACCTTGTCGGCGGTTCCAAGTTCTTTACCGATCCCGCCCACTACCGCTTTAAAATTGGCTTCTTTGCTTCATTTGATGGTGGTTGTACCTGGAGCGATGGCGGCGTCCTGCCGGGCTTCGAACACTATGGCGTAACCTCTGATATCAGTTTCGCTTTCGGTACCCATAACGAGGTCTACGCGGCAGTCCTCAACGGGAACAAGACCGCGAGCGGAATCGCCGTCTCGACCTCTCACGATGGAGGCAAAACATTCGGTCTCCCTGTTTCGGTGACGCTGAATCCAACAGGTAAAGTCTTTAATGACAAACCCTGGATCGCCGTTGACCAGACAACGGGCAAGTATAGCGGCAGCATCTACGTCGTCTGGTCTTATGACCATAATGGGAACTGCGGCTACAGCAACAACTGTAGCGAGCAACTGGCT
>VBHI01000155.1 GCA_005881495.1 Chloroflexota bacterium
GATCCCTCTACTGCGGCACAGGCGAAAGCGGCTGTGACCTATAACATGATTGTCGCGACGCTGGCGATCCTCTGTTTGACCGGTTGCCCATAGATCAACTCATCGCCGGTATAATATCTCCATGCGCCTCGAACAAGTCATCGACCAACGCATAGATCTCATCCAGCGTCAATTCAGCCGCGGTGTGGGGATCAAACATGGCGGCGTGGTAAATATGCTCCTTCTTGCCGGTCAAGATGGCCTCGACCACCAGGCCTTGAACGTTGATGTTGGTCATCTGCAAGGCCGCGAGCTGCGGTGGGAGCGCTCCAATAAACGTAGGGTGGAACCCGCTGCCATCGACGAGGCAGGGTACTTCGACACAGCAGCCATGTGGGAGATTGGTAATTAGATCGGTATTGCGGACATTGCCATAGATGACACGGGGGGTGTTCGTTTCAATAGAATGGATGATGAGCGCGGCATATTCACCACTACGCTCAGGAGTAAACTGGGCCGTGCCGTTGAGCAGTTGCTCGCGCATGAGCTCCCACCAGGCGGTCTGTGCCTGGTACCGGTGCAGCAGTTCATCGATGGGGATGTCGAACTGTTGCAGCAGGTCAGGGCGGTCGCGGCGAATAAAATAAGGGTTATATTCGGCGCTATGCTCGCTCGATTCGGTGACGAAATAGCCCAGCCGTTTGAATAGCTCAAAACGAACCGGGTCTTTTTTCCAGATGTCATGCTTTTGAGCTACTTCACGCAGTAAGGGATAGACATCTTGCCCGTTGTGTTGCAACTCAAGATAGAAGGCCATGTGGTTGATGCCTGCACAGCGATAAGTCAGTTCCTTATAGGTGAGTCCCATATAATAGGCCAGTCGTTGCGCGGTTCCCTGTACGCTATGGCACAAGCCAACTGTCTTAATGTTTGTCGCCTGAGATACCGCCCAGGTATTCATAGCCATGGGGTTCACATAGTTTATGAATAATACATCTGGACAGATTTCTTCCATGTCCCGGCACATTTCAAGCATTACTGGTATAGTACGCAGTGCACGGAAAATGCCTCCAATACCCAGGGTATCGCCAATGGTTTGTTGTAAGCCGTAGCGTTTAGGAATCTCAAAGTCGATCAGTGTGGATGGAACGCCGCCAACCTGTATAGTGCTGATGGCATAATCTGCTCCATCGAGCGCCGCTTTACGATCTGCATAGGCGGTGATCTTCGGATGCGCACCAAGCGCGTCTGCGACCTTGCGCGCCATGATCTCAGCGATGCGTAAACGCTCAGGGTCTATATCCATTAAAGCGATTTCGCATTCTGCGAGTTCAGGAAAGGAAAGAATATCTCCAAGCAGATTGAGAGTAAAGACCACGCTGCCCGCACCGATCATAGCAATTTTGGGTGGTGACATACTATTTCTCCTTGATTGCAGGTTTTCTAAAAACGGTTCGACTTTTTCTTGTACCCCAGGTTCGCAGCTTGAGGGAGGTAACATGCTAAAGCCTGGACTTCTTGTCTGGCCACGGTTGCTGGCCAGATTTTTTCGACATGATAGTATTGGCCGCTTTCAGCCTAACACCCCCGATGGGTAGCGTGGGCGAATTTCTTTACCACTCGCGAAACGGTCGAAGGCAAAGGGCTGCATATCAGCAGGTTTACTCGCCGTCAAGATCAATCGTGCCATCCACTGTCCAATAAGCGGCGAAAGTTTGAAGCCATGACCACTGAAACCTGCAGCACAATAGAGGCCCGTATATGGCTCAAGTCGGTCAAGGATGGGATGGTAATCTGGTGTATCGTCGTAAATACCGGCCCAGCCGCCACGCGGAACAGCACGAGCAAGCGCTGGAATACTGTCCGCGGCCCTGCGGCTGAAGTTGGCTATCTCCTCTTCCGAGAGTCCCTGGGAGTAATGATCCGGGTCACTTGCTACCAGCACATCTTCAGTTGAACCAATGAGCGTGACTCCGCCAAGGTCTGGACGGAGATAAATCTGGCGTGTGATATCAAGGCCAATAGCATGAAGGCCGTGGCGACCGCCGAAATCATGCGGACGGCGCAGGGAGAGCATTGGATGGCGTGTTGGGATGATTGGGAGTGTGATACCGGCAGTTTGTGCAAGTGGCACGCTCCATCCATTCGCGGCTAATACAACTATGGGAGCGAGTATATCGCCATCCACTGTTCGCACACCAGCCACATTGTCGTGTTGCTGCAGAATGTGCGTCACGGTCACACCTTCACGAATGATTGCTCCATAATCACGAGCTCGGTGAGCAAAGCTATACGTTGTTGCCATTGGATCGGCGACGCCTGCATCCGGTTCGTAGCACGCCAGAGCCACACCCTCGCCCTTGTAGCCTGGCGCTGCCTGGCTTACCTCGCTGCCATTGAGCAGCTGCGTGTTGACGCCGTGCTCTTGCTGCAAAGTAACATTGGCGTGCAAGGCTTCCGCGCCTTGCTCATTCGTCACGACGATCATGCCAGTTGTGATGAAGCCACAATCTCCACCGACAAGCTCATCGAAGTGTTGGAAGATGTGAAGACTCTCTTTTGCCATACGAATAGTGAAATCATTGGAGTAATGTTGCCTGATGATGGCTCCAGAGTGACCTGTTGTACCGCTGCAAATGGCCCGTCGCTCCAATAATAGAACGCGTCCAGCTTTCTGCCTGGAGAGGTGATAGGCAATGCTGGTACCCATCACACCTCCACCAATAACGAGAATATCGGCTCTTTCAGTCATAATGCTGGTCTCCCGAGTGACTGGTATGTTTGCTGTATTTATGCTACCAGAGTAGCAGCCAAAAGAGGAAAAAGCAAGCCATAGCCGCTAAGAATTGACAGTTAACAGGAATATTTTGGGGTGCGCGCTTGTTAAAAATGATGGATATCTTTTCATCGTGGGATAACTTCCTAACAAAAAAGCACCTACTTCCATTGACAAGCAAAAAAGAGAAATGGTACTCTTTTGTTAGTAACTATAGAAATTAAATTGATTGACATTGTCAACAATGTCGTTTTGTATTATTGCGAATTTTGAGTCGAAAGGTGAGCAAGCATGGGTGAGGCATCCCGTGAAATTATGCGGCAAGCGCGTCGACAAGTTCCCGAGTGGTCGACGGTGAAAGTGCATGAATCCCTGGCACATCAACACGAAGCTGGACCCGAGCACCAGGACATTGTTCTGGTAGATGTGCGCGAGAAGCATGAATGGAGTGAAGGACATATTCCGGGAGCTTTGCACGTCCCTCGTGGCTATCTCGAATTGCAGATAGAAGAAGCGGTTCCTGATAAAACAAAAACCGTCGTACTCTATTGCGCTGGGGGGATACGATCACTGATGGCCGGAACAACTTTACAGCAGATGGGCTACAAAGAAGTTATCTCGATGGCCGGTGGATTTGGGGCGTGGAAAGGCAAAGGGTTGCCTTTTGTGCAGCCGCGGACCTTGAGCGAAGCCCAGGCCAAACGTTACAGCCGACACCTGCTGGTGCCTGAAGTAGGTGAAGAGGGGCAGCTTAAACTTCTCGATGCGCGTGTGCTGTTAATTGGCGCTGGAGGTTTGGGTTCTCCTGCTGGCTATTATCTCGCAGCCGCGGGTGTCGGGACGATAGGTATCATCGATGCCGACGTGGTAGACGAGAGCAACCTGCAACGCCAGATATTACATAATACAAAGCGGATTGGTCAGTACAAGGCCGAGTCTGCGCGTGAAACAATAGAGGCGCTGAATCCCGATGTGAAAGTAATCACCCACATTGAGCGCCTGGATGAGACCAACGTAGCGCGCATCATCGCTGATTACGATGTCATTGTTGATGGCACTGATAATTTCCCCACGCGCTATCTGCTCAACGACGCTGCACTGATGGCCAATAAGCCGGTCGTGCATGGCAGTGTCTTCCGTTTTGAAGGCCAATTGACCGTTTTTAAGCCGTATGAGGGACCGTGCTATCGCTGTCTCTATCCAGAGCCGCCCCCCATCGCGCTGGCGCCTAGCTGTGCTGAGGCCGGTGTATTGGGCGTGCTTCCTGGTATCATTGGCCTGCTGCAGGCAACGGAGACGGTCAAGTTAGTGCTTGGTATCGGTGACCCGCTGGTTGGCCGGTTGATGACCTATGATGCTCTCGCAGGCGAGTTTAATGAATTGCGCCTCTTCCGCGATCCGAAGTGTCCAGCTTGTGGTGAGAATGGGCATCCAGAGGACCTACCAACATATGCAGATGTCTGCGCTATACCCGCCTGATAAATACTGAAATGCGAGGCGCTACATGAGCGACAAGTGCGACAAGTGCGACAAACGCAACACGTAGTGCCTCATGAAGGAGTTTGAATTATGGCTACTGTGCGCCTGGCACCCGTTTTGCGGCCTTCTGTAGGAGGCGCAAAGCAGGTCAATGCCCAGGGAAGTAATCTTTCAGAAGTACTGGCTGATCTTTACAGCCGTTATCCCTCTTTGAAGGAACAAATCCAGCCGGAGGAGAGCCTGAGTCGCTTTATTAATGTCTACGTCAATGACCAGGATGTCCGTTTTTTGCAGGGGCTGGAGACTGGCGTAGGTCCAAACGACACGGTTATCCTCTTACCTGCTATGGCTGGTGGTCGTTAGACCAGGAGTAGATCTATGCGCTATAGCAGCATACTGGATACCATTGGAAATACGCCACTGGTAGAGCTACGGAGTTTCAGCCCGCAACCCGGTGTGCAAATTTTCGCGAAAATCGAGGGGGCCAATCCCTCCGGCAGTGTGAAAGACCGTATTGCCAAAATGATGATTGAGGAGGCTGAGGCCAGTGGGCAGATAACCTCCGATTCGATCCTGTTGGAGCCAACCAGTGGTAATACCGGCATTGCCCTCGCGATGATTGCTCGTGTGAAGGGATATCGCTTTACGGCTGTCATGCCTGACAATGTGACGCGTGAACGCCGCCAGATGCTTGAACTCTATGGCGCAAATATCATTTTCTCTGATGGATTACAGGGCAGCAATGGCGCTGTGAGGCTGGCTCAAGAAATGGCTCAGAGCGATGAACGGTACGTCATGCTTTACCAGTATGGCAACGAGGCCAACCCGCGCGCTCACTATGAGGGAACTGCTCTGGAGATCATTCAAGATCTGCCCGACCTGGATGTCTTCGTCGCTGGTCTGGGGACCGGCGGTACGATTACGGGGAATGCTCGCCGATTGAAGGAGTATAACCCTGCGATTAAAATAGTTGCCGCCGAACCGTTACAGGGTGAAGGCGTACAGGGATTGCGCAGCCTCGAAGACGGGTTTGTACCGCCAGTGTTGGACGCGTCTCTCATTGATGCAAAAATACTGGTGACGGCTGTGGATGCTATTCGACGGACTCGCCAGCTCAAAGATCAGGAAGGAATCTTTGCCGGTCCTTCTTGTGGCGCCGCTCTTCACGCGGCCTTGCGTGTTGCGGAGAGTTTAGAGCGTGGCAAGATTGTAGTCATCCTCGCAGATGGTGGTTGGAAGTACCTCAGCGAAGATTTGTGGACGCGCAACCTGGATGATCTCGAAGAAGATTTAGAGGCAAAGATATTATGGTAGCCGATAAAGCGTTCGTCGTGCGTATCCCCAGTGACATGTTCAAAGAGATACTGGCGCATGTGACGGCGGGTTATCCTGATGAAGCCTGTGGCGCATTAGGGTGCAAGGATGGCCTGGCCGTCAAAAATTATCCGACGGCCAATGCTGCCGAGCATCCTGATGATTTTTCTGAAATAGAACCTGCCGAGTTGTTGCGTATCACCCTTGATATCGATGCATATGATGGTGATACCGTCTATTATCACTCTCATCCCCTGTCTGAGGCTTATCCTTCACCTCGTGATATCGAGTATGCCAGGCGCAACGGCTACATCTATCTTATTTTCTCACATCGCTACTATCCTGACCAGCCGTATGCGAGGGTGTTCTCGATTCAGCATGGCGGAACGGTGAGCGAGGGCAGTATTGAGGTCGTGTAGCGAATGCCAGGGAGAGTAAGAATAGAAATTGAAGAAGGGTGATGTGCTCACTCTTCTTTTTTCTGTTGCAGAATGTTCGACTTTGCGTATGGTTAACCAGGACATCCAATAGTGAAGGAGACTGTGACCGTCTGTGGGTCTCCGACTGAAGGGGTAATGGTGACAGTTGCAGTGTATTTCTGCCCAAACTTTAATGACCCTGTGCCATCCGCTGAGAATTTCAGCGTTGCATCTCCACTGCCTTGTCCAGAGGGTGAGACACTTAACCAGCCGGTAGACTGACCAGGTGTATAAGCCGGGTCGGAGACATTCCAACTCAGTGTGCCACCGCCAGTATTGGTGATCGTTAGGGTACCCGAGTCCGTATATACACAGTTTGGAGGCGTTAAGGGTAGCTCCTGGGTGCTGAGATGCATTGATGGCGGCGATGGCGGCTGTGTTATTGTAATTGTCACAGCTATTTTGGCCGGACTACCCGAAACAACATTCCCTGTCAGCGGATCAACTGCATCAATTGTCACCGTTGCTGTATAGGGACCGGCATGTACTTGCGCTGGATTGACGACGACACTATCGGTTGTGTTTGCCCCTGCCGCCAGGTCCGTACCGGAAGCCGACGAAATGGAAACAAATGAGGGCGCACCTAAGGTGGCTGTCCAGTTCAACGGCGCACCGCCCGTATTTTCGATTTTGAATGGTTGGGATGCCGCCTGGTCTCCATTTGACAGATTAAAGGAGAGTGCGTTGGTATCTAGCGCGAGCACTGGAGGCGTTTCGGTTACCTTGAGTGTGATGCTTATCGTCTGCGGGCTACCGCTAATAGGGGCACCGCCGTTGACTGTGGCGAGGGAGATCGAGCCAGTATATTTTCCGAGAGCAAGGGCCGACGATGTCACATTCACACTGAATGTCGTGCTGCCACTGGTGATGGTTGTCGCGGAAGGCGTCACTGCCAGCCAGCCTTTGCCTGATGCCATTGTCACTGTCGGTGTGATGGTGACGCCGTCTGTGCAGGCTCCAGTTATTCCGATAGTAAAACTTTGCGACGATGGCTTGGGATTTGATCCCATTTGAGCACTAAAGGATTCACTGGATACTGAGGGATCCTGCAGCGTACAGGGTTGTGTCGTTAGTGGGGTATTGACCACAATTTTGATCGTCACATGTACATTGCCTCCATTTGAGGTGATGTTCAAAACGGCAGATTGTGGACCGGCTGTGAGATTGGTAGTGTCTACCGTCACTTTGATAGTATTGGGCCGAGTGCCAGGCTGGATCGTTTGCGATGTTGTGTCCAGCGTCACCCAGTTTGCGTTCGCTGTATCCACCTTCCAATTGAGCGCCAGAGTGCCGGAATTACTCACAGTTACCGTCTTGGTGAGCTGGTTTCCACTGTCCAGCGCGCCAAAATCAAGTGAGTTGGGTGTGACGTTGATCTTCGCAACCGGCTTTGGACTCGGTGGAACTACTTCAAGTTTCACATTCACCAGAGAGTCACCGCCATTTGAAGTAATGTGTAGTGTAGCAGTATACACGCCTACCTTGAGCTGAGTGGTATCCGCCGTGACATAGATGAACTGGGGTGAGGCATAGGGCTGGGAGAGCTGGATGCTACCCGCGGTAGGTTGCAACTTCGCCCACGCCGCATTTCCGCTGCTTGCCTGCCAGGAAAGCATATGACCGCCACCGTTACTCACAACAACTGACATGACAGGTTTACTACCCTGTTCGATTTTCCCGAAGTCAATGTCGGAGGGCCTCGCGATGAGTTTTGCTGCCGGTGCATCGATTCTAAAATCGATGACGGTGCTGCGCGAACTGATATCCTCCCTCGCGCGAATAGTATGCTGACCCAGGCTCCAGTTTGTACTTACTGGGATCGTTACGTCGAAGGTTCCATTGCTTCCAGCGGTAATATGCGAATTTGCTAGTTTGAACTGCCCGGCGAGCGACATCGGAAGGGCGGAGGAAGCTGTATGGGCAGTTACTGCTGGTGCAGTGTTAAAAGTGGCGAAAAGCGGGATGGTATTGTCCAGCGTCAGGGTTACACTACTTCCTGGAACAAAGTTACTGCCGTGCAAGTGAAGCACACCGCCTGAGGTTACGCCGGTGCTGCCGGAGATTGAGATAGTGGGAGGCAGTCCAAGAAACAATCCACCAATGGTGCCGGCGATAATCAAACAGATGACAGCAATGATCAAGACCATTACGCCACAAGGGAGACCGCCTGGAGTAGGACTGTTGCCAGAACTGCCCGGGCCACTGTGACTGGAAGAAGGTGGAGTCTGAGGATGAGTAGACGGTCGGGGTCCTGTAGTTGGTATAGGCGTCTGCGGCGCCGCAGGGATATATTGTGGTGCGGGAGTGGATACCACGTTTTGAAAACCCTGGGCAGCAGAAGGACCATTCGGAAATGAAGGGTTGCCGTGCACCATTGGCACTCCACCAAACTGGGGAGTACTATGTATCATTGGTACATTAGCGGCAGGAGGTTGATCTGCTATGGCTCCAAACAATGGTATTCCTAGCAAGAGCGCGCGACGGCGGCGCTCCTCCTCATCTTCATCGTCGTCGGGAGTGGGGGTTGGTTCAGCCGCTCCACTTTGGGCCCACGGGGGCCTCGTAGCGACATCATTTTGTTCGCCATAATTTCTCAGTGGGAGATGAGATGGGTTACTGATTTTTGTCGGCTGATCATCGGCAAGGACAGTCGCGGCCGGATTGTCCCCTATACTGCCTCTCGCGTTGGTGATGATTCTGCCGCATTGTCCGCAAAATTGAGCATGAAGGGGCAATATTGATCCACAGTATAAGCAACGATCCATAGCTTGCCTCCGGGGAGAGTCATATTGCGCTCGTTTTTTCAGTACTAACCAGTTTCGCTATAAAAAATGATGCAAATAGAGTTATACAAAACATTTCTTCATTGCTACTAGTATACCTGATTATCGAATAGCAGTGCCGTTACCTATATCACTTTAGCAGTGTGATTTGCCACACACTTCTTGCCACTTTTTGCCTCTTTTTGCACACAGCCAGGGCTCAGTGCTGATAGATAGACGATTTCATTTGATAAAATTTGTATATCGATTGCTTGCCTTTATTTTGATGATCGGATGGAGGTGAGTGCTCACTGTACAAGTAAACAATAAGCGCTGCCTTCGTTGGCTGCTCTACATTCGCTTTCTGCGATCCTCGACCCTTTTCGCCTTCAATTCAAAGCGAGGCAATGTCCCAGGCTCAACAGGCTCGATGGAAATACGTAAATGAAGGGCTGTGCGCAGTTCGTCCTGGATATCTTTTATGAGATCTGGCGGGCATTCCACCTCTAAAGCAATCTCATCCATGGGGCCGTCGCGAGTGACAATCACGCGGTATTCGGCAACCGCGGGGAAACGATGGAGAACATCAGCAAGCGTTGAAGGATAGACGTTGATACCACGCACAATCAGCATATCGTCTACCCGTCCCAAGATGCCGCCGGGTAGATGAAGAAAAGTTCGCCCGCACTTACAGCTATAGCCGCCATGTCGCACCATGTCCCCAGTCCGGTAGCGGATAGCGGGACTGCCCCAACGCCCTAGGTTAGTGAGTACCAGTTCGCCAGCCTGGTCTCCTTGAACAGGTTGGCCACTGTGGGGATCAAGTACCTCGGCAATGAACTCAGCTTCGTTGACGTGCAGCCCATTCTGTTCTGAACAAGCAAAGCCGAATGCGCCCATTTCAGTCATACCGGCATGGTCATAGGTTGTTGCGCCCCATGCGTCCTCAATGCGTTCGCGCGTAGCTGGAATAGAGGCCCCGGGTTCACCTGCATGAATGGTCACGCGGATTGTCGAGTCGCGCATGTTCATACCGTACTCTTGCGCGACTTCAGCTAAACGCAGGGCATAACTGGGCGTGCAAACCAGCACGGTAGCGCCAATTTCCCGTATAGCGCGCAGCCGTTGGAGAGAGTCCATGCCACCACCGGGAACAGTGAGTGCCCCAAGCTTTTTGGCGCCTTCGTAGGCTGACCAGAAGCCAATGAAGGGGCCAAAGCCAAAAGCAAGAAAGACGATATCATCCCGGGTGACACCTGATCCTTGATAGACGGTTTTCCAGCTATCGCCCCACCAATCCCAGCTCTCCTGAGTGTCAAGTATCTTCAAAGGGAGGCCGGTAGTGCCGGAGGTCTGGTGCAGGCGGATATAGTCGCGTAGGGGATAGGTGAGGTTACTACCAAATAATGGGTGGGCTGCCTGGTCGGCCACGAGCTCCCGTTTTGTCGTATAAGGCAAAAAGGTCAGGTCTGCCAGTCTTTCAAGAGTGGGGTGTTCTTTTCCAGCGAGCTTTTCCTGGTAAAAGCGGTTGGCTGGCAACATGCGTGACAATCCCAATTGTAGCCGCGCCAATTGATGTGCCTCGATGAGTGAACGGGAAGCGGTTTCCAGGTTTGACATCAAGAAACAGTCCTTTCTGGAAGTTGTCAATAGTATGTATGGCGAGACTGAACAGTGACTTTATGTAGATAGTCTAACTCAAGATGAGGACTTTGTCGAGGAGAGGTGTATAAAAGAATAGACGAAAACGAGAAGTGGAGCCTATCGTATAGAAAGTAGGTAGGGAGACTCCACTTCTCGTTTTCGCTTCAATGAACCTTGACTTAGAAGGAGTCATTACCGCTGTGTAGGGAAAAGAGTGGGAACTCTCATAGCGAGCATCATGTCGCCGGCTATTTTGAGCTTGCCTGTCATAAAGGCATTCGTTGCATCAAGTTTACCTTCGGTAATACCCAACCAATCTTTATCACTGACAGTGAAAGTGACATCGGGTTTCTCGACGCCGCCTAGAATCA
>VBHI01000156.1 GCA_005881495.1 Chloroflexota bacterium
AGCGTTAATGGCATCAGTTATCGGATGTTCTCCTGCATCCGGCTCAACATATGCCTGGACACCTTGCACTCCAGGACCCGTTGTACAGTTTCCCTGGCATGAAACTGATACGTTGCCTGGTTGCGGGAGGCTGATAGTGCATCCAGCCAGCAGGATACAGAGCAGGGGAGCGATGAGATACTTCCAGGATATGAAACTGCTCCTATGTATAGAAAATGAATCTATCATATTCATCCTCAATAGATGATAAACAAGCATACACGTATTGAATTAACGAGTTAAGAATAGCACATGTGTACAAAATATGCGCGCTTTGGCAAAGTACGGAGGCACGAGGGGGAGAAAAAGGCACGCAGCACAGGTGACGCGCTACGTGCCTTTTTCAACTCTGTGAAAGGCTAGACGAACTATGGGTGCAGGAACACGTACAGTGGGGCCAGCACAAGGGTGATCGTGCTAAGCAGCTTAATGAGAACGTGCAGCGATGGGCCAGCGGTGTCCTTGAAGGGATCGCCGACTGTGTCGCCAACGACGCTAGCCTTGTGCGGTTCACTCTTCTTACCCAGGACAGTACCTTTCAGATCAAGGCGATCGACCATCTCACCGACTTCGTTGACGCGCAGGTAGCCAGCTTCGATGTATTTCTTCGCATTGTCCCATGCGCCGCCACCGTTGTTGAGGAAGAGGGCCATGACGATACCGCCCATGGTACCGACCATCAGCGTACCAGCCTCAGCCTGAGGGCCAAGGATGACACCGACGGCGATTGGGGTGAACACGGCAACAATACCAGGGAGGACCATAGCGCGTAAGGCGCCACGGGTACTGATGTCTACGCAACGGGCATAGTCGGGTTCTACACGGTCTTCGACCTTTTCCGCCATAATCTTGGGATTCTCTTTGAACTGGCGGCGTACCTCTTCGATCATACGCTTGGCAGCCGCACCAACGGCGCGAATTGCCAGAGAGCTAAAGAAGAAGATCAGGGTAAGGCCGATCAGTGCCGCGATGAAGACGAGGATGTTAGCCAGATCAACACGGTAGACTATTCCTGCAGCAGCCCTGGATGCCACCGTTTGACAGAGGCCTGGAATTTGTTGGCACTTGAAGGAGTAGAGGACATCCAGGTAAGCACTGAAGAGCAGGAAGGCGGCCAATGCAGCAGAACCGATACCATAACCCTTTGTCAGAGCCTTAGTGGTGTTACCTACACCGTCAAGTGCATCGGTGATATCGCGCACTTGCTCAGCTCCGCCTCCCATCTCGGTGATACCACCAGCATTGTCGGTGATGGGACCGAAGGTGTCCATGGCGAGAATGTAGGCGCAACTCATGAGCATACCCATTGTGGCGACAGCAGTACCAAAGATACCACCGGGGTTGATGACTTGCGGAATGTTCGTCGAGTGAATAGTTACCTGGCTACCCAGGAAGAACGAGAGGAACAAGGCGACACTGATTGCCAATACCGGCAGGGCAACGCATTCGAAGCCAACAGCGACACCGGTGATGATGGTCGTGGCAGGTCCAGTCAAGGTTGCAGCAGCAATCTCGCGTACCGGGCGCCATGTGCCGGCGGTGTAGTACTGGGTGATGAATACAAAGGCAATGCTCAGGAGAATACCGACGGTACCTGCCAGGCCAAACCAGATCCAGGGAGCTATGCCGTTGCTTGTTGTGATGTTATTTCCATTCAGCAGGAGGTAGCTGACTATGAAAACGCCGATAATGGAGAGACCGCACGTAATGAAGTAGCCGATGTTGAGCTGTTTCATGGCGATTTCGCCTGGATCTTTACCGGCGGCTTTATCTGGCTCGATGACGACGGAGGGGCGAACCCAGAGTAGGCCAAACATAGAAGCGATCAAGCCGAAAGCACGTACTACCAGCGGGAAGAGAATCCAGCCGATGTTGTTGGTAGCGGCGTAGAGTGCAACGCCGAGGATCATTGCACCGATATTTTCAGCGGCGGTTGACTCAAAGAGGTCGGCACCACGGCCTGCGCAGTCGCCGACGTTGTCGCCGACGAGGTCGGCAATTACAGCGGGGTTGCGCGGATCATCTTCAGGAATGCCGGCTTCAACTTTACCCACCAGGTCAGCGCCTACGTCAGCGGCCTTGGTGTAGATACCGCCGCCAAGCTGTGCGAAGAGGGCCACGAAGCTGGCACCAAAGCCAAAGCCAACGATGAGGGTAGGCGCCAGTGCCGGGTTTGTCAGACCGCCAAAGGCGATGAAGACGCCTGTGACGCCCAGCAGGGAGAGTGAAACCACCAGGAACCCTGAGACGGCTCCGCCACGTAGCGAGACCATCAGGGCTTCACCAAGGCTGCGCGTAGCGGCGCTTGCGGTACGGCTGTTTGATTTCACGGCGACGTACATGCCGATGAAGCCGGAAACTCCAGAGCAGGCCGCACCGATCAAAAAGGCGACAGCAGTATGCCAGGCCAGGCTAAACTTAGTTACCTCGCCATACGATGGAATTAGATACAATACTAAGGCAACGACGATTGCGGCAACAACAGCGAGTGCTGCGATTGTGCGATACTGAACATTGAGGAAGGCCATTGCACCCTTAAAAATAGCATCCGCTACTTTCTGCATGGCTGGTGTGCCAGTATCTTTGCGTAGGACATAGTTCGCGAGATATGCCGCGAATAACACAGTGAGGAGTCCTACGACGATAGGAACCCAAATATAAAGGCTATTGTCCACGATAGAAATTGCCCTCCTTTTAGGCACAAAATAAGATAAGCGTATCAGCTTTGACCGCCACTTACACTGGTATCTTGAGAAAACCAAGTAGAGACAACAAGTACACTATCCTCTGTAGGTAGGGGTGTTCGAGTCGAACTCTAGTTTAACATAGTGTTTGTCCTCTGACAAGTATTGTAGGTAACAAAAATCACTTCTGTAAAGGGTGAGGTGTGTGTGGGATGCACTATTTTACGGAACAGGTGTGATAAATTGAAGTAACTTACAACCCTCCTGTTTTGTCGGACATGGTGGCCTGGAAGCGGGCAAGTAATGGCACGAGCTGTTTCTTACGCGAGACAAGCCCCTCCACGATGACGCTATGTCCATCGGCATCCAGTGGAACGCCTAATACTTCTGCCACAGCGTGTTCTCCACCCCAGATCAAGAGGCGGCACTCCAAATTGATGATATCAACCAGCATAAAGAGCAAAGAGGCATAGCCGTGCTCGTTGGAGAGACGCTGCATGGTCGAAAGTAGCTCGGGCGTCCTTTGCTCGATTGCTGCCGGGCTGGCTGTCTCAACCGTCCCAATGGCGAACTTTGTGTCACCGACTGTGAATTCTTTGAAGTCTGCTGTAATCAAGGCTTCAGCGGAGCGCCCGCTGATGTCGGCAGCGGCGGCAGCAAAGATCTCCTGACCATACGGTTCGATCTCTTCACCAGCGATCTGTGCCAGTTCGGCTGCAATGCGTTCGTCTTTGGGAGTGCAGGTGGGAGAGCGCAGGATGAGTGTATCGTAGAGCAGACCTGCCAGCAACAGGCCCGCTACCTCGCGGGGAATGGCGGTGCCAGCTTCGTAATAGAGGCCAGCGATGATGGTGCCTGTACAGCCGACAGGGTCAGCGCGAAACATTATAGGCTTGTTTGTATGGACATCGGCGATGCGGTGATGGTCGATAATGCCGAGGAGCTCGGCCTCTTCGAGGCCATCCACCGCCTGTGATTGCTCGTTATGATCTACCAGCACGACCCTTTTGGGCCGGGCATTGAGGATATCGGTTCGTGAAAGGTACCCGACCAGTGCTCCATCACCGTCAAGCACAGGCATGGAGCGGCGGCGTGCCAGTGTGCGTTGTACTTCGCTCATCGGATCTTCTGGTCGGCAGTAATCGAACTCGCTGTTCATGATGTCCTGGACGCTCGCGCTCAGGTTAATCAGGCGCACCGCGGTGAAGGTGTGGTGGGCTGTGCTAATGACCATGACGCCGTGTTTTTTTGCCGCTGCTAGCGTGCGCGCCGAAACCAGTAGATCACCAGTGACGACCAGGGCAGCCGCACCGCTTTCGATTGCTTTGATCTGGGCGTCCTCGCGATCACCCAGAACGACGATGCAGCCCGGTTCGACATAATCCACCATTGTTTCGGCCTGCATCGCTGCTACCAGGACGCGATTGCCCAGCGTGCGGCGCCCTTCTACCAGGACGCGTCCCCTGAGAACTCGCACCAGGTTATCTCGTTTCAGTGGTACCCGGTTCACAGAGCGTGGATCAAGGTCATTAAAAAAGAGTTTGGCGAAATCCTCGGTGGCGATAATGCCATGTACTTTGTTTTCCGCGTCAACGACAGGCATTGAACGCCGATTTTGTTCTTGCAACAGTTGGCCGGCCTCTAAAAGAGATTGGTCGAGGTATGCGCAGGTGACGCCACGGCGCATGACATCGCGTACCTGGAGATAGACATCATCGATAGCTTCTGGTGGGTCGACCTGGTAGCGCTCGAGCACAAAGCTCACCTCTGGTTTGAGTTCTCCATTGCGTGCGGCAATGGCCTCTTCTTCACCCTGTAATTGAAGCAGGCGCGCATATGCATAGGCTGAGGCCACGGAGTCCAGGTCCGAATTCTTATGTCCAATGACATAGATTGGTTTTGCCATTTTCTTTACACCCTCTTCCTTCTTCTGACAATCAGCAGGACTACAAAGAATACTATCACAATACCTATTGCTAAGGCTACAAGACCAAACAACACACTCGGATACGTTCCGTTTGAGGGAGAAGTTGTCGTTACGGTAGCAATTGGGATTACCTGGCGCGCTGGGGCGTCATTGGGCGTGGGAAGGATGACTGTCGGGTTGGGAGGTGGCATTCCATCCTGCGTAGAACCCGCGTAGGGATTGTCATAGATTGTTGATTGTGGAACGACAGTGAGCACTTTGCTGATACGACGTGTGCCGGTTGCTGAACGAATAGTTAAGGTGAGGGTATAGGTGCCAGCCTTCGTGTATATGTGGTTGACGTTGATGCCTGCGGCTGTAGATCCGTCTCCAAAGTCCCAGGCGTAGCTCAGCGGACTGTTGGTGAGATCGTAGGAGGCAGTGGCGTTCAGGGGGATGTTCTGATTGACGACTGTTTGCCCGATATCGCTGATCGTCGCGATGGGGTTCTTGGCGGTGGCCAGACCAAGGATAGCGGGCTGATTGAGCATCCAGGTCGTTAGCATGCCGGGAAGGGCCAGGGCTAAGACAAGGGCCTCAGCTTTCTTAGAACTGCCGCTGGCGAATGTATTCATCAGTTGGATGGTATCCTCTTTTTGATCAAATGGATACGACCAGGGCGGCGGGTTGTTATCGTAATAGGTCGAGTTGCCTGCGAAGGTAGCGCAGGGAAGTCCTGCGAGGGTAAAAGGTATCTGGTCGCTACCTCCTAACGTGTCATCCTCAAGGTGCAGGTTGTTGAGCTGATTTGTGGCGAAAACGGGTTGAGTGACATCCTGGTTGTTATCGCCGTGATAGGCAAGGGTTTGATATCCCATTGCTTGAAACTGCTGAAATACCGGGGTGACGGCCTGCTGCATCAACGCGCGGAATTGGGTGATGCTGGCTCGCTGTTGGTGTGTGAGTTTGTCCTGGTTTGGATACAATTGACTATTGCTCAATGGAGACATATCAGCATAAAAGGGCAACAGCGGATTGGACATTTTGCCAAGGTAGCGCAGGGGGTATGCGATGCCATTCTGCTCTTCATTAAACATTGCCACGATGTTGTTGACATCGCCATTGATGGTATTGTTCAAGTAGTGGAACGAGCCGTAAAGCCCCTGTTCCTCGGCGTCGAAGATGACGAAACGCAGCGTACGTGCGGGATAGGTATGGTGACTGCGCCAGTATATGCCCATGGCCCTGGCAACGCCTAGCTCGATAGCGCAGCCACTGGTATCGTCGTTGGCCGATTGGGTGGAGATGGCCTCTCCATCATAATGGCAGCCAATGACAACTACCTGTTCAGGGTGTGTCACGCCTGGAATGGTGACTTCTACGTTGAAGGCGGGAACGACGGCGGGTCGCCCCTGCCAGCCTGCTACAAGGAATGCATCGCGCCGCACCTGGGGGCCAAAGCCTGCTAAATTCTGCGAGATTTCCTGAGACCAGTAGGCGGCAAATTCATCATGCCCATTCTCATTGACCGGTAAGTTGTTATCGTAGCCCGCTTCACGGTGTTGAAAGCTGGTGGCTATGAAGAAGAGCCGGTCATAAATATAATTGGGATCAACGGTTGGGAAATCCTGCAGGGCGTGTTGGCCGGTGTATGATTTAGGATTATTGGCGCTGATAGGAGTTGTTGAGACGAGGGTTAGCAGCGAACTGATAGCAAGGAAGATCAGGCAGCAGGCACGGGCTATTGGATGTTGCATGAGGTCTCTCCAGTTTAAGATTGGCGCGGATAAAGTTGGGCATAACGTAGAGTTATATATTTCTCGGAGAGAGGAGACGTGGCTATCAAACTCAGGGGCAAACCGGCAGGGCGACTACAATGTCGCCTATCTAGTAAACAAGGACATACAATGGCCAGGGTGCTTCTATACTCTGATAGAAGATAGAATACCGGTTACAACGATGAAGCCTAATTGCTCAAGCGATTATGCTCGATCAGCCAACGAATAAAATTGAGACGACGCTTCTCTTCAAGCATTTCACGATATTCGACTTCGTCATCGACATGGTTTTTCATATAGACAAGCCGGCTGGCCTCGATGTCAGAAAAACCTAGTGACTGCAAATGTTCAAAATCCGCGTTATCAGTTGCATAAACATGTTCTGTCATAAGAGGAATGCTCCCTTTTGAATAACAGGTCGCACTACGAGATGAGCTTCGTCGAGATTATCGATGCCCTGTATGCCTATATATACGAATGATAACCTATACAGGATACAACTTCTTTTTGGACGAGAATATTCCGGTTGACCTATGCCAAAGTATTTCAAAGTTGCGCATGTTGTCTTAAGTAATATCTTCTATAATATGGACGCTGGCAGAGGTGTAAAGTGGGACACAGTTACTTGGATGGCTGAGTGGTAGATGATACACTAGAATGAAAAGAAAATTATGTAATGAATGAGCTTAAGAGGGGAAGAACGCCAGGAATGAAGATGCAGCCCCAGCAGCTAGCACAGGTACCAGCATTGACTTCGCAGGGTCTTTCTGAGGATGAGGTAGCTGCACGACGCGCGCAGGGTCTTGGCAATACTATGCCGGTGAAGACCAGCCGTTCTTATGTTCAGATAGCGCGAGAGAATATTTTTAACCCGATTAATAATCTGTTGTATACGCTTGGGATCGCCCTGGCAGTGCTGGGAAAAATCAGCGATGCCCTCATCTCTGTCGGCGTCGTGTCGTTGAATGTCACAGTGAGCGTGATCCAGGAGGTGCGAGCGAAGCGGACGCTGGACCGGATCGCGGTGCTTACCAGGCCGAGTACGACTGTGATCCGCTCGGGAAAGGAGCGGTCTGTCGACCCTGGTGATATCGTCATGGGCGATATACTCCTGGTGCGTCCAGGCGATCAAATTGTCGTTGATGGGCCAGTTCTTTCTACTAATCGGCTTGACGTCGACGAGTCGTTGTTGACGGGTAAGTCCAATCTCATAGAAAAGCGGCCAGGGGATCACCTCTATTCGGGTAGTTTTTGTGTCAACGGGAGCGCGTACTACCAGGCTGAAAAGGTCGGCGCACAGAGTGTCGCATATGGTCTAACCGTTGGGGCGCGTGCGTTTCGTCGCATCTACACACCGCTGCAGCGCGAGATCAGCCTGATCATCCGGATCATTTTACTCGTAGCGATCTTCCTAGAGTTTTTAATGGCGCTCAGCACGTTGTCCAATACGATTACGATTGTAGAGTTTGTACAACGGTCCGTTGTGATTACCGGTATTGTGCCCAATGGCCTGCTACTGGCGATTACGGTGGCCTATTCGCTGGGGGCATTACGTATTGTGGGGAAAGGGGCGCTGGTGCAACAAGCGAATGCAATTGAATCACTGAGCAATGTCGACGTGTTGTGTATGGATAAAACCGGGACGTTGACTACGAATGCCCTGAACCTCTCTGCTGTGCTTCCTCTGCATGGGGAGGATGAGGCTGAACTACGGCGCTTGCTTGGTGACTTTGTTGCCAGTGGCACTACCGGCAATGCCACCAGCAAGGCGATTGGAGCCGCATGTCCGGGACAAAGGCGCCACGTCAAAGAGGAGATACCATTTTCCTCAGTGCATAAATGGAGTGGGGTAGTTCTTGATGATGAAGCGATGCGGGGTATTTATATTCTCGGCGCTGTAGAGATACTACAGCCGGCGCTATCCTCCCCAGACGATGAGCAGTTGCAGTTAAAGGTGCAAGAAGAGTCCGCAAAGGGATTACGTGTCTTACTGTTTGCTGCTGTTCCTGAGCTTGAACCGTTGCGCGATAACGACGACAAGCCCCGCTTGCCCAATGGGCTTGTTGCGCTCGGCCTGGTAATCCTACGCGATGAATTGCGCCCAGAAGCGCGAGAGACGTTAGAACGGTTTACCCAGGCGGGTATACAATTCAAGGTCATTTCAGGTGATAATCCACAGACAGTTGCTGCCCTGGCGAAACAGGTGGGATTGAGTGGGAATATCAACATCATCTCTGGTCTAGAGCTGGCAGGGATGGAGCCTGCCCAGTTCGCGCAGGCAGCCGAGGAAGCGACGATTTTTGGGCGTATAACGCCACAGCAAAAGGAGCAACTGGTCCAGGTGTTACGAGAACGAGGTCATTATGTCGCGATGATTGGGGACGGAGTCAATGATGTGCTTTCGCTTAAGAAGGCGAACCTGGGTATTGCGATGCAAAGTGGCAGTCAAGCGACACGCAGCGTCGCAGATATTGTCCTGCTGAAGGATACGTTCTCCTCGTTGCCGCCAGCGTTTCTTGAGGGACAGCGGATACGCAATGGGATGCAGAACATCTTTCAGCTATTCTTAGCGCGTATTCTCGCGGTCGCCATACTGATCATTGAAATACTGGTAATTGGCGAATTTCCCTTTGCTTCCAAGCAGGTGTCGATCCTCACATTCCTGACCGTTGGCACTCCTGCAATCTTGCTGGCGTTATGGGCATATCCTGGAACAACGGAAGGCACAAGTAAGTGGCATGCGTTGTGGAGGTTTGTGCTGCCAGCTTCGCTCACCATAGGTATAATGGGACTTTTCGTCTATATTGGAGAATATTTCGTCACAGAGCTGATCAGATTCGCGACACCAGTGAGCCAGAATGCGCAAGAAGCACAACATGTAGAGGCTGTTGCACGGATGGCGGCTCAAACGGCGCTCACGACATTTACGGTGCTCTGCGGGATTATCCTGATTATCTTTGTTGAGCCGCCCTCGAAATTCTGGGTGGGGAGTAATCCACTACGTGGAGATAGACGCATCGTTCTCTTAGCTTTAACCATGTTTTTCACCTACGTGATATTGTTATTCATACCGCCGCTGCGTAATTTATTTAACCTTACGGTCCTTGGTTTTTATGATTACCTTTTGATCGGACTGCTCGCGGTAGTATGGGTATTTGTCGTACGCTGGACCTGGCGCGCACGTTTCCTGGAGAGACTGCTGGCTATTAAATAGGTAGGTAAGTACGTGTGTACGCGTGAGTGTATATTCAGTGAGCTTTCAAGTTTGTGCCTACTTTAAGTAGCCTGAGGGTGCGTTCGGCGCTATCGGTGGTTAACTCTGCGGCGTGCTCCATAGCGTAAGGCAATGTCATGGGGCCTGAAGGCAACACGGCAACAGCATCTACACCAAGCGAATAGACAACCTGGTAGCCATTGCCCAGTCCGCCGGCGAGCGCCAGGACTGGTAGGCCGTAACGTTTTGCCAATGACGCGACGGCCCCGACACTTTTGCCATACGCGGTTTGTGAGTCCAATTGCCCCTCTGCCGTGATTACCAGGTCTGCCGTGCGCATTTGCTCTTCAAGCTGAACTGCCTCGAGCACGATCTGTGCGCCAGGGCGCAACGTGGCATGGAGAAAAGTCAACAGGCCTGCACCAAGTCCTCCCGCGGCGCCTGCTCCTGGAACATTACTGACGGTCAAGCCGAGATCCCGCTCGATGATTTGTGCGTAATGAGCAAGCGCTGCGTCTAATTGAACGACCATCTCAGGGGTGGCCCCTTTTTGAGGGCCGTAAACAGCTGATGCACCAGTAGGGCCATAGAGCGGATTGGTGACATCGCAAGCAACCTGGACGGTGCATTCTTGCAGGCGTGGATCTATGTTTGAGATGGAAATATGGGAGAGTGTTGCCAACCCTGCGCCGCCGCGTGCAATCTCTTTGCCATCGGCTGTCAGGAGTGCAGCACCAAGAGCCTGTGCCATTCCTGCGCCGCCATCGTTGGTGGCGCTGCCGCCAATACCGATGATGAAATGACGGCAGCCGGCATCCAAAGCTGCTTTGATTAGCTCACCTACGCCGTAGGTGGTGGTGATGCGTGGGTCGCGCTGGTCGGGTGGAACAAGGGGCAATCCGGCGCAGGCGGCCATTTCGATTGCTGCTGTGTGTCCGTCGCCGAGCAGTCCGAAGAAGGCCGCGACGGGAGTACCCAGCGGACCTGTCACTGTCCGCTGTACAAGGCTGCCGCTTGTGGCATCGACGAGCGCCTGTACCGTTCCTTCACCACCGTCGGCAACCGGGATTATTGTAATCTCAGCCTCTGGAAAGACCGACTTTGCTCCGGTGGCAATGGCCTGTCCGGCCTCGGCTGCCGTGAGACTTCCTTTGAGCGATTGGGGAGCGATGAGGATGCGCATACAGTACATACTCCGTCAATCACCCCACGGCTCAAGCCGGGGGCTTGTGTCTGTGCTCCACCGCAACTCTGCATACCGTTGCCGGTTCGCAGCTTTGGCTTCATCGCACGACACATC
>VBHI01000458.1 GCA_005881495.1 Chloroflexota bacterium
GCCAGGCGTTCCGCGAAAGAACTCTTTCCGCTACGCGCACCTCCTAGTATCAGTATCAACCGTGGGGGTATCGTTTTCTCTGAAAACACGATGGATTTCTTCTCCTGGTTATCGTTCCCGCGGAGGAACTTCCTCAATTCAGCTTATCGATTGCATAGCAACAATAGAAAATCGCAAGTCGAGTGCTCATACTCGTACCATGACCACTACCAACAATGCTACTACCTCCGCCACTTCCTCAATTGCCCCGTAGTTATCACCGGTCAGTCCTCCAATGCTCCGGGTTATCCAGGATCCCAGAATCAGTGTCGTAATAGTCACCGTTATCCATACGATAAGACCAATGAATCGTCCCGCGATCAGCACGATAGTCAAAGCGACGATGCTTGCCAGGACCAGTCGCTCGGTCGTGACAGCCTGGTGAAACGCTGCTCCCAAACCAGTTGGGCGTGCTCCAGGAAAAACGCGCAACACCAGCACCATGGCCCAGCGTGCAGAGGGCAACGCGATCAACAGGGCAAGTGGGAGGGTGTGTGCTCTTATACTGGCGAAAAGCGCAAATTTGAGCAACAATATACACGTCGCGCCAAGCACTCCGAAACTTCCTACACGACTATCGCGCATAATCTCTAATTTGCGTTCGCGTGTACTGCCACCAAAAAGCCCGTCGCACGAGTCCATCAGTCCATCTAGATGGAGTCCTCCCGTAAGTATTACCAGCATTGCAACAAGTAAAGCTGCCAGGACGAGTTGCGGAACGAGCGGAGCAAGTATCAGCACAAGCAACCAGAGCAGCAGTGCCAGCAGCAAACCCACCAATGGGAAATATTCACAGCCGATCACGAGGCGCGGTGTGACCTCGTCCTTATCAAAGACCTGCGTACTCCCAGGCACAGGCAGCACAGTGAGGAACCGCACTGCTGCCACGAACTCCGCATATTGACTCAGGAACACACTCCTCAAGCGAGAAAAACGATCCTGCCTTTGGCTGGAGGAATGCTGTTTCTGCCTTTTATCCATCTCGCACCGTTCCTTGTTCTCGCCGGTTCTCAGGATTCCAGGAGGCTGCTCCTATCGAGGCTGGACTTTTCGCCGTATGATCCGTGGGCATAGCATATTGATCGTTCAGCAGAGCAAGTACTACATGCGGGACAGTTGGCTCGTGAACTGGCAGGAGATCTATAGCGCTCAGTGAACCGGGGTCGAGCCGTAGTTGCCACTGGCGCTGTAACGGCATTCCTAGCAGGCCGCACAACAATACGCGCAGGGGACCTCCGTGGCTGACAATCACCACGTCACCTGCTGTTGGCAAATCATCGCTCTGCATAATAGTTGATAACGCATCCTTTACTCTCTGCTGCATGTGCGCCACAAGCTCACCGTTGGGAGGAGAATGATGTTCGGGATCGGTAAAGAAGCCCAACTGGTCTTTGAATTGCTCGGCAATCTGCGTGTAGGTAAGTCCTTCCCATTCGCCGAAGTTTAGCTCGCGCCATGCTGCCGACACCATGATCTGTACAGCCGGTGTTCTCTGGTGAGCGATGACCTCCGCCGTCTCGCGCGCTCTCACCAGGTCACTCGTGTAAATAGCAGAAATCATCTCTTTCTGTAGCCGCTCCGCAAGCCAGAGCGCCTGTGCTCGTCCCTGCGCTGAAAGTGGAATGTCACGATGGCCACAGTAGCGTTGCTGCGTGTTCCACTCAGTCAGTCCATGCCGCACAAGCCAGAGACGCCTGGTATGTTGTCCCTCGCCGCTTTGCGTTGTTGTGATGTGT
Organism: Chloroflexota bacterium; assembly: GCA_005881495.1. The sequence goes on from VBHI01000458.1 coordinate 1,776, forward strand.
GTCGTTACTTCAGCCATGAATCACTTCTTTTCATACAGAGGTAGTGTATAACCGACTGGGTGACTTTGCAACGTTGGAGGAGTCTCCATTTGCCATAGTGGACTGGTATGAGCATTCCATTATAGAATGCACCATGAAATGCTCATGTGCCAATGAAATTGGCATTCCTCCCCGGAAGCATACAGCAGAAAGAGAACTATATGATGCAACACATACTTGATAGGGTAGCAGGTGTCACGCCCCTTGATACGCCTGCGATGGAGCTGGCGAGAACGCGCCAGCAACAGTTAACGAAGCCGGCAGGCAGCCTTGGGAGGCTCGAAGATATTGCCATTCAAATGGCAGGTATTACCAAACAACCCCTGCCGAACGTAAAACAAAAAGCGGTCATCATTATGGCAGGAGATCATGGTGTCACAAGAGAGGGGGTAAGTGCTTATCCGTCCGCTGTGACACCACAAATGGTCTATAATTTCCTCCGGGGTGGGGCAGCTATCAACATCCTCGCGCATCACATTGGGGCAAAGGTGATTGTTGTCGATGTCGGAGTAGCAGCCGACCTCTCTCATCCCGACTTACTCTCGCGGAAAGTGGCCTACTCAGTTAAACCAGGGAATTGACCTCGTAGCGACAGGGGATATGGGTATTGGCAACACGACGGCTTCGAGCGCAATTGCCGCGGTACTGCTGCAAAAGCCGGTAGCGCTCGTTACCGGGCGCGGAACGGGAATCGATGATGAGCAACTCGCTCATAAGATACAAGTGATTGAGAAAGCGATCCAGCGCAACGTTCCCAACCCCCAGGAGCCTCTCGACGTGCTTATGCGCGTAGGGGGATTAGAAATTGCCGGACTGGTTGGTGTAATAATAGCTGCTGCCTCGCGCCGCATTCCCGTGGTGATCGACGGTTTCATTTCAGGCGCTGCGGCGCTGATTGCAGTTGAACTCAATCCGGTGATTGGCGCGTATCTGCTGGCTGGGCATGCATCCGTAGAACAAGGGCATCACTTGATTCTCGAGAGGCTGGGACTCCTCCCTCTTCTCGATCTTAAGCTCAGGCTTGGAGAAGGGACTGGTGCCGTACTGGCGATGAGCATCATTGAGGCGGCGCTACGTATACATGGTGAGATGGCTACATTCGCGGAAGCCGGTGTAAGCACACGCGAAGAAAAGTAGGAATGTTCAAAGGAGGTTCATTTGAAATTGTTCAGAGTTGACCTGAAGGATAAAGAGCAAGCACTCGCGTTCTTGACAGGGCTCTCACGGTATGCTACTTTCGACTTGTAGAGAACGATAACAGTTTCGGAGGGAGAAATGGCGGCTTCTGCCACCTATTGTAACGAGTGTGGGGGATCCAATCCACTACAAGCGACGCATTGCTTCGTCTGCAACCAGGCGTTGCAATCTTCTGCAGCCTCACCTTTTTTCCCGGCGCACACTGCTTCTTCAAACGCTGCCGTTCTGATGAGAGAAGCCCCAGGTGGTCCTCTTGTTCCTTCTTACCTGCTCCACTCGCGTTATAGCATCGTCAGTGAGATAGGTACCGGTGGCTTCGGGGCCGTCTACAAGGCGAAAGATACGCTTTTCAGCCATCGCCTCGTGGCGATCAAGGAAATGAACCAGGATGGTTTGAGTCCACAAGAGCTGGCTGAGGCTACCGCTGCCTTTGAACATGAAGCGTTACTGTTGACGGATCTCACCCATCCCAACCTGCCGCGCATTCACGATCATTTTAGCGAGCATGGACGCTCCTATGTTGTTATGGACTTTATCGCGGGCGATACCGTGGAAGACTACCTGGGCAAATCCTCCCAGCGCCTCCCGGTTGAGATGGTCCTTGAAATCGGTCTCCAATTGTGTACGGTGCTCGACTACCTGCATACCCACCAGCCACCCATTATCTTTCGCGACCTCAAGCCTGCGAATATTATGCGCACCGCCGACAACCACGTGTACCTGATCGATTTTGGCATCGCGCGCCACTTCAAGCCTGGGAAGGCGAAAGATACTATTCCCCTCGGCTCGAAAGGCTACGCCGCTCCCGAACAGTATGGCAAAGCGCAGACAACCCCCCAATCGGATATCTACGGCCTCGGAGCCACACTTCACGAGTTACTCACGGGCGATGACCCCTCACTCACCCTCTTTCATTTTCAAGCTGTCCCATCAAGTAGATCACCCATCTTTGCCCAACTCAACGCTCTCCTCAAGCAGATGGTGGAGATGGAGATGAGCAAGCGACCAGCAAGCGTGGCGATCGTCAAGCAGGAATTACAGCGCCTTCTTGCCCAACGGACGGCTCAAAAACCGGGCCCGGTGGTCAAGCGGAGAACCTTTATGAAAGGCTGCCTCAGCGTGGTAGCAACGTGTAGCGTCAGTATCGCTATCGCGACCTTCGTCGTTGAAAAGCCGAATGCGATAGACATGCTGTTTCCTCACCCGTTCATTGGAACTACCCCGGTGCGTTCCCCATCTGCTCCAGCGCCTGCGCAAGCCAGGATTCTCAGCCGACCTCTTTTCACGTACCACGGCCATACTGGATCGGTGACAGCCGTCGCCTGGTCCCCCGGTGGACAACACATTGCTTCCGCCGGCACAATCGATAGCTCCGTACAGGTCTGGGATGCGAACACAGGAAACCTCGTTATGGTCCCTGGTCTTGCCATTTATCCGGCAGAGCAAAGGCTTCTTTCTCGTGAAAGAGAACCCGCTCTTTTTGCGACCAATAACCAGAGAGTGGATGCTCTGGCATGGTCCTCAGATAGCACACATATCGCTGCAGCGCTGGGCAACGACACCGTAGACGCCTGGAGTATAGCAACAGGAGATGAGAGCCTCTTTCGTTTTAGCCAACCTGGAAATATCAATGCCCTGGCATGGTCCCCGGATGGGAGCAGGATCGCTGCTGTCAGCGGGAACACCACTGTCCAGGTGCGTTCGGCGACAACAGGAAAACTCATCTTCACGTACACCGGCCATGCTCAAACGGTGCTTACCCTTGCCTGGTCGCCCGATGGGAAATACATTACCTCGGGCGGAGCCGATGGCATCGTGAAAGTCTGGGATGCGAGCACGGGGCACACTTCAGTAAACTATCGCGGTCATACTGCTGCGGTCAATGCCGTCATCTGGTCGCCCGATAGCAGCCACATCGCCTCGGGCGGGACCGACGGAACCGTGCAAGTTGAGAGGGCCACTCCTACTCACCGGATCGGAAGCGCGTATCGCCTCAGGCGGGACCGACGCCACCGCACAGGTGTGGTCCTTCGGCAAGGCCAGCAATCAAGCAATGGCTTTGCAGGGCGAAATTCTGATGTATCGCGGCCATTCCGGCCAGGTGACGTCCGTGACGTGGTCGCCGGATGGACAATATATTGCCTCCGGCAGTGAAGATGGAACGGTGCAAGTATGGCGAGCAATGTAAACGCCAACGTTTCTACCTCGATGTATTGTCAGGCGTGTGGCGCGACTCATCCGGCACAGGCCACGCATTGCTTTGCCTGTGGCGAGCCGCTCACCAATGCCCCAGGAGGAACTGGACTTGCAACAAATCCCCTTACCGGTTTGCTTCTCCCCGATGTCATCATGCAGCAGCGCTACCGTATTCTTGAGGTGGTAAGTACAGATGAGGTGAGCACCGTGTATAAGGCGCAGGACACGCAATTCGGCAAACGCGTGGTAGCCCTCAAGGAAATAGGCCAGAATAACCCGGATGCGCAAGAGTTGATCGAAGCCAGCAGGCGCGAGATGCTTACGCTGGCAAGCCTGATTCATCCCCACCTCCCACGCATCTACGATTACTTTGTTGAAGACCAGCGCTGGTATTTCGTCATGGACTTCCTTGAGGGTGAAACGCTCGAAGCTTACCTGAGGAAGAGGAAAAATCGACCGCTTGCTGTAGAGGAAGTGCTCGATAGCGGCATCCAGCTCGCTACGGTGCTCGACTACCTGCACCTACACCAGTCGCCTCTGGGCTTCCAAGATCTCAAGATGAGCTCTATCTGGCGCACACCTGACGGGAAACTCTACCTGTTAGACACCGGGGCGGTCCCCCCAGTAGCTTCCATGCCGCAGCCGCAGAGCAAATCCGTCTATAGCCTGGGGAGAATCCTTCGCCAGTTACAGGCAGGGAAAATGTCCCTACTCTCTCGCCTGCGTGGTGCTCTTCCAAAGCTGCGCTGCCTTCATCATTCCCCGAATGCGGCTGAATCCAGGCACGCGAATTCTTTGCCGCTCAAAGGGTTAATTCAGCAGATGATCCACAAGGATGAACGCAAAAGGCCATTCAGTCTGGGGATGGTCAGGCAGGAATTGCAACAGCAGGAACTGCGACTCCTTGCGGCACAGCAAACTTCCACATTGCCCCCGAAGCAACGCCGCTTCTCTCGCCGCACGGTGTTGAAAATGGGAGGACTCGCAGGGCTTGCGGCTACAACCGGCACCCTGGCATGGCTAGCGGAATCTGTGATTCTTGGAATACCGCACCCAGGCTATAGCCCGAACCTGGGAGGTACCATCTGCACCTATAATACCGGCAGTGGTGTCCTTGGAGTGGCGTGGTCCCCCGATGGGATGCGCCTTGCCATGGGAAACTGGAAGGGCCAAGTACAGGCGTGGGACGCCAACACAGGGCTGCACGTGATCACCTTTCAAGCTCCTCACCTCCAGCAGCGGGTTGAGGATGTTATCTGGCTGCCTGATGGCGATGCTATCGCTGCTGGCGGCGATGACTCCATCGTCTGGATCTGGAACGCGGCAACCGGGCAGCTCCAACGCACGTATCAGGGACACGCCGACTGGGTGATTACGCTCGCCTGTTCACCTGATGGCAAGTACATCGCCTCAGGGAGCTATGATACGACTGTACAGGTCTGGGAGGTCACCACCGGGCACCAGGTGGTTATCTATCGTGGGCATTCCGGCAAAATATGCTCAGTCGCCTGGTCACCCGACGGCAGGTACATCGCCTCGGCAAGTTTTGATGCGACCGTGCAAATCTGGGAGGCTGCCACGGGACGCCCCGTCTACACCTACACTGGACACACAGACCGGGTATATACGGTCGCCTGGTCACCCGATGGCGAGCGCATCGCGTCGGGAGATAGGCTGGGTACCGTCCAGGTCTGGCCTGTGGCGCTCTTCGAGAGCGACAGACAGCAACAACCGCGTTCCGTCGTGACGTATTACCAGGATGCACATAACTATCAAGGCAATTATAACTATCAATTCAATCCAGTAGAGGCTGTGACATGGTCACCCGATAGCAGATACGTTGCTTCGATAAGCCACAATGTCGATATCTCGAATAGCCTCACTGGAGAGCATATCTTCACGTACAATCAACACATCACGGCGGTGCAATCTGTCGCATGGTCTCCAAATGGCAGGTACATCGCCTCCGGTGGCATAGAAGGAACCGTGCAGGTGTGGAACGCCAGGTAGAGGCAGAAGCATGGTGGAGTGTTCCAATAGCACTACAGGCCTCAAGAATGTTGCCTTTATCCGTAGGATAACGGAATTTGTTAAGAAATCTTAACCGAAATGCACTTTAGACGAGGATTATCTAGTCATTTTCTCCTATTTCATCCAATTTCATCTTTATCTATGATTGAACAATTATAATGGATCAGGAGATTCCGGGTAATTCAGGATATCCCCGCATGTACTTGTTCCCGAAATTCTGATGATTGTAGGTAGGCTTCGTATGTGTGCATTAGATTTGATCAGTGAGTCAGTATATACCCTCCGAGATAGCACGGAGGATTCTACGCCTGATGTTGTCCCTTCTTATCCTACTCTTTCTGTTCTCACCAGGTATATAATCACAAGCAGGCAAGCATCCGAAAGCGCCTGGATATTCTTTACCAGCGATCCATCTACTTTCAAACCCCTGGTCATGAAAGTGTTACGCCCCTTCCGTGACTTACGCTACGATTTGTCCGGCGTAACTGAGCGCCAGCGCTGCCAGTTTGAGGCCTTTCAGCAGAATAGTGTCTTTACACCAGAGGTCTATATAGGTCTGGCATGTCTCCATAATCAACCTTCAGAGGAAGATCATAT
>VBHI01000420.1 GCA_005881495.1 Chloroflexota bacterium
CGTCCGTTCGTGCGAATGTAGAGGCCGGCTTGCTGTTCAACCTGTTCGACTTTGACCTCACCTGAGAAACGAAGCTGTTTCCCGCGATAGTCGTCCGCTTTGATGGTTTGTCTCAGCGTTGCCACCACTGTAGGGGAGACTTGAGTTGATCGAAGGTAGGCACTTGATCTCCCTTGAAGACCCGCTGTCACTACACCACTCTTATGCGTCGTTCGAGGGCCTATCGTTTTCCAGTGGCGAAGATGCTGCTCAAAACGCATGTTTGTCGGGTGCTTCAGCCAGAGTTCTCGCTCAACTTTACTTCGAAGAGGTCGCGTAAGGCGACGCCTGAAACGTGTCAGCGCACTGAGAGGGGGAATAATCCACTGATGATTGATGCGTTGCCATACACTGTTCATAGAAGGTGTCCGATCCTTTGCACTCTTGGAAACCGTTTCAACAGAGACGTGCAGTTCAGAAGTGCGTTGCAGCTCAGAAAGATACTCTGCTAACATCTGGGTAACCACGTCGCTAAACAACCGACACAGATTCTTCGCTGCGGCTCAGAATGACAGACATTACACCAAGTCATTCTGAGCGAAGCGAAGAATCTGTGTGAAAGAGTGTTTGAGACCAGGATATTTCTACAGATTCCGCTCTCAGGATGGTAGGATTGACACTCAAAGCGTGGCTGCGTAGGTCGCGATCAAGACGCCGGTGGTCGTCGTCCTGGTGTCGACGAGCCGGAGAGAGGCGACTGCACCGCCGTCGGGGAAGAGGCGGCGCCCCGA
>VBHI01000422.1 GCA_005881495.1 Chloroflexota bacterium
TCTTCGCTGACGCAGGCCCGCGCCTTTCCGAGCCAGGCGAGCCATGTGCTGGAGCTTCCCGCTCGGCATGGTCATCAGAAGCGCAGGGCGCAGCTCCAGCTGGCCTTTGGGCAGCTGACGCTCTTGCCACCACGCCAGGAGCCGCGAGCGAGCAAGGAGCCTTTGACGGTGTGGGTCATTCGTGTGTGGGAAGAGCAGGCACCGGAAGGCGAGGAGCCGCTGGAATGGGTCTTGTTGACCTCGGTCCCCACCACGACGCTCGAAGAGGCGTGGGAGCGCGTGGACTGGTATCGGCATCGGTGGCTGGTCGAGGACTATCATCCATGCCTGAAAAGCGGGTGTCGCATTGAGCAACGGCAAGGGCCCCCGGTTGACGGTCTGATGCGGAGGCTCGGGTCTGTTGTCCCCGCTGGCCGTACGCTTGTTGCAGGTGCGTGCCTGCGCTCGGGAAGACCCAGAGCGCCCGGCGAACGCGCTGATTGAGCCGCTGATGCTGGCCGTGTTGGCCCAGCGCACGGGCGGATCGCCTCTCAG
>VBHI01000421.1 GCA_005881495.1 Chloroflexota bacterium
ACGCGTCGACGAGGTTGTGCCGCATCAGCGACTGGACCAGCTCTCCGCTGCCGAGGACCACGAGATCCTTGCCCGGCTCCTCCTTGAGCCTGGCCACGGCCTCTGCGGCGTCGCCCTTGAGAAGCGTGGAGTTGCTCCACGAGAGCGGCTCCTTTAGCGTCGTTGACGCAACGTACTTCTGGGTGTTGTTTAGCACCGCCGTGAAGGGATTGTCGGTTCGGTTGGGCCAGACGGCGTAGAAGTCCTCATAGGTCCGT
>VBHI01000423.1 GCA_005881495.1 Chloroflexota bacterium
AATTCCCTGCGTAAGACTTTCCCAAGCAGTGATTTAGGTAAATTCTCACGAAACTCCACAATTGTTGGAACTTTGTAGGGAGCCAGGTTCTGCTTGCAATATGCCCATATAGCTTCCTGCATCTTTTCTGAAGGCGCGTATCCAGGTTTCAACACGATAAAGGCCGCGACCGTCTCCCCCCGGTATTCATCTGGTACGCCTACCACTGACGCTTCCTGCACGGCTGGATGATTGAACAAGACTTCTTCGACTTCTCTTGGAAACACTTTGAAACCACTGGCGTCGATCATGTCCTTGGCGCGATCTACTATCGAAAAGTAGCCATCTGCATCCATCTTCGCCAGGTCACCGGTCAGCAGCCACCCCTGCGAAAAGCTGGCCTGGGTCGCTTCTGCATGCTTCCAATAGCCCTTCATGATGTTGGGCCCTTTCACCACCAATTCCCCAATCTCACCAACAGGGAGCATTTCACCCGTCTTCTGATCGAGAATAGCGGCATCTATATTGGCAAGGGGCAGTCCAATCGTGCCATTGCGGCAATTTTCGTTCAAAGGATTGCAATGGGTCACCGGCGATGTCTCGCTCAAACCATAGCCTTCAACCACCATTCCATGTGAAACTGCCTCAAAGTCTGCCTGTACTTTGGCGGGCAAGGGAGCTGCTCCACTGATGCAATAGTTAATTGAACTCAGTGATTCCCTATCCTCACCTACCTCGCGCACCAGCGCCAGGTACATCGTAGGAACACCCGGGAAAATCGTTGGCCGGTACTTGCGAATAGCGTTTACTACCTCTTTCGGTTTAAATTGCGGCATGAGTAACATAGCCGATGCCGTGAGAATGCTGAGATTCATACACGTCGTCAAACCATAAGCATGGAAGAAAGGGACAGCGCTCAGCATTATCTCTTGACCGTCGGGGATCTTGGCCATCCAATTGCGCACCTGCATGGTATTGGCAAGCAAATTGCTGTGCGTCAGCATCGCCCCTTTCGCCAACCCTGTCGTACCGCCAGTATATTGGAGCGCGGCAAGATCATCTCCAGCAAGCTGTACGTCCACTCTTTTGCTTGCGGGTGATCTCATCACTTCGCTCCACGAGTGCAACGTCGCGTCTTGCTGCCATTCTTTTTTCGTCAAGCGCGGTTCTGCGCGCCTGGCAGGGCGTTGGCTATGGCGTTGGCTATGGCGTTGGCTGTAAGGATAAAGCAAGCGCAGAGAGAGTGGGAGATACTCGGCCGGGCTGGTCAGTATCACCTGCTCCAACGCCGTATCGGCGCGTATTGCGCGGATAACCGGGTAAAAGTCTTCCAGCATGACCATGTAACGAGCCTCGGCATCGGCCAATTGGTGCTGCATTTCACGCTGCGTATACAGTGGGTTCGTCTGTACAACCACTGCCCCGGCTTTTAGCGTCCCATAAAATGCAACAGGGTACTGGGGAATATTCGGGAGCGCAATTGCCACACGGTCACTCTTGCGTACACCCAATTGCTGTAATCCTGCCGCAAAACGATCCGCCAGGGTAGCCAGGTGAGCATACGTATACTTTTTGCCATAGTAAAGGATGGCCGTATGGTCTGGATACCTTCTCGCCGCTTGATCGAGCATCCATGTCAGGGGATGATCGGGTATCTCAAGGTGAGGAAGAACACCCTGCTCATAAAAGCGAAACCACGGACGATCAGGCAGAGACATCGGCTCTGTTCCCCTCTCACTATCGGCGCCCTTGCGGACGCCCTTGATACCTCTGATCATGGATGAGAGCTCCGCTCCCAGGGACTAGCGGAGCGTCCTCGCTCCGGAAGCCTCGGTCATTCGTCCGCAACACCGGTTATGTGCTGGCCTGCTCTGCTATGACCTCCTGGTCAAGTAAACCAAAACCGCTCTCAATCAGTTCTTTCAGCCGTGTGACGAAGCGTGCGGCTGGAGCGCCGTCGATAATATCGTGATCCAGACTGACGGTCAGACTCAGGTACTCGCGGATGGCGATGTGCCCATCAACCACCCCTGGCTTCTCGGTGATGCCGCCCAGGGTGAGGAAGAGGCTATGGGGGGTTGCGGTGGGTATGCCCCAGCCACTCCCTTTGCCGAACATCCCCACTGCCGTGATCCCGCACGTTCCGGCACTTCTTTTCCGGTAGAACGGCGATCTGAGCAGCACTCGCCCACCGAGCAGCAGCAGGCCTGGCCATCGTTGCACCAGCCGCGGTATTGGTAGCACTTCTGCGGTGTGTAGCTTCTGAAAGGCCCTGATCTCCTGGTGGATCTCCCGGGCGGTTTTGCGATTGGCGGCCCGCACCACGTAGGTCAGGGGAACCTTTTGCCCCTCCACCTCATGCTCCACCATGATGCTGATATCCACATCCTCAAAGAGTACCAGCTGGTTCCTTCCCTTGCGATAGGCCTGCACGGCTTTGTTCTCATCGACGGCCTTGCCCAGACAGGCCGCGATGAACGCCGTAAACGACAAGGGCTCTGCGCCTCTGGCTTTCTGTTCCTGGATCACCTGGCGTGGGATCGTGACATCGACTTCCGTTAACACTTGTATCATATGCTTGTGCTCTGAGAGCCGCTGCAGAGCGGCGATGACACGCTGGGTTGTTGGAAAAGGCACGAGCTCGTAATCAGCGGGCTTGGTTCGCATCACGCGACCGCGTTGACCGCTGGCCGTATCTGATCCGCGGATCTGGCTTGCAGTGGAAGTGTCCACTGCCTTGTTTCTGCTCATGAGCTTCCTCCTTTCTGGGACTGTTGCACGTTCAGCGTGTTGAGCTTTGCTCAGGCTTTTGTCAAGCCAAGGAGAGGGAGTAGGCTGTACCTCTCAAGAGTAGGTATTTTGTGAAACGAGCAGGGAAGTGGTTTCGCCTCGTAGGGGCGGGGGTGGCAGGGAGGAAGGGTGGGGACCCTTGGGTCCAATGCCATTCAAATAAGGAGAACCTCATGACGAGTCTCACTGGAATGAAGTGGGCAGACAAAATCTTTCCAGGCTTTGGTCTTGTCTGGAAAGAGAAAAGGCACATCCTTGTCTGGCTTGACGAAAAAGCGGGTACTGGCGGTTTTGATGACGCGAGGATAACTCCTCAGGCGGCGCTTTGCAGGCAGCCAGCAGTCGCTTTGGCGCAGGTCCTGCAACACCCGAGGCTTCCATTGCTCCTTGGGGGTCCACTGCAACGGCACGCTGAGGGTGAGAGCGGTTCCCAAGACGCAGACGGCTTGCGTAAAACTGAGTCGATCCACGTCGAGCTCTGGCTCTTGCTGGGCCGATTGCATCATCCAGGCGCGCAGGGCAGAGTGGCCCAAGAGCAAGGCCCAGGCTTCTTGCATTACGCCCATGACGGTCTTGCTGAGCAAGACCGGGGTGCTCAATTGATGCTCCTGCACCTCATCATAGACCAGTTCGAGCTCCCATCGCTCATGATAGCACGCCGCAACCTCCTTGGCCGGGGCCGTTGCCGGATCGCGCAAGGTGGTGGCCAGGCGATACACCTGATCGGCCGTCACCGCCTTGCGCGTGCCCGTCCGTCCGCGCGAACGCTGCAACTGCGCGAGGGGCTCGGCGATCTGCTCGTTGAGGCGATAGTCGATGATGCGCAGCGTCAAGGGCTCCGGCAACGGCTCCCCTTTGGAGCGTTGGATCTGCACCAGCTAACTGCCATCGCTCAGCCGCCCCCCTTGACAGGCAGAGTCATCGGCTTGCAGGCGAGTAATACGGTCATGGCCGGCTTGCTTGAGCCTTTGGATCCACCAGGCCCCCCGAAAGCCGGAGTCTTGCAAGACCAGCGAGTGGGGTGGCAAGTAGGTCAGCAGTTCGGGGACCAGAGCCATTTCCGCGCGGAAACCGGGAGCCAGGACCGCTCCCACGTGCGCAGGCGAGCCAATCTCCAGCGCCGAGAGCAGACGCCGTTGCGGAAAAGGACTCTGCCGAGGTGGCTGGTCGTCCTTGGTGCGTCCCCGAAAGGTCCAATCGTTCTCCGGCGTCTCGCAGACGTCGACGAGCTTGCTGTCGATGGCGATCAGGCGTCGACCAAAGCAGAAGGCGCCAGGCGTCGACGGCTCGCACAGC
>VBHI01000424.1 GCA_005881495.1 Chloroflexota bacterium
CCGATAAATCGGCGATGGGCGCGATAAATCGGCCCCTACAGTGCCTTCACGATCACCACAAGGGGCAGGTTAGTGAAGGCGTCGATGGTTACTTGCTGGTTTTTTGTGTTGAGGTACAGGCCGGTAGAGGCTCCGCCGTCGAGGTTCAGCGCTCTATCGATAGAGAGATCCGAGCCAACGAGCAGATCTTCTAGTTCGCCGAGTGAGAAGGCCGCGCTCGGGCTGGCAATGAACAAGAGGCGCCCCTGTTTGTCCATCGCCACGACGCTGCGGCGCGAACTAGCCGCGTCGGCGTTAAACTGTGTGGCCTGGCCATATAAGACGAGCATGGGAGATGATTGTGTTGCCTGCCGCAGCCGGTCATTGTTGGGGTCGTATGGGTGTTGACGCAGCGAACGTAGGTCGATGTGGCCCTGGCTGTTAACCGAGAGCATACCGCCAAAGCCATCATAGGACGTCCCAAAGCTCTGCCCGTTGGATACAACGAGGGCAGTGGCGGTATTCTGTTTATCGAAGTAGCCGCCATTGATAATGGCTGTTGCGTGCTCTTTTTGCATCCACTCGCTCATCGACAATGGCTGCGTGGGCTGGTAGGCTACGCTCAGTGTGATATGGCGAAGGTCAAAGCGCACGATGGTGACGGTATCTTCATTATTGCCCGGGCTTTTCCAATCCTCGTAGCGCACTTCCACTCCAGGAGTGCCACTGTACCAGGTGTTCAGTTGCGGCGTGCCCTGGTCGGTGGGCCGGTTGATGGTGGATGTATTGGAGGCGCCGGGTGTGCTGGGTATGCTGTTGCTGGAGGTCGATGGAACTATGTCGCAGGCAACAAGGGAGCAGAATAAGAGGCAGAACAGAAGGCAGTGTTTTATAGAGTATTTTATTGGCACATTTGGCATATAAGGTTTCCTAATCCAGGATTCCATAGGGCGAAGGCGGCTGGGCGTCGAGATGCTTCGCTGCACTCAGCATGACAGGGTGTGTTCCCTTGTCGCCCTGAGGACAGCGAAGGGTCTGTCTCCATGGGCCTTGAGATGCTTCGCTGCGCTCAGCATGACCGTGCCGTCCTCCTGTATTGTTTGGTCTGTTAACGCCGCCACGGTGTGGCATCGATTGCCGAGACGGTTCCTTTGAAATCTTCGGCCAGTTTGAGTGCGGCATCGTGGGCAGCGTTCTCTACGGTATCGTCCAGCGGTGCCAGCTCGACTTTACCATAGCGGCGTTCGAGCGCGCGTTGAATCAGCATATCTGTGAACCAGGGATTTTTAGGTAAGAGCGGTCCGTGCAGGTACGTGCCAAAGACATTTTTGTAGATTGCTCCCTCGAAATTATCCTTGCCGTTGTTGCCCCAGCCGGCCAGGACTTTTCCGAGCGGTTGCGCTTTATCGCCGAGGTAGGTGCGCCCACTGTGATTTTCATAACCTACCAGGATCTGTTTGCCGGTCTCCTCAAAATTGCATTCAAGGGCCATGTGGGTCATGAAACGCGTGCTGCCACTCTCGGTGTACAGATCGAGTACCCCGACACCTTTGAGATCTGGCCCCTGGAATGGTTTATAGTAGTGGCCTAACAGTTGATAGCCCGCGCAAACACTTAAGAATACTGTATTCGATTCTGCCGCTTCGTGTAGAGAGGGCGCTTTGGCCTGGATGTCACGTGAAGCGAGTTCCATTTCTCGGTCGGCTCCGCCGTGGAAAAGAATCAAGTCATATTTGGTAAAATCGGGAGTTTGCTTGACAAAAATTTGCTCAACCTCGGTTTCGATGCCGCGCCACCTACAGCGTCTCTCGATGGAAAAGAGGTTGCCGCGGTCCGCCGCGACGCTCATCAGCGTTGGGTAGAGGTGACCAATTTTGAGTACCATGCCGGTATCTTTGACTTCTTCACTCATATAATGTTTCCTATTCTTCCCAGAAGTGTCTTGATAAATTCCCCGCAATGCGCCTCTCAAGCGGTTTCATTATGCCATGTCACATTACTATGTAACGAAGTAATGTGACATCTTACCACAAGAAAAGTACTATCTACTCATCTCAGTACTCGTTGCTCGATTCATCCAAATTGCCAGTCTCCTGCGCTTTCAGAAGGAGGCGCCTAATGATTTGTCATGGTGAGCGTAGTATGTCCCATCTGTCATTGCACGTCAAGGGGGCAGCGGGCCATTGCGAACTTCGTCATCTAAAGTATGTAAAAGTCCACCCTCCAACAGAAACTGAGGTACAATAGGTATATCCCTCAATCAT
>VBHI01000425.1 GCA_005881495.1 Chloroflexota bacterium
CAGAGGGGAGATGACCCGTCATAGAAAAAGCTTCTTGGTTTACCAGTTCCTCCTGTCCTAGTTGCTGGCGAGGAATGTGGGAACGCCAGCAACAGTGATGCGCTGGTGGGGTGGTCCCGACCAGGCATTGCATGCGAGCCGATCTTGCCAACTCCAACGGTGATGCGACCGCACCGCACGTGGTGGGCGAGGGGGAGGGGAAAGGCTCGGCGGCATGCCGGCAAGCGGAAGGATCTCGACGTATTGCCGACGCCAGTGGGTCATCCAGGTGCGGCGAAGTGCTCGCCCAGCCACATCCACCCACCGGATCGGTCCGAGCAGGACCGGCTTGCGCTCAACAGGCACAGGTGCGGGTGGAGGCAAGAGACGACGGACCGCACTAACGCGACGGGCTCGATCCCCTTTGGCTCCTGATGCCAGACACTGCTCTCGCAAAGGCAGGGCTGACAACCCGTCTGGTAGGCCAGGTAGACGGCCAGCTTTCGTAAAGGCATTCTCACGCGCGCACTTCGCTCAACCACAGGCTGGCCCCGGCTGGGCAGCGCAGCTTCCCGTCCTCTTGCAACACGCGCGTCCTCTGCCCCGAAACGCCCCGTGGCTCGTCCGAACGCGGCGGCCCACTGCCACGGGCCATACTCTTGGGGTGAGGGTCCTTCAGCGACGAAGACAGCAGGAGCTTCTTTGGGAGGGGCCCACTCGATCTCGCGCACCTGGACGCCCTGCATCGTCTGTCCCAGGGAGAGGCGCAGGTTCCACACCCATTGACACGCAATTTGCCACAGCTCTTGCCCACACTCGGTGTAGGAACACCAGCGATCGGGATCTTCTTCGACGTCTTCATCGGCCAGCACGGCCTCGAAAGCTCCACGCCCCTGATAGAGATCGAGCACATCCTCCACCAGGAACCCCTCGGCATCCAGCGTCGTGATGAACAGTTCATAGACCCACTCCCCGACGCGCTTGCCCACCGGAATGTCCTTCCCTGGGGGAGGAGCAGGATGCCGGGCCACAATCACTCGCACGGGAGATAAGTCCTCACCTAGTTCCAGCCAGCCGCCCTCAAACAACTCGACGACCACACCGCTGTTCATCCTCGTCATGCTCGCCGTCGGTGCATGAGCCAGCACGCGCTGGATCTGGGGATGCTCCAGGAGCAAATATCCTCTCCATCGCGGAACGCTAGGTGTGCCGGCCAGAAGCAGTTGAGCGACGACGGTCGCATCGCCGTAGGCTCCGTCGAGACGGATCAGCGCCATTTCTGGTGGAAACGCGAAGTGCTTCAAATAAGCCGTGATGGCCCGCAGGGCCGAAGCCAGTTCCCCGCGATAGTCGCCATTGCCCTGGCCCGCATACGTCCCGACCCATTGGCGCGTGTGCATCTGAAGCGCTGTGGTGCGCGTGCGCACCACCTCCCCACGCTTGCGTCCTCGGTAGCCAGGAGCACAGACCGCATCGAGTCGGCGTTTGGCAGCAGGCAAGGTAGGATCGCAGGGCAGGGCGCGTTGCCGTGCGGCTTGGCGCGTCGCATCGACGTCAAAGACCAGAGAGCGGCGCCCCTGTCGATCGAAGATGCCGCCAATGGTTTCCGCTGTCCAGCCTTGGGCGAACGTCTGCTGCTCGAAGAGCGTGCGGAAGGCTTCCAAACACGGACGATCGACAGCGGCCAAGAAGCGACTCAAACTGGAGCGATGAGGAAGACATCGGCGTCCAAAGAGCGCCATGAAGGCTGCCTCGAAAGGCTCTACTCGCTCAAAGAAGTCGGCCAGGGTCCGTTCCCCGCTGATGGCATAGCCGATCAACAGGGCGAGAAAATCGATGGGTTCATAGCTCCCGAAGCGTCCTCGTACCAGGCGAACTTGCTGCGCAAAAGCCTCGAACAGCCCCTTGGTCGCCAAGTGACGGGCAATCATGACTACTTCAGCGAACCATGCAGGCACTGAAGCACGATCAAGAGGAGAGGTTTGGACCTCAATACATTCATTGGGTATCATAGGCAGAGAGACCTCCTTGTGAGAGAATGTTTTGTCACCTTCTCATTAGAGCTCTCTCTTTTCGTTTTATGCTAGTGGCGGTTACACCTCGTTGCGCATCCCGTGGGCTCTTCCTCACATTTGGTGAATACCGCTTGCTAGCTAAAGAGGGTGCAACCATCGGAACAGCAGGGGTTCAGGCTTGGGTCAGAGGCGCATCTGGTGGGTGCGGTGCCTCTTCTGATGGCGATGCCAGGATCGGTTTGTACGAGAGGCGGCCCCTGGTGAAGATGACGATGAGCACGGCAGCCACAGTGACTACGATGGTGGCTGGCACGAACCCAGACGAGGTGCCGCCGGGGATGAATGCGCTGAACGACTGAGTCGTTACGTTATAGCTCGAGTGGAACAGCCCCACCAGCAGCACGCTGCGATTAGTGTTGTTGTACAGCCACATGATGACGATCCGTCCGAACAGCTGAAGTATCGCCAAAATGCCCAACAACCCGAGGACGAGGGGGAGCTGTGCGAGGCT
>VBHI01000414.1 GCA_005881495.1 Chloroflexota bacterium
TTTCGGGTAGTGCAACAGTGTACCCTGGTTCAAAAAGAGCCAATCCTACTTGACAATGTTTGCGTAAGACGAGCATAGTGTCAGGTGCATTTAAACCATGCCTTACGTTATAATTGCACATAAAGCTTTCGCTTACCCTGAATCCCACAACATTTTTGTCCAAATTATAGGTGGTAAACCATGCCCGATACAAGCATCAACTTCGTCGACGACTCACTCAAAGTGCTATTGCAGGCAGGAACCGACTTCCCAAATGCAGAAATGGATTTTTGCGTCGGCTATGTCACTGCATCAGGTGTGCTTTATACTCAAGAAAATATTCAAAACTGCTCACAAAGCACGTGCCGTTGTAGGGCTTTGCGTACAAAATAAAGTCAGTGCCTTTCAAAGGCTACAAGACTTTGGAGTTGAAGTTTACCTCTATACTACAGGCTCAAACACAATCTTCCACCCAAAAATATATTTTGGTGCTACAAAAGCCCGGGTGTGGGCAATGATCGGTGTACCTTGCCAAGTAACTCGGCCACTTCGCCATAAATCCCTGCTAGCAGCATTTGCGAGTGCAACGAGAGATTTTGGCGCAGGCCCAACATGAGTTTGGCGCTGGCAGGAGAACGAGGATAAACGTGCTTGGCATGCGAGTTTGTTCGCTTCACCACGAAAGATGGAGAGCCAAGAGAAAACATGAAGTCAGGCTTTCGCTCCAACGTCCTTCTTGCGGCTAGAGTGCCTGCGGGCTTTGGCCTGGTTGCCGCAGGTCTGCATATCACACCAGCGACGGCTATGATTCTTACTGGCATCGAGAAACAGCCACTTACAATCATCAGCTGCGCAGGCTCGCACATCGTGCAATTTTTCGGATGTCAAAAGATCAGCCGCCGAACGCGCCACCAGCCAGAGTATGCGATCGAATGCCTGCTCATTCGTCGCCCAGTCCCATCTAAAAGCACCACCATCAGGAACGAGACACGCATGAGACATGGCTTCAGCGAGCCTCTCGTTTAAGAGAGCCAGGTCGGATTGCTCCGGCGAAGAGCCTTCCGAGAGAGTATAAAACACCCGGTAGATCGTCTCGCGCAGCTCAAGAGCGCGCTCTTGAGTTGCTGATGCTTCCTCTGGATGATTGTTAGCTTCCCGTAGCAGTTGCTGGGCTTCTTCATCTGTCAGGAGACGCTCATACGAACCCCATGCCACAAGATCGCTGTAGCTGTTCAACAAGTCCTGTGGCTGAGGTGAATAGCGTTCGGTCAATGTATGCGTAAAATCCAGGCATAGCCAGTTCCCTGAAAGGTCATCAAAAGCAGGGATTTGAATTGATACTGCTGCCATACGTCCCTCCTCTCTCACATTTCATACTAACCACTAAAATACACTTGACAGGTTAGTTATTCCACGGTATAATATAACTATCTAAAACAATTTTACTGGTTAATTTAGGACATGTCAAGGGAGGAACCGAAAGGAGGAGACATCATGCGTCCCATCGATCACTATGATACGCTGCGCCGGGGGAGAGAAGAGCTGCTGCGACAAGCAGAGGATGAGAGGATGATCCGAGCGGCAAGCTTCAAGGAGGGGAGACAGCTGTACCTGCTTCGAACTGTTGCAAACTGGCTCCGTACACGGCTGTTAAGCCGCGGCCACCATCTTGAGCAACCGGACACTGCCGAAAAAGGCAACTTCCCCGTCGCCAATCCCTATAAAATCACTAACCATGTAGGAGAGCATCATCTCTAGCATAGCTTTACAGTATGAAATCACTGGAGGAGAAACGAAAGGAGTCAGCTAAGATGGAGATCGTGATACTCATAGTTATTCTGGTTCTGCTCGATGTAGCAGCGATCTATAAAAGTGTCAATACGACGGAACCCTTTGACTCCCTTGAATGGGAGAAGCGCCGACAATGGCAGGCGTTACGCAGAGGAGTACTCTAATGGTGAAGGCAATGCTCTTTGACGAAGCAGCCGTAACGAGTAGCGGGCCCTTTACCTCCCTGGCCTGCTGCTACATGCTTCCAGAGAAATGTTGCGGAAGCGATCTTGTCATATCTTTGCAGTATCTAACCCCTGTAAACCCATTGTCAGGTTGCTCACGCCCTTAAGGTGGCTGTCAAATTACATTTAGAAGGTTCTATACACTGCTGCGCATCGATTGCAAGCATTTTTGTAAAGGAGAAGTCTTCATGCCGCAACTTCTACCTGTTGTAGGTACTATGGCTCTCATGATTACATTCGTTGCATATCAGATTTACAAGATCAGGTGGCTTCGCTATCATGGAAGACAGATCATTGTGATGGTGACCTCGATCCGCCATGAAACCGGAAAGACTGCGTGGGGTTTCACACGGGACAACTATTATGTCACGGCGACATGGACGAATCCTCGCACAGGGCGAACGCATACCTTTTGGGCATGGAGCATGAACTCCTGCCCAGCGTATACGAAAGGGAGCCTGGTCCCGGTCTTGATTGATCCCAAAAATCCAAAGCGATTTGTTCTGGACCTC
>VBHI01000415.1 GCA_005881495.1 Chloroflexota bacterium
GGTGCGGGACTGGTTCAGCCATGGCACGAGTCCCAAGGAGAACCCCTGGCTGATTGCCCTGCGCGCGGAGGATCCCTGGCCGGAGCATCCCATGAAGATCTTGCGTGTCCCAGCTGACCCGACGCGCCCGGCCAGCTCCAGCAGCCTGCCGCCGACCCATCTCAATACACAGACGCACTGGTGGGATGCCTCGCAGCTGTATGGCAGCAGCACCGAGCGGCAAGCCTTGAGGCGCTCTGGACGGGATGGTAAACTGCTCATGGGCGACAATGGCCGGTTGCCACTGCCCGCCGACCCGGCTCTCAATCCGGCCCTGGTGCCCGGCTGGTGGCTGGGTTTGGAGCTGCTGGTGACCGTGTTCACCCGGGAACACAATGCCATCTGCGACCGCCTGTGCGCCGAGTACCCCCACTGGTCGGACGACGACCTCTTTGAGCGGGCACGGCTCATCAATGCCGCCCTGACGGCCAAGATTCACACGGTCGAATGGACGCCTGCTATTATCAGCCATCCCACCTCGCAGGTGGCGCTGAAAGCCAATTGGTGGGGCCTCGAAATGGAGCGCCTGCACCGGCTCTTCGGTCGCCTGAGTGCCAGCGAGGCCCTCAGTGGCATTCCGGGTTCGCAGGTCGAGCACTTTGGCGTGCCCTACTGCTTGACCGAAGAGTTCAGCATCGTCTACCGCATGCACCCGCTGATTCCAGACGCCTACCGCTTCCGCGCAGCAGAGGATGGCCGGTCGCTGCTGGAGTGCACCTTCCGCGACATTGCCGGACCGCATGCCGAGGAGGTCTTGCAGCACCTCTCGCTGACGGATGCCTTCTATTCTTTCGGCACCGCCTATCCTGGGGCCATCATCCTGAATAACTACCCGCGCTTCCTGCAACACTTCGAGCGACCTGATGGGTACTTCATGGACCTGGCGGCCACGGATATCTTGCGGACGCGGGAGCTGGGGGTGCCGCGCTATAACCAGTTCCGCACACTGTTGCACCTCCCTCCGGCCAGCAGCTTCGAGGACCTGGCTGGTGACGCGGCCCTGGCCGAGAAGATGCGACGCGTGTACAACAACGAGATTGACCGCGTCGACCTGATCGTGGGCATGTTCGCGGAGAAACGACCGCAAGGCTTTGCCTTCAGTGAGACCGCCTTCCGCATCTTCATCGTGATGGCATCGCGTCGACTGAACAGCGACCGCTTCCTCTCCGAGGACTTCACGCCAGGGGTTTACACCCAGGTCGGCATGGAATGGATCCGCGACAATACGATGTCAACGGTCCTGTTGCGTCACTACCCGCACCTGCGTTCCGCTCTGCGCGGCGTCGATAATGCCTTCACGCCGTGGCCCGGGACAAATGCATGAAGCACTATGAGGTTACGGTCGACTTTGAATCACTTTTCACCAGCGGTATTTGTTGAGTTTAATCGTAGTGCCTGACGACGGTGCCAGTTCTCGGCAAACAGGTTGAAGAAAATTTGTTGCTTGGGGTGCTTTTGGATGACGGCTTCGTCCACTAACACCCCAAGCGCCGGCTCTTGTGGGAGCGTGTAGCCAGAGCAGTTCCTCAGAAGCCAGGTCCTGATGGTTCTCTACTGCAAGACAACGCTGGAGAATCATTTCGAGAGACACCTGATACCATTTGCTCACTCCTGAGCGAAGAAGAGCCATTGTCAAATGAGTCAACCCTGGCGAAACACGCATGAGAAATCCCTCATCTTCTTCCAATGTCCTTCTCATCCCCCCCTGCTACCCTGATTAACACGAGGTGTCCGTACAGGAATGTGCCTTTGAGTCACCCGCCCGCGCTCGCAGCCAGGGGAAACGGCTTTCACCTGCCTGTGTATCGACTGATAGAACCCGTCGAGTAGCTCGATGAGGGCTCTCGACTGTTTTGAGAGGATAGCTTTGTGATAGAAACACCGGAACTTCAAAAGAGAGAGATAGACGACATCTCCGACCTCATTCGACCACGTTACATCGAACAACACACGCATCACGTTTTTGAGCGGGGCAGCTTGCCTGGGCAGGTGTTGCGGTTTGGCCTGGTCGGTGGGCTGAACACCCTGGTGGACCTGCTGATTTTGAATGGCCTGCTGTGGCTTTTCCCCACCACCAGTTCGCTCACGCTCCTGGCGTACAATGCGCTGGCCTACAGCCTGGGTGCGGTCAACAGCTTTTTCTTTAATAAGTACTGGACCTTCGGGCAAAAACAGGGAACGACCCGGCGAGAACTGGCGCGCTTCACCCTGACCACGCTGTGCGGCATTGGGTGGAGTTCCATCATCCTCTGGCTTGCCAGCAAGGCTCTTCATACTTTGCCGGTCAATACGACCGTGTGGGCCAACGCCTCGAAAATAGTTGCCATCGCCGGCACAGTGCTCATTTCCTACCTGGGAATGCGTCTGTGGGTCTTTGTGAGCAAAGCGCAAAAGAAACAAACACGGTTCCCTGCTTATGTGCCAGCGAACACCAATGTCCGTGGCGAAAATCGGGTATTGTTACTCGGAGAGAGAAGAGGCACCGCCGACGCACGCGAGCCGGGCCTAGCGAACAAGGACGGGGAGAAGACCGAAAGCCTACCCCTCCACAGCCTCTCGGTTGTTCTCCCTGCGTACAACGAAGACCATGTCATCGGCGTTACGCTTGGGCATGTCTTGAACGTGCTGGCAGCGTGGGTGAAGGATTTCGAGGTCGTTGTAGTGAATGATGGCAGCACAGACCGCACCGGGGCCATCGTCTCCGCCATAATGGAAGCCGAGCCGCGCGTCAGGTTAGTCACACATGCGCGCAATCAGGGCTATGGCTCTACGCTGGCAGATGGCTTCGCCGCCGCGACGAAAGAGTTGACGTTTTTTATGGACTCCGACACCGCCAGGACACGTGGCTGCGCAAACTCAACGCCTGGGGCTGGAACGCCCTCATCAGGAATGTCCTGGGCATACACGCGCGCGATATCGATTGCGCCTTCAAACTCCTGCGCACCGATTTTTTGCATCAACACCCACTCGAAACACGGGGAGCGATGATCAATGCCGAGTTGCTCTACCAGCTGAAACGGGCTGGCTACAGCTACCGGGAAGTCGGCGTTCATCACCTGCCGCGACAGGGAGGACGCGCCACCGGGGCTAACCTGCGCGTTAT
This sequence comes from Chloroflexota bacterium, assembly GCA_005881495.1. The sequence goes on from VBHI01000415.1 coordinate 3,143, forward strand.
TGTACGCGCCTTCCGTGAACTTTTCATCTCTGTCCGCAAGTGGCGGCGCGAGGAAAGAGCGCATGCTCAGCACATATTCGTTTCCGAGAATCATCCATTTTAGAGTTGAAAATAGCGAGCTAACTGAGCAGGAGATGGTTCACTGGTATACCTCTCATAGCGTTGCTCTTGCTCCTCCATGAGAAAATCGACAGGCATCCACCATATCGCACCGCCTCACTTCCTGGGTGTGATACACTTTTCTGAGACAATGGCATAGGCTCGATTGACCCGGACTCAACAAGAGACTGTCGATACAAGCGGCCGCTGCTCGATGAAGCGTGCAGCAATTCTTATCCAATAAAATTGCCGTCGAGCGTCGTCTATAGAGTGTCGAACCCCACGGGCAGAAAGTAAGCCATCTTGCCATCATTCACGTTTGAAACATGAATGGAGTCTACCTGTGTCGAATCGCTGGAGGGAACTATGACAAGTGCAGAGAACAACCAGCTAATTGCGGATGTGGCGCGTGACATTGTCGCGCAAATAGCGCGGGTGCATAAGCTGTCCTATGAGAGATTCCTCCAACTCAAGCTTTCTGATATGCAGGCAAACAGACTGGCTGATGCCATAGCAGCAAGTCTGATCACTGACCCTACCTAACAGGAGGAAACGATGATGAGCGCCTCCCAGATGATTCCCAGGCGCGCTCGCCTCAACCCATTTGCATTTCCGTCGGATACCGACTTGCGCTTCGTGCTGTTGATTGTCACCGTGCTTGGGGCAAGCCTGTTCATCTATAACTGGATATGTCTGCAAACGCATTTTCAGGAATTACTCGCCTCTGCCAGTTGTGCATCACATCAGGGGCCAAAATCGATACAAGCTATCTCGGCTCTGAATGTCCCGGCATTCCAAACTGCCGCCAACGCTGTTAGCCAGTGCGGGATACCATATCACCGCATTGAGACAGTCTATATGATAAGCGGTGTCGTGCTGGTAGGAACGGTTGCGGTAGTGATCTACTGGCT
>VBHI01000416.1 GCA_005881495.1 Chloroflexota bacterium
AGGGCTATTCCCACTTATTGCAGCGAGTTTACTTCCATCAGGTGACCACGCCACGGCTCCCGCATTTCCACGCTGGCTAAAGCGGAAAAGAGTATTCTCCCCCGTTTTCAGGTTCCACATCTGAACGCTCTCATTGTCAAGCGCGGAGGCAAGGCGTGCACCATATGAATCCCACGCCAGTGTACTCAAGCCCTGGCCGTTTATTCCAAAGAGAGCAGGCTCTCTTTTAGTGGATGGCACTTTCTTTTCCGCCGGGTCAATTTCAAGGACAGGGACCAGAATGAGATTCTCTGTATTTGCATCCCATATTTGCACGGTGTCGTCAAGCGTGCCAGCCGAGGCGATCAGGTCTCCAAAGGGTGACCACGCTACGGCTATTACCGAGCCACTATGACCGAGGTAGATAGAAAGAGGACCACTGAGAATCCTTGCTCTGGCAAGAGACGTCGCCGGAAGAGTAGAGGAAGGAGACGCAGTATTGACAGCGAGTGGATGTATTGCCTTCGAAACTGGCGCATTTTGCCTCGTCAAAAGGTATGCAGTAATGGCGATACTGCTGCTACAGGTAACTACGGCGCCGCCAAACCAGATCAGAAAATTTCTCCGTCCCACTTTAGCAATCGCCGACCTCTGTGATGCGCTCAAATGTTGGGCTGTCTGTTGAGCCAGGAACTGCTGTAATTGCTCCCTGACATCGGTCATAGTTGCCGGGCGCTTGCCCATCTCCATCTCTACCATCTGTTTGAGAAGAGGATTCAGTTGAGCAGTGATAGGCGAGTTGCGCAGTTTGACCGGTTCAAAGCGGAATAGCTTGAGCGAAGGATCATCGCCCGTGAGCAACTGGTGCAACGTGGCACCGAGGCCATAGATATCGGTCTGAGGCGTGCTTTGTGCCTTGCCATACTGTTCGGGCGCGGCATAGCCTCTGGAGCCGAGAGGAATTGTATCCTTCGCTTTGCCGGGCTTGAAGTGGCGGGCAATGCCAAAATCAATCAGGTAGACATGGTTATCAGGAGTGAACATAATATTGGCAGGTTTGAGGTCGCGAAAGATAATGGGAGGCTGGTGGCTGTGCAGGTAATCGAGCACCGTCGCCAGTTGAATGCCGATATCGAGAGCGGCCTCGACCGGGAAGCGCCGAACGAACTTGTCCAGGTGGTCTTCCAGCGTCTCGCCCGCGAGAAAGTCCATCACCACATAGGCTCGTCCCTGCTCACTGAAGTGGTCGTGAATGCGCGGCAGGTTGGGGTGCACAAGATCGGCAAGCATCAGGGCTTCATGCTCAAAGGCAGCAGTGGCCTCAGCCATTTCTTGCGGACTGAGACCATCCGACTCATCTCCTTAATCGCCACCGCTCGATTGCTGAAAAGCGTATCTTTCGCCTGGTAGACGGCCCCAAATCCACCAGTGCCAACCTGGCTAACGATACTATAGCGGGAATGGAGCAGGTAAGAAGGCGCAAGAGGAGTATTGATCTTGTTTACCGCACCGACAGCATGTGAGGAAATGGCTTGTATCTGTGCAGGGGACGGGGGCGCAGGAGCGTGCAAGGGCTTATTACAAGCGAAACAATACGTCGCTTGCAGTGCATTGTCAGCCCCACACTCGTTACAAAATATGGTGGGAGCGTTCATTCCTCCCTCCCGCAATTATTTTCGTTTGTTTCCTTCAGAGCGAGGGTAGCATACGACTGGATGCCTGTCAAGGACGCGAGTACCATGGCAGACATTTGGAGATAAGGGGAGGAGGTGATAAACTAGAAGGGAAGTTCTAAAGGAGGAGGAAGAAGATGGAATGGTATCGCAACGATAAAGCAGCCGTAGCGGAGGCGTTGAGACGAGGCGAACGGCCGGACCTGGCCACGACGATGGCCAGTGGCCCCTTGGATGAGTTGGTGGCCTTACACCAGGAATTGGGGATCTTTACGATCTTAGATGAGCTGGAGGTGCAGCGAGCACGAGCGGGCGTGCCCGATGAACTGCTGCTGCGCACGCTAGCGACCTTGCCGTTTGTGGAGCCAGCGTCCTTGAGTGGGGCAGCCGAGGTGCTGTTCCGAGAGCCCGCCGTGTTATTGCAACTAGGCTGGGCGCCGCTGCAGATCCGCGGAGGCGAGTAATGGGCGACATCGCCATCCCGACGGGCGACAAGAGGAATCCTTGCCGTGTCATCCTGATACGTTGCGCGATGCGCTGCGGCAGGTAGGGGAGTCAGCCTGGCAGAAAGCGCAACAGGCCGGGGTGCAGTCGCTCTACCAGCGGCAGTTGGTGCGTGGCAAGGTCTACGCCGTGGATGGGAGCGGATTAGGAGACGAGCTGCGGGTGGTGGCCCTGGTGTGTGTGTCGGCCACACGTCCGATCATTGTGGCCTGGGCGGGTACTCAGCGGAGCGGCCTCCGAGAAGGGCAAGGAAGCCGAGGTGACGCGCACACTGATCGAGCAAGTCTTGGAAGTGGCAGGGCCGAACGCGATCAGCTTGAGGCTTTCCGATGCCCTCTCCGCTGATGGTCCTTTGCTTGCCTGGCTCAAGTACTGCAAAGGGATCGATGGGTTGGTACGCTTACCGGAGGATCGACTGTTGTACCAGGATGTGCAGGGGCTGGCTGATGCCCACCTCATTGAGTGGACCCATCACCGCTATGTGCGCACAGTCCAAGGCCACAAGCACATCCGCGAGGTGGAGGTGACGGCAGCAGGTGAACTGACCAGCTGGGAGAGCTTTCTCGAGGCGGCTGCCACCTATGAGGTGACGGATGCCTCCTTGTGGGCGTGTCTGATCCGCGATATGACGACCTCCGAGACTGCCCAAGAGCCGCCCATAGCGCTCGTGAGCACGCGTAGCTGGCAGAATGGGTTTGCCGCCTTGCAGGCCTACCGCCCCCGGTGCAACCGAGACGGCCTTTTTCGATGTCGCTGAAGAGGCGGCATCGTTTGGCCGCAGGCGCACGCCAGAGCAGG
>VBHI01000417.1 GCA_005881495.1 Chloroflexota bacterium
CTGCTCTTCTGGACGCACCTGGATCGGCTTCCCTCTGCGGACTCACGGTACCAGCTTCAAACCGATCTCTGCTTACTGATCACCTCCTCATTCTATCCCATTTTCATCCTCTTCTCTGGCTCGCAGAGCCATCGTGCTTCCCCTGAAATTAGGGGTGGGGCCAAATCAATTTCATGCGCGGTGGTGCGCCTGCGGCGCATGGCTCATTGTTGGCGAATGAAAGAACAAATGTAACGCAGCACATGAACCCAACCAGGGCGAGCACAAGGCATCGCCCCTACTATGGACGGACTGGCCTGGGGAGCGTCGCCCATGGTGGGAAGCGGCAGGGGAACAGGACGCCGGGCGACCCAAGGGTCCCCACCCTTCCTCCCTGCCACCCCCGCCCCTACGAGACGAATCCGCTTCCCTGCTCGTTTCACAAACTACCTACCCTTGAGAGGTGTGCCATATTCCCTCTGGAAAACATCGCTTCTCTACTCCAGGGGTATAGCCATATAAACGGATACCTCAATGTCTCACGCATCATCCTTGTCAGATGTATATGCTTTTTACGTGAAAGAAGGGGAATATGGGATGTGAGTATCATTGTTTGTGTGAAACAAACGCCGGGAAGCTATTCAGTCTGTCTGCCACTATGCGATAATAGGCAGCCCCAGAACATAGAAGACCATAAAGACGGCCTGTACCATAGCAAGAAGGGTCAGAATGAAGAAACCATATCCTGATTCTTTTGTGCGGCTAGTCCATAAGGCCAGGAGCATAAAGGCCGGAAACACTACCAGGCAGTAGCGACTGATGCTGTTTATACTGCCTGTAGATAGCGGTAATAGCAACATGACAGCCATATAGAGTATATACATCACCGGCAACTTGCGGAATGCCCAAAGAGTGAAGCTGAGAAATACAAAGATCGTGATGATATTCACCAGCCAGAAATTCCAATCCATCGGGTCAGGGAGACGAGGGTGAAGGAGCGCGCCAGCAATGAGTCTCAAAAACAACTCAGGCTTGCGTCCCCACCCCACGGTATGATTATGAATGGTAGCTAGAAAATCTCCGGTTTTGATCTGTGAATAGACCAGGAAAGGCACCAGGCCGAGAGGAATGAGAGCGACCGCAAGTAAATTGAGCCAGTTCCGCATTTCACGAGTTGCTAAAAGCAACCCTTTCAGCCGTGAATTCAGCCAGATTTTCCCCTTCTCTATAAGTGTGGCTCCACTTATATCGGGCAGTGGCGCATAGCGATCGCTCAGCATCTGCCAGAATTCCCAGACAACCGGTATAACGAGGCCGAGGCCCTGGATGCGAGCCAATGAGGCTAATGCACCACAGATACCGGCTAGCCACCACTGACGTCGACGGGCATAGTAGATACAAGCCACAGCACAAGCCAAAAAGAGTGACTCTGGATAGATCGCAGACAGGTAGAAACTCGCTAACTGCTAGCAGCCCGAATGTATTGGAAATGAGGATGCCTGCCAGGTAGAATGCGGCTCTGCTTCCTCCAAGCAGGTGTGCAAAGGCAAAGATGCACATTGGATATAATGGAAGAAATATCCAGTTAGAGGCCCTGTTTAATGTGCTGGCCGCCCAGTAACCGTGCCTGGCGATGTCCAGGTAGAAGCCGGAATCAAAGCGATCCCACATTACCCAAAGTACGCCGGGGAAGCCTGTGCTCGCGCTAACCGAGGGAAGAATCGGGCTACTTTTGAGCAAGGGTAAAATATAGAAAGCTGCCAGTAAACCTACCAGGAAAAGTGCCACGCGTGTTATCAGGTATGGAAGGAGCGCTTCTCGCCAGATGGATGGACTATCATGGGAATAAAGCCTGGCGGGAGTAGTTTGTATATCAGTTCCTCGCCTCGTATCAACACTGACCTGAGCCATTGCCAATTTTCCTCCATACATATCACAGAATATCCAGGCTCTTACTAAATGGGAATACCGGCCTTACTTGTCAAACACGAACGCGGGCACTCGTTGTAACATGTATGGGACAATCAGTCATGTCACTATGCGCAGGCCACGCGATTGTGTGCGGCAGCAGCGACTCTGCGCGAGCAAGCACAGACCTCGCTGCCACCTGCAGAGCGCGAAGCATTCGAGCAAACAGTTGCAACCGCAAAAGCGGCACTTGACGAGCCTGCCTTTGTAAGGGAATGGAATACAGGAACAATGCTCACGCATAATGAAGCATGAGATCCCTTGACTCTGACATTAATGTCATAGTTTATACTTAAGTCAGGCATTCAAGAAAGGAGAGATGCTCATGCGTATTAGTGAAGTATCCCGCCAACAGGTCATGGGACGCTTTCCCATTCAATATAAGGAGGAAGCATTTGCACACCAGTCGCGTTGTAAACTCCATCAGCGGGCCTAATAGGCCGTATTAGCCGTTCCAATCTCTTTGGGTATAAAGTTGTGACCATCCTGTGAGTGTGAAGCTCTCTTCTGTGATGACATGGTGAGATGTTTGTTCCATCCTCTATTATGGGAAACTGTACGCGGGAGGGGTGAAGCTGGCTGGATACGGTTGCAAGAACAGAGCGAGGAAATCTACTCTGCCCACAGTTGCCTAACAAGAAAGGGGAAAACGCTATGCGAAAAGCAAAAAACGGAACGGAGCAGTTTTTCACTGGGCTATTTACTGTCATGTATCTTGTCTTGACAGTGATTATCATTCTCAGTGCCTTGGGCATCATCCACAGCGGCATATTCATACTCGTTGCAGGCGCATTGCTCATTGTTTCGTACGGGGCCGCCTTACTGTCGAAAGAGGAAGGGGAGACAAAGAAGGGATCATAACGTTTTTTACCCTCGTTTTCTGTTGGCTTTGCAGGAATATGGGCAGTGTAAGTGGGAGGTTTGAGCTCATGCGCCAGGTGATCCTTGTCGACGAGAATCCGATATCCCACGTCCAGAACGTCTGGAAGCCCGGGTTCGTTCAGGATCCTTCGCAGCAGAGCAACTGGCCAGACAGTGTAATCTATCTTGGTTCCATCTTCGTAGAGGACCAGGCGGTGCTGTCTCCTCATTCCATACATCTGGCCGGAACATCATGGTGGCTCTGTAGCGGTTTGCGCGATGGATGAGGTTTAACAAATTGATGAGGGGATGTGGTAACGTCATCCAATTACTGGTACGTGGAGGGAACAGGCGCAGCATCAGGGGGTGGCAGTGGTACAGCCTCGGAGAGGTAGCGTTGTCCAAACTGCTTGATCGCCTCCATAATGTCGACCAGTGCCAGTCCTTTCTCGGTCAGGCGATACTCGACCCGTGGAGGGATCTCCAGGAAGGCCTGCCGCTGCACAAAGCCGATCTCTTCTAGCATCTTGAGCCGCTGCGACAGCGTCTTGGAACTGACATTGCCCATGACCTCCAGCAGTTCGCCAAAGCGTTTGGTGCCCGTCAAGAGCGTGTAGACAATAAGGAGCGTCCAAACATCGCCGAGCAAGCGCAGGGCGCGGCCCACTGGATGGGTGGCACATGTTTCGAGCTGTTCAGTTGTCTGCGCGTGGGTAGGTGTATTCATAGCACGAGTATACCATATTTTCTCCTGAAAAACAACATCCTTGACAAAAGGAACTTTCAAGCTTATACTTATTTCCGTAAAGAAAGTATAAAAGCGGAAAGGGAA
>VBHI01000418.1 GCA_005881495.1 Chloroflexota bacterium
GACCTGCGGATCCATTAGTGTCGCAGAAGAAATAGTAGTCATGGAAGTCTGTCTCCTCGTTTATCTGATCAACAATCCTACAGAAAATATATTATGTAAGACACATTGCTGTCAATTCAACCAGTGTCACCTGCGCAGACCCAGCAAGTCCATTTCTGAACAGATGTCATAAGTAGCCAGTATAGGCACCAGGATAATTGCTCCGCCAAAGGAACGTTGAAGCTGTTAGAATGTCCCCAAGGAGGAGAACTCCGAACACAATGCCCCACACGGTTTCAAGGCTTGCCAATAGGCTCGCAGATTGTGCGGTAATCGTACGCATACTCACAATCAGGAACGTTTCGCGTTGGTTTGCCGCTTCCGATCAGGCTGAAAAGAATAGATCGGTGAAAAAAGTTCTGTTGCAGAAGGAAGGACGCTATGCGAACAGCCGTTTAAAAAGGGTAAGCTAGAAGAAGTTTTTTGCTTTTCAGTATGCTATGATGATCAAGCGACCAGAAGTTGACCATCTCATTCGCTGCGTCGCTGAATTCAAACGTCAGGTGGCTCTGACAATCGAGGGAACGCTTATGTGTAGAAACATCAAGACGCTCTTCAACTTCGAACCGCCTGTGACCGAGGAAGAGATTCGTGCGGCCTCATTGCAATTCGTGCGAAAGGTGAGCGGCTTCAACAAGCCATCGAAAGCTAATGAAGCTGCATTCCTTGCTGCCGTTGACGAGATAGCGGCAGTCTCCAGCGACCTTCTCAGATCACTCGAGACGAACGCACCACCGAGGAACCGCACAGAAGAGGCTGCCAAGGCGCAGGCACGCGCTGCTCAGAGGTTTTCTAAGTAACCCTTTACGTTCAGCAAGCAGGAAAAGAGGTGAAAAAATAACATGAGAAAAGTTGTTTTAGACAAAACCATGTCACTGGATGGATTTATCGCTGGGCCCAACGATGACGTGACACGGCTCTTTGAATGGTACGGAGGCAAACCGACAGAGGTGCTAAGAGATCTTGGTGACCCACTCAAAACGACAGGGGCGGTGGTGATGGGCAGACGAAGCTTCGACATGATAGATAGCCCGAACGGGTGGGTGACTCCAGACGGCACTTCCCTTCCATGGCCGGTCTTTGTCCTAACCCATGATGCACAAGAAAAGGTGACCAAGGGAGCAACGACGTTTACCTTCGTCACTGAGGGGATCGAAAGCGCCGTTACGCAAGCAAAAGCAACAGCAGGTGACAAGAATGTCGGGGTGATGGGCGCGAATACCGCTCAGCAGTGCCTACAAGCGGGACTGCTCGACGAAATACAGATTCACCTCGTGCCCGTACTGCTCGGTGAAGGTATCCGCTTGTTCGAGCATATCGGCACTGAGCATATTGAACTGGAAAGCACGAGGGTGATCGAATCCCCTGGGGTCACCCATCTTTGGTTCCGTGTCGTAAAGTAAAAGACATACTCATAAGATAGAAAAGGGAAATCATACGGAGCAATCACGATGGACATTGTTTTCTCCAGTACGACGCAGTTGGCTGCCGCCATCCGGGCAGGCCACGTTTCAGCCACAGAAGTGCTGGAAGCGCATTTGGCGCAGATCGATACACACAATCCTGCTCTGAACGCTATCATCACCATGGATGCCGAGCGTGCATATGAACGGGCGCAGGGAGCGGATGAAGCACTGGCTCGCGGTGAGGTGTGGGGCCCGCTGCATGGCGTGCCCTTTACGCTGAAAGATGCCCATGCGACGGCGGGCATGCGCACCACCACCGGGTTCCCACCACTGGCTGATTATGTGCCCCAGGAAGATAGCACTGTTGCCGCGCGCCTCAAGGCTGCGGGCGGCATTCTCATCGGCAAAACGAATGTGCATATGATGCTGGCCGATCCCGCACAAACCATCAATCCCATCTTTGGGCGCACGAAGAACCCGTGGAATAGTGAGCGCACGCCGGGCGGTTCCAGCGGAGGGGCGGCAGCGGCGCTGGCTGCCGGGATGACCCCGTTTGAGATTGGGACCGACCTGACCGGGTCGATCCGCATTCCCGCGCATTTTTGTGGCGTGTTTGGGCTGAAGCCAACTGAGCAGCGCGTTCCACTCACCGGGCTGATCCCCGGTCTTCCGGGACCTCGACCTATTCGCATCATGTCCTGTATCGGGCCGATGGCACGGACGGTTGAGGATCTGGCGCTGCTGTTCGCGATCATCGCCGGGCCGGATGGACGTGATACCGAAGTAGCGCCTGTGCCGGTTGAAGAGATGCCACAACTCGAACTGAATCGCCTGCGGATCGCCTTTGCACCTACCTTTCCGAGCTTTCCGGTCGCGGCGGAGATACGCGAGGCAGTAGAAGAGTCCGCAGGACGACTTTCTGCCCTGGGCGCGGTCGTTGAAGAAGCGGCGCTGCCACAGGTGGATTTCCAGCAGGAACTGGCGAGTGCCGGGGCATTGATAGGC
>VBHI01000201.1 GCA_005881495.1 Chloroflexota bacterium
CAATCCCCCCATTTGCGGTTTGCTCAGGTGAGCAAAAGCGGTTGACACTTCCTTTGTCCATTGCCATAATCGATCTGAGCAAGCCATGTTCGTTCTCCTGCTTGTGATGAAGGCTTGGTGTTTTTCTCCTCTTAGCAGAGAACGGCTGCTTGCCCCTCCTTCCTCTCCCTTCTTTCCTAAAAAACCTATACCTGTAAGGGCTCCCCACCGCCCCCGAACTTGATCAGGCAACCCAGGAGCATCCTGTCTGGGTCAAACGCGGCGGTCATATTGGCGTGGCAAATTCACTGGCACTCAAACTTGCCAATATCACACGTGATACACCAGACCCCAAGGGCGCTACGATCAAACGCTTTCCTGATGGAACCCCGAACGGGATACTCTTAGAGGCTCCGGCCTGGACGCTCGTTTCGCAGTTGATTCCACCATTGTCCACAGAACAATTGGCTGAAAATCTGAAGCAAGCCTGCCAGGTGTATAACTCGCTTGGTATTGGTGCGGTGCGTGATCCGATTGTCTCGCGCGACGAGGTGCTCGCCTACCAGTCGCTGCGCGAGCGCGGAGAACTCACAGTACGCTGCCAGATCATGTTCTTGATGCCGCGTGGCCCGGTTGCCAGCATCATTGCGGACATCGCCAGCCTGGGAGTGCGTAGCGGCTTCGGCGACGACTGGCTGCGCATTTGGGGACTCAAGACGCACATGGATGGGGGAGTCGAGGGAGCTGCTCTTGACCAGCCCTATAGCGATGCCCCTAACTACTCGGGAAATCTGTACTGGAATACCGATGACCTGGTCGAGGTCGCCAACTATGCCGTGCGCCGCGGCTGGAAGATCGGGGCACATACAGTAGGTGATAGCGCCGTGCGCAATGTGCTCGATGCATTTGAGCGGATCATCATGGCGAACCCCGGCATCAAGCAGGGAACGCTAGTGATAGAGCATGGCATGCTGGCGTATGCCGAACAACGGGCACGCGCTATCAAGCTCGGCATTCCGATCACGGTACAGCAGTCCTTGTTCTACGCGCTGGGTGCGGAGTTTCTCACCAGGTGGGGTGAAGAGCGCATGCGCCAGGCCGTGCCTATTTGTGCCTGGCTGGAGGAGGGTGCCAACATCTCCGCTGGCACCGATTACCCCGCAGGCCCGTATGACCCGATGCTGGGCCTCTGGGGTATGGTGACACGCGGCACCCAGAAGGTCGGCGTCCAGGGTCCCGAGTACGCGGTTGATCAATACACCGCTGTGCAACTCTATACGACGGCTGGCGCGCAACTCACTGGCGAGAGTGACAGGCGCGGCACACTGCAAGCCGGGCGCCTGGCAGACCTGGTGGCCTTCCGCGCCGATCCCATCACCTGCCCCGTCGATGATATCCCGTCGCTGCGTCCCACTTTCACGATAGTGGGTGGGCGTGCCGTCTTCGATCCAGAGACGGTGCTTGGCGAGAAGAGTTGAGAGATCGACAGGATAACCTGTCAAACGGCCTGCCAGACCTGCACTGTCCCGTCGTTGCCTGCCGAGGCAATACGTGTACCATCGGGCGACCATGCTACAGTATATACCCAACTGGAATGATCATGATAGGTAAACATGACGTGGCCTGTGACTGCATCCCACACCTGCACCGTCTTATCACGGCCTCCAGAAGCGATGCGAGTGCCATCGGGAGACCATGCTACGGTATTGACCCAATTGGAATGACCGTGATAGGTGAAAAGTGTGTTTCCGGTGACTACATCCCAAACTCGTATGATGTTATCCCAGGAGCAAGAAGCGATACGCGTTCCATCAGGCGACCATGCCAGGGCATTGACTCCAAAGGGATGATCGCGATAGATGAGAGCCGTCTCCTTCCTGCCAACATCCCAGATATGGATGGTTGCGTCATTCCCACCAGAAGCAATGTAGGTGCCGTCGGGCGACCACGCTAAGGTCACCACCCAAAGGGAGTGGCCGCGATAGGTCTCAATCTCAGCGACTGTAGCAGTACTGCCCATCTGCCACACTTGCACAGTTTTATCGTCGCTTCCAGAAGCAATTCGCCTGCCATCAGGTGCCCATGCTATCATCGTTTCCACAAGCAATATGCTCACCGTCGGGAGACCACGCTAGAGAAGATGTCCATGCATACGTTTTGAAGGGGTCACGATAGGTGAACATATGGCAACCTGTAGTAGCATTCCATATGTGGAGGGCGTTATTAGCGGTGCCAGAGACGATATAGGTGCCGTCTGGCGACCAGGCCAGAGTCAGTACGAGCCTGTAGTGGTTGCAAATGGAGAGGAGAGTCCCTACGGGCTGTGAGGTTGCAACAATCTGCTCTAATTCTTGCCTGGCAATCACCATGCTGGACGGCCTGTTGTTTACATCCATTTCGACCATCTGCATCACCAATGACCGGAGCCTATGAGGAATCGATTGACCTTGCAGTGGCGATAGTTCAAAGCGAAAAGGATTCTGCGCGGGGTTGTTCCCTGTCAGAAGTTGGTGAAGGAGAGCTCCCAGGCTGTAGATGTCTGCCCGAGGAGTTGTCTGTGCTCTTCCATATTGTTCTGGGGCGGCATAGCCTGGGGAGCCAAGAGGGACAGTATCCCTGGGCTGCCCTGGTTTAAAGTGGCGAGCAATGCCAAAGTCAATAAGGTAGAGATGACCGGCAGATGTTCGCATCACATTAGCTGGCTTGAGATCGCGGAAGATGATGGATGGCTCACGCGTATGGAGGTAGTCAAGCACTGTACAGAGCCGGATCCCAATATCGAGGACTTCTTCTAGCGGCAGGCGTCCACTCCGTGTTCTATCCAGGTATTGCTCCAGCGTTTCACCCTCGATGAAGTCCATCACGAGATACCAATGCTCTCTATCAGTGAAGTGGTCGTAAATACGTGGCAGGTTGGGGTGTGTCAGATCAGATAGCAAATGCACCTCACGGTTGAATGCATCGGTAGCTTCAATCACCTCCTGGGCGGTAAGAGCACTCAAATTGATCTCCTTGATAGCGAGGAGACGATTTCCACCCTGGATATCTTCTACCTTGTAGACAGCCCCAAAGCCGCCCTGTCCCACCGGGACGAGAATCCGGTAACGCTCTTTGAGCAATGGTTCCCTCGAAAGGGCATGCAAAGGTGCCTCACAGACGAAACAACGCTCTGCCTGGTCCTGGTTGGCTGCACCACAGGTGTTGCAGTAGAGTTGAGAAGAAAGTCAGCTGTCGGCAGCCAACAGCCAGCAGCGCAATACCTCAGCGATGCTCCAGGCCTGTGCAAAGCATCCCGCGGGTGTAAAGGGAGGTTCTGGCTCCGCAACCTCGCTGATCGTTCCCAGACATGCCTTCCATAATTGATCTATCATCGGCTGCAACAGCAATCGTAAGGCTTTGCGGTCATTATGAATGCGCAAGTGAACATCAATATACGGCCCTATCAACCATTGCCAGACGGTGCCCTGGTGATACGCTTCATCGCGCTCCTGGCGGCTCCCGTTGAAATGGGGATGATATGCAGGGTCACTGGGACTCAGCGAACGCAGACCTGTGGGTGCGAGTAAGTGATCGGTCACTTTCTGGAATATGCTCTTTACCTGCCCCTCAGAAAGCAGGTCGCGGTTCAAAGACGCGGCAAACAACTGGTTGGGGCGTAGCGCAGCATCATTTTTCCCTGCCTCTCCTTCAACATCGACTACGTCATAGAGATAGCCCCCATCTTCGTACCAGAAGCGCGCAGCAAAGTTTTGTCTTACCCTGGTGCGCATTTGACTGTATTGTGTGGCATCGGTGGAGAGGCGTACTGCCCAGCTTTCCATAAAGCTAAGTGCACTGTACCAGAGGGCATTGACCTCAACGGGTTTCCCGCGGCGAGGCGTAACCACCTGATCGTCAAACTTGGCATCCATCCACGTCAACTGCACTCCTGGCGCTCCCGCATGGAGCAAGCCATCATGAGCATCGATGCCTATTCCGTAACTTGTCCCACGAACATGCCAATCTATAATATCGCGCAGCACTGGGAAGAGTTCTTTCAAGAGTGACCAGTCTCCTGTTGTCGCCAGGTAGGTACGAAGCGCGTCGAACATCCACAACGTCGCATCAGCCGTGTTATACTCTGGAGCTTCACCACTGTCAGGAAAACGATTTGGGATAAGCCCATTTTGGGCAAACGATGCAAAGGCTTTCAATAGACCGCGCGCCTCGCTATATCTCCCTGTGCTCAACAGTAATCCTGGCAACGCAATCATGCTATCTCGTCCCCGGTCAGTAAACCAGGGATAACCAGCAATCACCGTTTTTCTATTGGGCGAAAGGAGGATACTTGTTTTCCTCGTGTTCTCATCTGCTGCCTGCTCCGGGCGCGCCACGATAAACTGGTCAGCGGCAACAACCAGGCGCGCCAGGACAGGGTCTTGTTGTGAGAGATTGGCGACTGAGCGATGAGCTATTGCCAGAAGTTGTCGGATACGGCGTTGATGATGGAGCAGCGCCTGGGCTACATTTTCTTCATGCTGTGCTCTACCAAACTCACCAGGCAGCTCAGTTTCAGCACTGAGTACCAGGGTCATACGCATGCCAGGTGCAATGTGCATGCGAAAATAACCAGGCTGGTAGACATCCTCGTGGTCGGGCAGCCCACGCTCTCTCTCTCGACGATGTAGCACGTTCCAATACCACACATCGGCGGGAGTAAAAGTCGCTGCTGGGCCGGCGATCATCGTGAGAGTGGCAGCTCCCTCATACGCACGCACACAGCAGCGGTTCCCCTCGTTCTCCACCAGGAAATGCCAATCAGAGGAACCCTGCGTCGCGCTATGATGGTCGCGATAAGCGCAGAACGGGTATAATGTCAGTGTCAATGTATGATTGCTCTTCTCACTATCTTCATCGAACGCCCCGTGCAACATATACTGCACATATGTCATGTTCTGGCCATACTCCATCCAGACGCGTTTCTCCAGGGTCAACGTATCTCCCAGGGCATACGTAAAACAGGGAATATCACCTTCGAGCGCAACCTTCTTCAGATAGTTATGCCCCTGAGGATCGATAGTGCCGTCCTGGTACTCGTTAACCCCCAACTTGAGGCTGCGCCCATCAGGAAAGTCAATCGTCTCATCTATCTTCGTTACCAACACAAATCTCTCGACAGGGGGACGCAGTGCCGCCACCAGGAGTCCATGGTAGCTGCGTGTCGTTGCTCCCACGATTGAACCAGCAGCGTAGCCCCCTAAACCGTTTGTGACCAGCCATTCATGGTCGAGTCCTGCCTGCACATCGGCGGAAACGTTCCGCCCCACGTACAGATTCCAGGCATTGGTTGGAGCGCCCTGTATTTCTCCCGTACCTTGTTCACTGATCATACGAAGAACTCCCCTTGAAATGTTCCTGGTGTTCTCTACCTGGCAGAGCTATCCACAGGGATGCTTCCTGCTGTGTCACAAATCTGCCAGGACCGCTTTCATCCGCTGCAAGGCTGTTGCAATTCGCTCATCAGGCGCGGTAAGAGAGATCCGCACATAACCCTCACCGCCATCCCCAAAGTTTGTACCAGGCGTCACAAAAACCCCTGTCTTGTCAAAGAGCCAGTTGGCAAAATCTCGCGATGTAAATCCTGTGGGTACTGCTGCCCAGACATAAAGTCCGGCCCCTGGTGTCTGTGTGCGCAGACCAATCGCGTTACAACCTGCTACAAGCATATCACGACGGCGCCGGTAAAGCGCGTTGCGCTGCTCTATCCACGACACCGGCAATTGGAGCGCCTCAATCGCTGCATATTGCACAGGCCGAAACATTCCGCTATCAATATTACTCTTTAAACGTCCAACTGCATCAATCAGCTCCACGTTGCCTATAGCCATCCCTACCCGGAATCCAGCCATATTATACGTCTTGCTCAATGAATGTAGTTCAACCGCTACTTCGCTGGCCCCGGGAATTTGCAGGATACTCATTGGACGGAAATCATCAAAAAAGACCTCCGCATAAGCCATGTCATGAATAATCACCAGGTTATGGCGTTGTGCAAAGGCAACGGCCTGCTCAAAAAAACGGCGGTCGGCATTGGCCGCCGTTGGGTTATTGGGATAGTTTAACCACAAGAGACGGGACTGCGCCAGGACATCTGCTGGGATCTGCTCGAGATCTGGAAGATAGCCATTTTTTTCCAGTAGAGGCAGCATGTAGGGCTGGGCGCCGACGCTTGTGCTTGCTGTGATATACACAGGATAATACGGGTCTGGAATCAATGCTATATCTCCCGCATTGAGCACGGCAGCAGCGGCATAAGCCAGCCCCTCCTTTGAGCCGAGCAGTGGCAAAATATGGCGTTCTGGCGTCAGGCGTACCGCAAATCGTCGCTCAAACCAGTCCGCGATAGCCTCGTGCAGCGCGCGCATCCCAAAATACTCTGGATAGCGCGTATTTTCTTGATCCTGCAAACTATAGCACAGGCGATCAATTACTGCCTGGGGCGCGGGCAAGTCTGGGTCGCCCATTGAGAGACTGATGACGTCAACGCCTGCTGCCTTGCGTTCCGCAATCTTCTTCTTCGCATCGGCAAAATGGTACGGTGGTAATTGTTGTATTAAACGCGATAATCGCATGAAAAATGCTCCTTAATTTATTCCATTGGTTCTGCTTCGTACCAGTTCTTTCCGACCTTCATCTCAACCCGTGTCGGTACGTCTAATGCAGCTACCCCTTCCATCATGGCTTTTATCGTACGTTTTACTCGCTCAAGCTCCTCGACGGCAACCTCGAAGACGAGTTCATCATGCACCTGTAAAATCATTCTCGTCTTCAGCTTTTTCTCTTCGAGTGCGTTTTGGATGCGAATCATCGCGATCTTGATAAGATCGGCGTTGCCACCTTGAATGGGCATATTGATGGCTTCACGTTCAAGCGCCTGCCGCTCGTTAAAAGGAAGCCTTTGCATTTCAGGGAAGAAGCGCTTCCGTCCATAAAGTGTGTTGACATAACCCTGGATACGGGCCTGGTTGAGCGTACTATCCACATATCCCTTGATGTTGGGAAAAGTTTCATGGTAACGTTTAATAAATTCTGCTGCCTCAGCATTGCTCATGCCTGTAATCTGAGCCAGGCCAAAGGCCGACTGCCCATAGAGGACCGCATACACGACCGTTTTTGCCAACCTGCGCTGATCCTTCGTTACCTCTGCAACGGGAACATTGAAGAGGGAGGCCGCTGTAATCGTATGAATATCTTCGCCCTTGCTAAAAGCCTCGACCAAACGTGGCTCATGGGTAATATGCGCCAGGATTCGTAGTTCGAACTGTGAGTAGTCGGCGGTGAGCAGGACATAGCTGGGGTCGGCGATAAAGGCGCGTCGTATCTGCCGGCCAACCTCTGTCCGAACGGGAATGTTCTGCAGGTTCGGGTTACTTGACGAGAGACGCCCGCTAGAAGCCACTGTCTGATTGAAAGACGTATGTACCCGGCCTGTTACGGGGTCCATCAAGGCTAATAAGCCGTCAACATACGTCGATTTGAGCTTGGACAACTGGCGATATTCTAACAAAGAATCGACCATTGGATGTTTGCCCCGTAAGCTCTCTATTACATCCGCGCTAACGGAATAGCCCGTCTTCGTTTTCCTGCCAGAAGGCAGTTTCAGCTCACCAAAAAGGATCTCTCCAAGCTGCTTTGTTGAGTTGATATTGAACTGGTGGCCTACAGCGTCATAGATCTCATGTTCAAGCCGGCTAATCTGCTCGCCAAGTGTTTTCTCCAATACTGTAAGAAAGCCAGCGTCAAGCGCCACACCATAGATTTCCATCTTTAGCAGGACCGGCAGAAGTGGCTGTTCGATATTATAATAGAGGTCTGATAAGCCGTGGCGACGTAATTCATTTTGAATTGGCTCGACGAGGCGGAATGTCATGTCAGCATCGGAACCCGCGTAGTCTGCTGCAAGGCGTATCGGAACCTGTGCCATACTGATCATTTTGCTGCCAGTGCCAATAAGCTCTGAGATGGGTGTCATCACTATTCCCAGACGCTGAAAAGCCTGGTCTTTCAATCCTAGCCCACGCCTTCCAGGATCGGTTAAATAGGCTCCTAACATCGTATCAAAAGCCAACCCGCGCAACGAGATCCCATTGCGATCCAGGATCAGCATATCGTATTTTGCATTGTGCAGGTACTTCTTTACTGTTGGATCTTCAAGCACCGGGCGTAACTTTTCCAGTACATACGGCTTCGCTAATTGAGCTCCAGGAGCCTGGTTTTCAATGGTGTACGTGTGTCCAACAGGGATATAGTAAGCCTCGCCAGCCGCCATGCTGCACGAAATCCCAACGAGCTCTGCATGCCATGGATCATCGGACGTCGTCTCCGTATCCAATGCGACGGCCCTGGCATCGTATATGCTCTTGATGAGCACCTGCAGTGCATCTTCGCTGTTCACGATCATCGTGCTGGTCGACTTCACCTTCTCCTCATGTATGATGTGGATGGGCGTTCCTCGTGGCTCGCCGGGTGTACTGGGGAGGCTCGGTAATCGCAATTTTCGCACAACTTCCTGCGCTGGTACATCCGATCCGAAGAGATTCAATTGTTCAGGTCCATCCACTCTTTGTGCCTGCCCAGCCTCAGCTCCCTCTCCCTCCACACTTCTTTCGCCCACTTCCATCTTAACAGGCGTACCGGCTTGACTACCTGAGTCACTCGCAGTTGGCGGAGGAGGAGGTGCCGAAATGGGGACAATACCAACTGGCGGAGCCAGCAATAAATCTTCTTCCTGTCCGAGAATTGGCTCAGCTTTCTCTTGTACTTCTGCTTTAGACGCCGTATCACTCTCGTGGCCATTGGAAGTCTCTTTGTCCTCTTCTCCCTGAGCTACACCAAGTTCGCGAAGGAGTGATAGTACCTTCTCCACCAATGTGCGAAATTCCAACTCACGAAAGATTGCCAGCACATTTTCGCGATTCATATGCTTGAGCAGGCAAGCCTCGAGGTCGAGTTGTACCGGCACATCCAGCACAATAGTGGCGAGCATTTTAGACTGCCTGGCCTGCTCGCCTTTCTCACGCAGCAATTTCTGCTCTTTCGGTGTTAACTCGTCTACATGCGCCAGTATATTTTCCAGGCTTCCATAGTCTGCGATGAGTTTGCTAGCCGTTTTCTCGCCAATTCCAGGCACACCGGGTATATTATCGGATTTATCTCCCACCAGTCCTTTGAAGTCGGGCAACTTCTCTGGTTCAAAGCCATAGCGGTTCTTAACGCCCTCTTCGTCATATTCCGTGATCTCAGTGATGCCTCGTTTTGCTACCTTAACCACGACATGTTCATTGACAAGTTGCAACGTATCCATATCGCCCGTGTAGATAATCGTCTCAACCCCCAGTTGCGTGGCCTGCACTGACAGGGTCCCTAGCACGTCGTCTGCCTCAAAGCCGTCTTTTTCATAGATAGGGATGCCAAATGCCTCGACAACCTCGCGGATACGTGCGAACTGCGGCCGCATATTATCGGGCAATGTTGGTCTATGGGCCTTATAGTCGCTGAATTGCAGGTGCCGAAAGGTTGGAGAAGGACGATCAAAAGTCATTGCAATATAATCGGGTTTCTCCTCTAGCAGCGCCTTCATCAGCATTGAGGTGAAGCCGAACGTGGCGTTGACGTGTTCTCCTTTACTATTCGTCAGCGTTTCCGGGACGGCATGAAAGGCCCGGTGAATGATGGCGTGCCCATCAATCAATACCAATTTCTTGCGCTTCGTTGCGGAAGTAGGTGAGGCTTCTGCGGAGATCACTTGAGACTCCTGGTCTCCAGCGTATACTTCCCTGTATCGCTGCTGACCGTAGGTAGACGCAGCAGCGTCGTTGTGGTGATGGATATCAAATTGTGCTGTCATGCTCTCGTTCCTTCGTATGTAACATAAACCCGGTTTGCTCCATCGATTGAGCCAAGCTGGCGCCTTTGCCCCAGTCTATGCCAGCACTCGATAGCTCCCCTTTAAACCGCCTACCCAAACACAGAGACTGGCACTCGACGCCCCGTCCGGTGTGGAGTTTACCATGGCAAAAGTGAATTGTGTCTCATCTGGTAATAGCACGTGTTCCCAGTCAGGCCGGCGAAACCATTCAATCAACTCAGCATTGACCTCACCGGGAGCGGGGAGCGCCAATCGCATCGTCCAACTAGCCGTGTTGAGATAGCTTTGTCTTCCATTATTGACGGGATCGATTCGCACCATGTGCGTATGGCCTGCGAAAACATAGCGCAACGTCGGATCATTTTTTAGAATAGCCTGCAAACCTGCCGCTACCCTTTCTGCCATCACATACGTTGTCGGAGTACAGATTGCTGCAACAGCTTCAATAAGAGGTAATTTGAGCGCATCTCGTATCATATCGAATTCTATCATCGTCGTTACCTGCATCTGTTCAGTGCTCAGTCCTGCAGGCTCAACCCAATCGGGCTTGTGGAACTGCATTTCTTGTTGGAAAGCAGCAAAATCGATCATCGTCTCCTCAAAAAGCCTGGCAGGAATCCGTTCTTCTCCTGGAACCAGGCCCGCCAATGCCTTGCGTGGCTCGGAAAACATGTCCATTGTTAACTGTGCTGTTTCAATAATAATAGCAGGATCCAGCAGGCAGAGCAGCGCTATCTGCCGCATACTGTTCATTGATGGTTCAAAACGATCGAAGTAGGCATATTTGGTATTGATAAGATGGGCCGCGTGTTGGAAGTAGTATGAGCCAACAGGTAAAACAATGCTGCTTGGATTAAGATCCAACGGTTCCCCGGCCTCGTTCCAGAGGCCGCGGATAGCATGATTCCAGAAATCGTAGTGATTCCCGTGCTCTATATAGATGTCCGGTAATGGTCGATAGAAGCGGGTGGGACAGAAGCATACTCTTTCCTTTACCAGGTCTCCACCAATAGCTGTATATATAAGCTCCCGCACCTTTTCAAATCGTAGTTCAATATCGTGATTTCCGGTCATAAAAGTTACATGCCGTCCGGGCGTTTCAATAAAGCTGCGCAGCGCCTCAAAGAAACTGGGATGGGCAGCTATGATCTTCTGCAGCTTTTCCAGGCTCGTAGAGACATCGCTTACACCACCTGTATCGTAAGGTGCTGTTACCAGGAAATCGAAACAATCACCATTGATGACGAGTTCTACTTCGTCAGCGTGTCCCATCGGCCCGGCACCGCATGCAGCGCTCGTTAACCCTTCAAAAGCCGCTTGCTGTATATCGCCAAAGCCATCGAGAATACTCTGACCGTTGGCGAGGTGAAGATCACTCAAAATCAATATAATATCGGGCATTGGTACTTCCTTGTGTTCTTAATGATACCTATTCTGATAGTAAGTTGCCAGGTCGGAAACAGTAGACCCTCAATTATGAGGTTTCACAAAATAATCCGGAAATCGAGGGCCGATAAATCGGCGGTGGGCGCGATAAATCGGCCCCTACAGATGTCCCGCTTATTTTGTTCATGACCATTATCGAGGGGCGAGCGAAGAGAGGAGGTGGCTTTTCAGACTTTTACTGCTGCAAACCACTCACCACACGGGCATATTTCTCTGCCAGCGCCTGCGCCTGGTCGTTTGAAACAGACTCCGCAATCACATGGAAAAGGGGCCGGTCAGCATCGGGCAGCACGAGCACCCACTCTTTGCCCAGATCAATCTTGATGCCGTCAATTGGCTTGGTCCGGCGCTCTCTGTACTGCTCACTCAGAATACGCATCACCTTGCCTTTATGTTCCCAAGGGCATGTCACCTGCGTGCTGCTCATATAGTACGTTGGCAAATCATCGACCACTTCCGAAAGCCGCATCTGGAAGGTTGCGAGCAGCTCCAGCAATTTTGCGATAGCCAGCATCCCATCAAAGACAGGGTGAAGAATGGGGAAAATAAAACCACCCTGACCGTCACCAACCAGCACGACGCCATCGCGTCCGGCCGCGGACATCAACGCGTGTCGTAAAACCTTGGTGTGCAGTATATTCCCTTCATAGCGTTTGGCAATATGTTGCAGAGCGCTCGGCGCTGTAACAGGAGCTGCCACAGTCGCGCCGCGATGCTGCCGCAGGACCAGGCTTGTCATTACAGCCAGCATCTTTGTTCCTTCGAGAATACGCCCCCGGTCGTCTACGACCGAGATATTTTCTCCACCCTGGTCAATACGTATCCCCATGTCGGCGTTTACACTGGCAGTGATATTCGCCAGGCGCTGCAAGTCCTTCTCTATCTCATCTATAGAACGCGAGAAGTGTGCCTCCTCCATACTTGTATTCAAAAGCACCAGTTCACATCCCAGGCGATTGAGGATGCCCGGTAGTAATTGAATGGTGCTTCCACTGGCGTAATCTACCACGAGCTGAAATTTCTGTTTCTTCACAACTTCGTGGTCAACAACCTTTGCAAAACCCTCCAGGTAACTATTCAGTACTTCTGCGTTTTCAAGCACTTCAATCGCGCCTACCTCATCCACGTCAACGCGGCGGAAATCTTCACGGAAGAAGAGATTCTCCAGTTTTCGTTCAGTGGTTTTGTTAATATCCAGGCCGTACTGGTCAAAGAACTTGATATCAATCACCCGCTTATCATGCGGTGAGAGACGAACGTGGATGCCTCCCACGGCATCGGTATGGCGAATGATGTACCTGGCCACAGGTATGGGAACCTGGTTGATGTCATGCACATTGACTCCTGCCGAGGGTAAGCCAGCAATCACGGCGCGCTTAATCATGCGTGGTGTGCGGTGAAATGAATCGCGATTGATGCACACGAACGAGCCTTTGGGGAGAATCGCTCCATAGGCTGCTCCCAGCTGCGTGGCAAATTCAGGGGTCAGATCGACATTGACCAGTCCAGTAACTCCAAAGCGGCTAAATAGCCCACGGCGTCCCTGTGAACCCCAGATAATACTTGTGTTGATTACTGCGCCAGCTTCGATCTCTTTATCGGGCCAAACCTTCACATCCGGTTGAATGATTGCCCCTTCCTGAATAATGGAGTTATCTCCTATCACCGACCCTTCAAACATAACCGCCTTGCTCTTGATACCGGTAGATGAGCCTACCAGGGCGCCTCGCAATTCGGCTCGTTCCCCGATGTAGGAATTATTCCAGACGATGCTGCGATCTACCTGCGCGCGCTCATCAATAATGGTGTAGGAACCGATCGTGCTCGGACCGTGAATAATTGCTCCAGCTTTGATCTTACAATCGTGAGCCAGGTAGATCGGTCCAATCAACTGGGCGTCATTCGCAATCTCAACACCTTCTTCGCACCAGATATGGCCGCCCATCTTCTTCGCGGAAATTTCTGCTTCGACACGTCCCTGTAACACATCGGCATTGGCTCGCATATACTCGGGGAGATTCCCGACATCACACCAGTAGCCTTTTTCCGCAATGTACCCGTAAAGAGGATCGCCATTTTTCAGCATCATTGGGAAGAGTTCCTGGCTGAAATCAAACTGCTTGTTTTTCTCAAAGTACGAGAAAATTTTCGGGTCCAAGACGTAAATACCCGTATTGATCGTGTCGCTGAAGACTTCTCCCCAGCTTGGTTTCTCCAGGAACTCGGTGATATGACCATCCTGGTTGGTGATAATGACGCCGAACTCCAGTGGGTTGAGCACGTGCGCCAGCATGAGAGTAGCCATGGCTTGTTTCTCATGGTGGTACTTGATAATGTCTGTTAAATTATAGTCGGTCAGGGCATCACCACTGATGACTATAAATGGCTCAGTGAGCTGATCCTCTGCGTTTTTTACGCTACCCGCAGTTCCCAGCGGCACATCCTCACGTGAGTAGGTAATACGCATACCTAATTGCGAACCATTGCCAAAATAATCTTCGATGTTGCTTGCTAAGTACTGAACAGTAACGACAACCTCGGTAATACCGTGACGTTTGAGAAGGTTGAGGATATGTTCCATCACTGGTTTGCCAGCAATAGGAACCATAGGCTTTGGGCGCCTGATCGTCAATGGTCTTAGCCTCGATCCTTCCCCCCCGGCCATAACAACCGCTTTCATGGAGGCCTCCTGGCAGACTAGACGTTCCCAGGCTTCAAGTATAGCCTGGTGGAACTCAGGTAAATAAACAGTTACAAACGTATTGAAAGACATTCTGCTCGCTAGCGCGTCTAGCTTCGCTCAGCAGAATGAAAGGAATGTAATGTGAAAACGGCGCAGCACAACATGCCACGCCGTTCCAAATGCAATGTTGCTTTGATATTGTACTACATTGACAAAGAACGTCGCAAGAACGAATAAGCAACGCGAGTTTCCCTTCTGTGCTTCATCATAAGAAGGGTATTCCTAGCAAATTGGGATATTTCTTTCACCCTCCTACCAATCGCTTATCCGACCGTGTTCGACAAGCCAGCGAACAAAACGATGATAATTCGTTTCCTCGGTTGCCTGCCTCTCTTCATACTCTTCGCGCAATTGAATCAGTCTGCTGGCCTCCTCAACCGTAAAGCCCTCATCTAGGAGGGCGTCGATGAGCAGGTCAATATATTGCTGCATTGCAATGTCCTCCCTCTAACAAATGTCCAGACAGATGAACAAACATACACTCAAACGAAATTGGGTAGATACATATGCCGCGGTGCAACATATATGAATCTAGCTTGTACTGTGACCTGGTAGTATACGACAGTGGATACTGGTGAAACACGGAGCGTAGCACTTACTCAATCACAACACTTTCACCAAGGATGCTACTATACAAATTATAGCGAATAATAGTATCTCGGTGCAAGGTCTGGCTTTTTTGCTGCGAATTGGTTTGTCAAGAGGGCTGGTTGGCTGCGAAATTCGCAGAGACTATGCAAAGCTTTTTGCATTTTCCGTGTCCAGGTAATATTACTTTCTTCTTGACACCTGGATATGCCGCGCCGGAGCAATATGGCAGCTCATTGCCTCTGGAGATGGGAATCAGAGTGTGCACGTGTGGCAGCCGGGTACGAAAAACGTGAAGCTTTCGTACGACAGTTAGTTTTCCTCCCACGATTCATTGCGGATATAGTGCGTTATTTCGGCCTCGTTATCATAAAAATAGCTAATAGCATCGTAAACCTGGGCCAGGGTGATGCGTTGAGAATTAGCTATTTCTTCTGGGTCTTTACCCGATTGGAAGAGAAGAATGATATGGCGTACTCCTGTACGTGTACCTTCGACAATCGGTTCCCCACCATAGATGGCCGAGTCGCGGACAATGTAAGGGTGCGCTGTACGTTCGATAGACAACGGCAGAGGCTCCTTCCTCGGATGCTATACTCACACTGTCTAGGGTATCCTCTGTATGTAGTGTATCCTCAGTACTTACATGCGTCAACTGCCATAAATCCGCATTCACATAATTTTCACAAAACGATTCATCTATTCATATCTCACTACGCCTTACTTCATCGTGTTTTATCTCTTTTCAAGACATGTCGGGTTGTTGCGAGTTTTCAAAAAGGGTTGACAGCATACGAATTGCAATGTACAATATGCGCAATGAAAGGAGGTGGTGTGTAATGAATGAACGTAGTCGCTGCACAGGCAGCAAAATGATTTTCCACACCTTCCAGATGAGAGGTAGTCGGCCATAGTGCCGCCTCAAGCTCACTGGTAGGTGGTCAATGCTTCCTGCCTGTGCAGCGTCCCCCCAGAGTGTTGGCTTCCCAAAAATTGCCTTCACTCTGGGATTTTTATACATTATTTTCGTTCTACCTATCAATTTTTAGCCTCATAAGGCGGAATTGATGTTTCCATAGTGTACTGTACTGGACCTGGCATAGACCTTCTCGCGAGCTATCGCGATAGAGCGTTTCTTCTTATTTTTGGCTTCCTACGTTATTCGCAATGTAGGCTGGTAGGATAATGAAACCGTATGCAGTTAAACGTCTTTTCAGAGAGCAAAGATCTCGACGTCGCTGAGATACGGCGTTACCTTGAGACCCGTGTATTCGGGATTGGCGATAAACTGCTCTACCTACCTACTGTGGATTCAACGAACTCGTTAGCTATGAAACTGGCCAATGAGCGGCCAGATGAAGGGGTGGTGGTACTTACCGACAGTCAAACTGCCGGCAAGGGCAGGTTAGGCCGACGATGGGTGGATGTAGCTGGCTGCAATGTACTCTCATCTACATTGCTCAGACCTCACTTCCCTCCACATTTCTTGATTATGGTCGCCTCTCTTGCTATCGTGGATGCAATCATGGAGACCTGTGGTGTAACCGCAACCATCAAGTGGCCGAATGATGTGCTCATCGGAGAGCGCAAAGTTGCAGGTATCCTGATAGAGACAAGCCATGTTCTATGCGGTGCAGCGGAGCAAGATCGCTCCAGTCAATTGGTTGCTATCCTCGGTATTGGCGTCAATGTCAACGGGCATATCCAGGACGTGCCTCTTGAGGTGACACTGGTAGGTTCCCTCTCTATAGACGGACATACACAGGGAGGATCGCAGCAGGCATCGCTGAGTTCAACAGCGACAACCCTGGAAACAGAATGTGGACATGTGGTAAGTCGAGAGGTGTTTATTGCGCACCTGTTGCAACACATCGAGGCTGATTATCTAGCGTTGCAACAGGAGGCTCAGGAGCCTTTTTACACAGTATATGGTCATGGCCCGGTCTCTCGCGCAATTTGGGAGCGATGGCGTAGCCAACTATCAACTCTTGGCCGTTTAGTTCAGGTGCGCCAGGGCAACACCATCATTAACGGTGTGGCAGAAGATGTGAATGAGGGCGGGGAGCTGTTACTCCGTTCTCATTCAGGTGAATTAGTCAACATCACTTGGGGAGATGTTGGATATCCGGTAGGGTAATTACCTTTCTCACTGCACAAGACAAGATAGGTAAACGAGGAATAGGCAGAGAACAGCAGATATGTTTTCTCTGCCAGAGTTTTGAAGGGATAAAGAGATGGAGACACAGGAAGTCATTACCAGTGACGGACTACACCACGCACAAAGGCAGTTGGAGTATTTGTCAACAGTTGGGCGCGCTAAAGTCGCCCAATACCTGTATGATGCCAAGGAATCCGGCGATGTCATCGACAATGCCGCTTATGAAGATGCAAAGAATCAACAGGCGCTTCTTGAAGGAAAAATCCAGTATCTGGAACAGTTACTCGCCAAGGCGAAATTGATCAGCGAGGTACGCACAGACGTTGTCTCCCTCGGTTCTGTCGTGCACCTGCGCAATAGTGATGGTCGCGAGTACAATTATAAGCTTGTTGGAGCATACGAGGCAAACCCAAGTGCCGGTCGCATCTCCAACGAGTCTCCGGTCGGGAAAGCGCTGCTGGGCCATAAAGTAGGTGACCTGGTCATAGTTTCTACGCCCGGCGGAGTGAAGGAGTACATCATTCTTTCCATCTCATAATCTTCCCAAGAAGTAGCAGCAATCGACCGGCCTGCGGCCCACAGAATACGGAGCCGCAGGCCGGTTTTTGTTTTTGCCAATGATGAAGATGTCTCTGCGACTATTCGTTCAATGAAATCAATGTTACAATATATCCGCAAAATTTGTTGGAGGAGGAAAAAGAAATCCATGGCAGACGAACGAGAAATACGCTTGCAACGCTTGCATGCCTTGCGGGAACAAGGCATCAACCCGTATCCCAATCGCGTGAAGCGTACACATACGATCCTGGAGATTTTACAACACTTTGATGAATGGCAAGGCCCGGAAGGCTCATTTACCATCACTGGCCGCATTCGCCTGATGCGCGAAATGGGAAAGGTCGCCTTTGTAAAGATTGAGGATGGCACCGGCAGTATTCAAGCCTACTTTCGCATCAACGACCTCGGTGAAGATGCTTATCGCATGCTAAAGTTGCTAGACGTGGGCGATTTTGTACAGGCGAGTGGTTTTCTCTTTTTGACCCGCACGGGTGAACCCACGCTGCATGTCCGCGAGTACAGCCTCATATCCAAGGGACTGCGCCCGCTGCCAGAGAAGTATCATGGCTTAGAAGATAAGGAGATACGACAGCGCAAGCGCTACCTCGATCTCATCGCAAATGGTGATGATATCAAGGATGTCTTCGTCACCCGCAGCCGTACCGTATCAGCTATGCGGCGGTACATGGATTCGTTGGGCTTTCTGGAAGTTGAGACCCCCATCCTGCAACCGCTCTATGGTGGTGCTACCGCGCGCCCATTTATCACCCACCACAATACGCTGGATCGAGATTTCTATCTGCGTATCGCAGATGAACTCTATCTAAAGCGCTTGATTGTGGGCGGCTTCGAGAGAGTGTATGAGATTGGACGCGATTTCCGCAACGAGGGCATCGATCGCACGCATAATCCTGAATTTACTATGATGGAATGTTACCAGGCCTATGCTGATTATGAAGATATCATGACGCTTGTTGAAGAGATGATACACTTTATCGCTCTCGAAGTGAAGGGAACACCGCGTATTACGTTTCAGGGCCACGAAATAGACCTTACTCCTCCCTGGCGGCGTTATCACCTGCTCGATGCTATTGAGGAATTTACAGGCATTGATATCAATCTTTACCCTGATAAAGAGAGCCTTGCTGCGGCGATGCGCGCAAACGGCTATGAGGCTGATCCAAAGCTCGGACGCGGCCGTTTGATCGATGACCTCAAGGGAGCAATGTTACGCCAGGGTATTCCTGCCTTGCGCCAGGCTATCTTTCTTACTGACTATCCACGCGATGTCTCGCCGCTGGCCAAGGATCATAGCACGGTACCGGGCCTGGTTGAACGTTTCCAGCCCTTTATCGGTGGCCTGGAAATTGGGAATG
Organism: Chloroflexota bacterium; assembly: GCA_005881495.1. The sequence continues at coordinate 18,756 of VBHI01000201.1, forward strand.
CCTTCACCGAATTAAACGATCCGCTCGATCAGCGGGCCCGTTTTGAGGACCAGATGCGTCAACGTGAGCAGGGAGACGAAGAGGCGCAGGTCTTAGATGAAGATTTCCTTGAGGCCCTGGAGGTTGGAATGCCCCCCACCGGGGGACTTGGCATTGGTGTCGACCGCCTGGCTATGCTGATGGCCGACCAGGAATCGATTCGCGACGTCATTCTCTTTCCGGCCATGAGAAAGACTGCGACGGAACAAGAGAATACTTGACATTCTCTACCTCTAATGCTATAGTTGCTTCTGTCAACGATAGCAAGGGCGCTTAGCTCAGTGGGAGAGCGCTTCGTTCACACCGAAGAGGCCACTGGTTCGAGCCCAGTAGCGCCCATCACACACATCAAATGATATCCCTCACTTTGAAGAATACTTACTATTGGATACAATCCCTGTAGCGGTTGTCGTACGGCAAATCTTATAGTTCGTCTTTCCCTATTCTTTTGCACCATTGTAAACATATGGCGAATGATATCGAGACGCAACGCCAACAACTGATATTCGAACTCCGCAAAGCGGGCTTCCGTGACGAACGAATTCTCTCGGTCATAGCCACCACGCCAAGAGAATTGTTCATTGATGATGCGCAGCGCAAGGTGGCTTATTCCGATTGTGCCCTTCCTATAGCCATGGGTCAGACCATTTCACAGCCATTGATGGTCGCTTTGATGACGCAGGCGTTGCAACTAAGCGGAAAAGAACGCGTGCTTGAAATAGGCACCGGTTCCGGCTACCAGACCGCCATCCTGGCGCGCTTAGCCGCCCATGTCTATAGCATCGAGCGGTTTCAGCAACTGGCATACCAGGCGGCCAGGCGCCTCATGCAGTTGGCAATCACGAACGCCTCCCTCTATGTTGGCGATGGTTCGCTTGGTTGGGCTGCTGCCGCCCCTTATGATCGTATCCTGGTGACAGCGGCTGCCCCAGAGGTGCCTCAGCAGCTTGTAGATCAACTTGTGACGTGGGGGATTTTAGTCATACCTGTGGGTGGTCATCAACGACAGGAGTTACTTGTAGTTCACCGCGCTCCATGGGGTCCTGAAATACGCTCATTAGGAGGTTGCGTTTTCGTTCCCCTCATCGGCGAAAAAGGATGGAGCGAGTGAATCTCAAATCAGGGAGGGGCAATTTTCATGGTTGCCGTGGAGGCAGTGAATGGCATTGGGGCAACCTTCGCACTGGTCTATTGCACTTTTGGCTAAAAAAGAATAGTATTATAACAGGCAGTAGTTGTACTCCTCTGACCAGGGTATTAGGAAGGCGAGCAGGTATCTATGCCAGTTATATCGACCAGCATACACATATCCAACCCATTTGGTCTGGCAGGATTCGTCGTATTGTGGATTATCTTGTTTGAATGTGCCCATGTGCTGGTGACCCTGCTGCGCAATGGTCCCCTGATCGGTTGGGCTGTCAGCCCCCTGGGTGTGACTGTGATGTACTTGTATGAACCTTCAACGCTTTACATCTGGCTAAATGTCCTGTTCCCCGCTTTCGTTTCTAGTTTGGTCCTGTATGTTGGTTTGTTTACATCCCTCGCGCCCGTTGCTATACCGCATCAACCTCTCATAACAGTACTGGTAATTTCGCTCGGGGTTCTTCTCTCGAGCTCCATTGATTTCTTCAATGCTTTGCGTGACCTGCGTCATCCATTATGGGGCGAGGCGCGAATCCTGCGGAGCATCCAATATCTACGCGCCAGTTGGTCCGCCATCCACTTTACGCCCTTTGGCCTCACTTACCTACGTGATCGCTTTGGTTCTAGTCCGACCGACCTGTTGCAGGCACTGTAAAAGAAAACGTGCAACCAAGGCCTTCGTTATTCGTAACCCAGATACGCCCACCGTGTCCCTCGACAATGGCTTTGGTGACATATAATCCCAACCCGATTCCAGAGTATTGAAGACTAGCCGTGTTACGCACTCGATAGAAGCGTTCAAAAATATGGTCCAGATACTCCGGGCTGATACCAATTCCCTGGTCAGTAATGCTCACAAGATACTCGTCGTTCTGTTTCTCTAATTTGACCATAACTTGACCGCCATGTGGCGAATATTTGATGGCATTGTCCAGGATATTCCCAATCACCTGGCTCAAGCGCATTTTGTCGGCCACGATGCTCGTGTCTTGCGTTGCAATGTCGAGGTAGACAGTATGTTGTTCAGCGCTGGCCTGAGCTGACCGTACGCTGTCTCTGAGTACATCTACCAGGTAAAAGCTGCTAAAGTGTAGATGTAATTTCCCCCACTGAACGCGTGAGAGATCAAGCAGGTCATTAACCAGCCGTTCAAGGTGGTCAGCCTGGCTCTGCACTATGCTCAGGCTTCGTAAGTCATAGCTCTCGGGGAGGTCCGCAGTTGTAATAGCCTTGCCTTGTTGGAGATGCTCTTGCAGCGTCTTGCGTAATCGTCGATCGATTCGTCGTATAAGATGCTGCGTATAACCTTTGATCGCGGTCAGAGGAGAGCGGAGTTCATGCGAGACGATTGAAACGAATTCATCTTTCAGTTTTTCAATCTGCTTGTTAGCCGTCACATCATTGAGCACAGCAACAACACCTACGGGGCGTGATTGTGACCGGCTGGTGTCATGAAGCGGAGCTGCGCTAATACTGAGTGTCAGGGGAACGGATTCATCTGCCTCACCTGCGATCAGCTCCTGGTTCATAACAATCTCACCTTTTAGGGCCTGGTCGATGATCTCGACCAGCCTTGGTAGCCAGCTCACATTACTACTTACTGCCAGTTCGCGTAATGGAGTCTCTTGCTTGAGATCTACCCGTGCTTGTGCCAGTAAATGCTTTGCGGATAGATTGAGTAACGTAATTCCGCCTCGTTCATTGGTGATCAGCAGGCCCTCAGCCATGCTGCTGATAATCAGTTCAAGGCGCTGGCGACCTATTTCGGCCTGTTTCCAGAGTGCAGTCTCGCGCTCACGCAAACGGACATTCTCTAGCGCGACACCCGCGTAGTCAGCAATCATTGTCGTCAGTTTGAGTAATTCAGAATCGAACGTTCCTACGCGTTCATCAAATAAACTCAGCATGCCGATGATACGGTTCTCTACGGTAAGAGGGATGTTTAAAAAGGAACCTATCTCGGTTCCTCCTATCATATCCTGCTCCTGCGTGATGGAGAGTTCATCGGGAGCATCGAGATAAGAGGTGATTGCCAACTCTTTGACGGACACCGGGGGAAAGTCCATCACGCTGGCCGCACTGGCGATGCGCTCGATCATGGCTGCTAAAAACGCTTGATTGAGAGGATAGCAGGGGATAATTGATAACTCAAAAGGCTCACCTTTGAGTAATATGGAGCAGGCGGCAAAACTGTAAAGCTCTTGTAAAGCAGCTAGCAGTGCCCGGTGAACCTGAAAGCGATCGATAGCAGCTACGAAGCTTTTCCCGATGGTATTGAGGTATTCCATCTCTTCGCGGATAGCTGCTATACGATCACCATTCTGGATGTGGGATGAGCGATACGCGCTTTCTGTTGGCCTTGTCTGTGATTGCACGCTGCTCTCCATGTGTGTTGCCTATTGCAACTGTTCTAATTCGCGTGTAACTTCATCATAAATGGGGGGCGCAATAAGATCGCCGGTCAATTCCTTGAGACCGACAAAACACTCCTGTAACAACGCATCTAATGCGGCTGCCAGTTCAACAGTGGAGACCCCACTCAGTTGTTCTTGCATCACCGCTGGGACAACATCAGTGTAAGGCATCTTGATAAGAAAATGAAGAAATGGATAAGTACGCGAAACTCTTTTGGCGGCACCTTGCACCAGGACACGCGTTGTGACTTTTCCAAGAAAAGGGGTAACCCTGACGTCAATCAACCGTAGGGCCTTCAGGTACGCCTCTGCAACCTGTTCACGGGAGTTGGAAGAGGAGTGTTCGGACATATTTGACATATGTTTCTCCCTTCACTTATTTGGCTTTGTCTCTTCGTAACTTATTATAACATAGTTCTATAGTATAGTGTAAGTAGGTAGTACTTGATTTTGTACTTGTATAGCTCTTGAATAACCTTTTTGCTCATGTTGTTATGAACGGCTATCATGCCTGTGTTGTCACAATTCATACCATAGTGGCTACAGAGTGTTTCTCATAAGATATGAGGAAGAAGGGGTCCGTGAATTGTGTCACGGACCCCTTCTTCCTCATGTCATGGTGATTATGCTTCTCGGGGAACCAATCCAAAAAGACGCGCCAACCAGAGGCGGAAGCCTCTCAATGGCGGTTGCCCGCTGGCGTCCACGTTGGCAGCCATCTCTATCAATCGTCGACGTCCCTGTTGTTGCCTGGCAATGCTCTCCTCTGCCTCTTCTTGAATTGCATAGCGCTCGCGTTGCTCATCAATCGCCCGTGCAAAGTGCTCGGCGCGAATCTGGAAACGGGCGGCGGGGAGTGCGGGTAAAGAAGCATCCTCCTGCACGGCCTCGCTCTTTGGGGTGTTCAGCGGTTCCCCCTCCTCGGTTGTTTCAGTGACCTGAACACGATGTATGCTCAGCCTTGGTGTAATCCATTCACGCAGAGCCAGCAGCGCGGCGCGTCGGCAGATGGCCTCGATGTCCGCACCGCTGCGTCCCGGCGTGAGGCTTGCCAGTTCCTCCACCGTTACATCTGGCGCGATAGCCTTGCCGCGTGTGTGGACGGCAAAGATAGCTCGCCGTTCTTCCTCGTCTGGGTACTCCAACTCAACCACCAGGTCGAAACGACCTGGCCGCAGCAAGGCTGGATCAATCAACTCGGGTCGGTTGGTCGCGCCTAGCACGATGACCCCTTCTCGCCCCTCTATGCCGTCCATTTCTGTCAGTAGCTGGGCTATCACACCGTTGCTGAAGTTCCTATCAACATCACCGGAGCGTCTTGGGGCCAGTGAATCGATTTCGTCGAAGAAGACGATACAGGGTGCGGCCTGTTTGGCGTGCCGAAAAACTTCGCGTATCCCTTTTTCAGCCTCGCCGACCCACTTGGAAAGTAGTTCGGGTCCTTTAATAGAAATGAAGCTTGCCTCACATTGGTTCGCCAATGCACGTGCTATCAGCGTCTTCCCTGATCCGGGAGGGCCAGACAGCAGCACGCCGCGGGGAGGCTCAGCCTTGACATTCGCGTAGACTTCGGGGTAGCGCAAAGGCCACTCAACCCCTTCAGTCAGCAGGTCCTTGGTCTTCTCTAGACCTCCAATATCATCCCAGGTAGTTTCGCTGACCTCAACGTAGACCTCGCGGGTGGTTGAAGGCTCAATCTCACGCAAAGCGGCCTGGAAATCCGCCATAGTAATATTCAGGTTTACCAACGTCTCATAAGGGATATAGCCACGCTGATAATCGATATGCGGCAATACCCTGCGCAAGGCGATCATCGCTGCCTCGCGGCAGAGAGCCTCCAGGTCTGCTCCGACAAAACCTGGTGTCAGTTGTGCCAGCCGCGCAAAGTCGATATCGTTTGCCAGCGCCGCGTCTTTGCTGTGGATACGCAGTATCTCAGTGCGCGCGCGTACATCGGGGACGCGCAACCCGATCTCGCGGTCAAAGCGGCCTGGGCGTCGCAATGCCGGGTCAAGTGAATTGGGCTGGTTAGTCGCGCCAATTACCACCACCTGCCCGCGCGAGGCCATGCCATCCATCAACGTCAGCAATTGCCCCACGATGCGGCGCTCCAGCTCACCTGATGTCTCGCGTTTCGCTGCTAGCGCGTCCAGTTCATCTATGAAAATGATGCTTGGCGCGCGCCGCTGGGCCTCCTGGAAAACGTCGCGCAGCAGTGCCTCGCTCTTCCCGTAAACACTATTCACGATTTCAGGGCCATTGATAATAGAAAAGAAGGCATTCGTTTCTGCTGCCACGACACGAGCGATCAGCGTTTTACCGGTGCCGGGAGGGCCATACAGTAATACCCCCTTGGGCGGCTCAACTCCTAGACGATCAAAGACGGCAGGATATTTCAAAGGCAGCTCGATCATTTCCCGGATGCGCTGGAGTTCCTTGCCCAAGCCGCCAATATCTTCATAGCTAACACGTCCTGGCGCTCCATGAGTCGCGCCTCTTGCCTGCGCTTTGACAACCGTTCCCTGCTGTACGACCACCGCCTCGGTCTCGATCACGGGTTGTGGCATCGCCGGAGGTATGACCGCGCTGAGATCCCCGGTGCTACGTTTTTTTTGTAGGGCATAGCTCGGAGTGGCGGGAGTAGTGCTAATAATCAGGAATTCTCGTGGAGCAATTCCTGGCGTCCCAACCTGGAGTAAGTCTCCAATGGTCACGGGCAGGCCAATCATATAGCGGCTGATATACTGCAGGTCACTCTCTTGAATTGGTGTGCCGCCGCTCAGGGGTAAAAGCGTAATCTTCTCTGCGGTGCTCACCCTCGCTTTGCGTACAATAACCCGTTCACCGAGGCCCGACGCGCTGTTCTGGCGCACTTTGCTATCCATCTGGATCGTCTGGCGACCACGCTCAATTATCGCACTCGGCACCACTTTTGCTGCCGTGGTTCGCCCCCCGGTAATCATCACAATGTCACCCGGCTGGCAGCCTATCTGCGCCATATCGCTCGGGTCAATACGTGCAACGCCGCGCCCGACCTGAAATCCCTCTAACACCACAAGTTGCATGCTATCGATTACTTTGGAAGCTACATCCTGCTCGTTGCTACTGGTCCCGCTCTTTTCTGTGTCTAGTGTGTTCGTGGAAGCGCTCTCCGCTGGGAGTTTGCTCGTGATTCCCTGGGTTGATGCAGCAGGTTCAGTACTACTCGTTTTGAGTGACTCCTCCATATACTCCCTCGTCCTTCAGTTCTTTCATATGAATAGATTATTAAGACTACCTTATCACATCTACGAAAGGAGTGGGGGAAAGTTGAAAAGATGGGTTCCTGAGCTGTGGACTTATTTAGAGACCACCTCCCCCGGTATCCTCGGTGGTACCAACATATAACTCAGCAGCCATCCCGCAATGCCTGCTACCACCGTTGACCCCAACCAGAGGTGAATTGTCCAGGAAATACCCGTGGTCAACATCAAGGTTAGGAAGTATAGCAGGTAAAGAACAAATGGGACAACAAAGCCAAAGAGACGTACGGCATCTGGTCTCGATACCGATGGCTTTAACTTCCAATACAGCAGATCAGCGATGAAGCCTGCCAGGGCACTCGCTGGGATCAACAGATAGTGATCTTGCATAAAACTGAGCAAAGTTATGTTCAACGTCAATATAACTGTGAATGTCCCAAAAGGCAGCCTCCACCGCCGAATAGCCAGGAAGAACACTCCCATGAGTAAAATGCTCTGAAGAATTATACTCACAACGGCCAAAGCCTGGAAGGAGAATGGGTCCTGCTGCGTACCTGCGGGCCAGAGAAATACAAAGGGGTGGGCTAACTGCGAGATGAGCGTAATGGCCGATAAGGTGTATGCCAAGGAGAGAGTAGTGGGAAGGAATGACACAAACGTGGGGTTTGTGGGATCGTTTGAGCGTTTCCAGGCAGCACGAAATGGCCCTGCAACGATCAATCCAATACAGAGAGCAAGTTCCAGGTGCGTCGGACTGAGTGCTCCCTCAATATTTAATTCGATCCCAAAAAGAATATGCCAGATCATGTCGCCAACACCACCGACCGCAAAACCGATAATGCCCACTAGCGACAACCCGTATCCCTCAGGTAAGGCGTTACGCCATGAGTACCCTTTCAGCCGGTTTCTCATGAGCGCACCAAAATGAAACGTTAAAACTGCGAGAAGGCCTGAGTAGAGAACGGCGTGCCAGGGCGTTAAGAAGGTTTCTAGCCGGATATGATTGTGCGCCCATGCGTCCAGGTACCCTCCAGCAAGCATCCAGGTACATGCAATAAGTATAAACCAGTCGAATTTTACTCCCCCAGCAACCTGTCCCTTGTCCTCCATGTGCTCTAAACTCAGAAGGTCGGAAGCTGCTCGTACCGTCATGAGGTGTCACCCCTTGTGTCTATTGCTCTGCTGGCCATAGATTCTACATATCTGCTTTACGTTTCCGCTCGCGTTACACCTGAAAACCCACGAAAAAAGTCCTCCCTATACCCTCTATCAATCAGTGGCTCTTGTGTTACATCATTATAGCTCTACCGCCTGGCGTTTCACTTCCTGATAGATCTTATATTACCACTTTCGCGGGCCGCTCACTCATTTGTCGGGCAGGAGCAAGATGTTGAGCATCTTGCTGAAAAACACTTTTATAAGCTATACTATCTTCATACCATTGACTTGAGACGCAATGACGTTCCAGAAAATATCAAGGTCACCATCGTAGAGAAAGTTTGTAAGCCCACACTTGTACCACATGGAAGGGTAAAACTTTACGGTATGAAACTACCCCAGCAGAAAGACCGTGAACCAAAGTCCCCTCAAAAAGCAGCAAAGAAATACTCTCGCTTGATACGCTATAGTATCTTAGGATCCCTCATTCTCCTTGGACTTGCAATCCTGGGATTTGTGGCTCTGCGTGTCGGTAACTTTGCGGCAGGGCATGATAGTACGGTCGATAAACCGATTACTGACGTGCTTACTATGGCGGATCAGCACAGGTTGAAATCTGTCTTACTTAGTGGCAATGAGGTTCTTGCAACTGGACTGAATGGTCAGAAGTACCACGCTTTCAAAGAGGATGGGCAAACAGTAACTGATATATTTCGACACGACGGCGTGACTGTCACCATCGATAACGGCCAGGCTGATCAGTGGACGCAGGCTGTATTAGACCTCTTCCTGGTAGCTCTGATTGTCGGTAGCATCTATTTCTTGCTGCGGCGCAGCGGCATTGGCGGCCAGGCAATCCCCTTTGCGCGTTCCAAAGCCAGGCGTTTTAATGAATCACGTCCCTCAATTCTCTTCAAAGACGTAGCTGGTGTCGAAGAGGCAAAAATGGAACTCGAGGAGATTGTCGATTTTCTTAAACAACCCTCGCGCTTTACCGATATAGGCGCGCGCATCCCTAAAGGTGTTCTCCTCGTTGGTGCTCCGGGTACAGGTAAAACGCTTATTTCACGAGCCGTAGCAGGCGAAGCTGAAGTCTCATTCTTTAGCGTGAGTGGCTCTGAATTTGTTGAGATGTTTGTCGGTGTAGGCGCAGCGCGCGTACGGGACCTCTTTAAAGAAGCTAAAGAACATGCACCGTGCATCGTCTTTATCGATGAAATCGACGCGGTAGGCCGCCAGAGGAACGGTTCGGGAACTGGAGGTAATGACGAGCGAGAGCAGACTCTCAATCAACTCCTTGTTGAGATGGATGGATTTGATAAACAGACGAACGTGGTCGTTATCGCAGCCACCAATCGCCCCGATGTACTGGACTCTGCATTGCTCCGCCCCGGACGTTTTGATCGCCAGGTCATGCTCGACAAACCAGATATTCGCGGTCGCCTCGCCATTCTTGAGGTTCATGCCAGGGGTAAGCCTCTTGAAAATGATGTCGCGCTGGTGGAGCTGGCGCGACAGACCGCCGGTTTCTCAGGTGCCGACCTGGCAAACTTGTTAAATGAGGCCGCGCTATTGACGGCTCGCCGTGGCAAACTCCTCATCTCCATGCCTGAACTTGAGGAATCCATCCTGCGCGTTATGGCAGGGCCTGAGCGCAAAAGCCGCCTGATTACAGAGGCGGAGAAATCGATCATTGCCTATCATGAAGTTGGGCATGCTATCGTCATGCGCTCGATGCCCGGTGCGGACCCGGTGCGCAAGGTACAGGCTATTGCCAGGGGTATGGCCCTTGGTATCACCGTCCAGTCCCCAACTGAGGACCGCTATCTCATGCGCCGTTCGGAACTGCTCGCAAAAATGGCGGGTGCAATGGGCGGACGCGCCGCTGAAGAGCTTATTTTTGGCGATATCACGACTGGCGCTAGCCAGGACATCGAGTACGTCACCAATATAGCCCGCCGTATGGTCTGTGAATTCGGTATGAGCTCCCTTGGAAACGTCGCGTTCAAAGCGGAAGCCGATGGCAGCACTTCCATAAGTGCGGAGACAGCGGCGAAAATTGACCAGGAAATCGCGCGCCTGATAGAAGAGGCTCATACTACCGCGCTCGACATCCTGCGTGAGCGCAAGGATAAACTCATTGCTATCTCTGAATACTTGGTCCAGGTCGAAACGATCGATGGTGAGGAACTAGACGCGATGTTATTTGCCGCATGACACGTACATTTATTGCTCTTGAACTAGATGAACCCCTGCAACGCTACCTTGGCCGAATAATTCGCCGGATGGCGCAGGAGTTACCCAGTCTGAGTTGGGTTGATCTTGCGGGGATTCATCTCACCCTCGCCTTCCTCGGCGAATTAAGCGATGAGCAGTTATCTGCAGCCATTTCCGCGGCTGAACTCGCCGCAAGCAAGGTTTCATCCTTCGATATTCGCCTCTCTCTTCCAGATATCTTTGGCACACAGCGACAGCCTCGTGTCATCTGGATGGGTGTTGACGAACCATCCGGCAAGCTCCTACAACTCCAGCAACAATTGAATCTGGAGCTTGTGCAGCGTGGTTTCGAGGTCGATAAGCGTCCCTTCACACCGCACCTGACCTTATCGCGCATCAAAGCGCCTCTCAACGCAGAAGAACAACAACGCTTGCAACGAATTCTCACTGTCAAAGACCGCCAGCCATCTTCTCCTATAAAACATATTTCCCAGATATCCGTGATGAAAAGCGAGCTTTCCCGAGCGGGAGCAACGTATACATGTTTACGTAATGTTGATCTTGGTTTAACTACGTCGTAATAGATTCAATATGCACGTGCCCACTCCAACGTGGGAAGTTATTTCGCCACCTTCTCAATCCTACTAACCGCTTCATCACGACTAATCTTACCCGCTAACAACTCATCCACAATAACCCCAATAGACTGAGTAACAGCTGCCATCGTCGCCACTTGCCCCACTTGTCCGGCCTGTTCAGCTTGTACGATCGGCGGGGCCGTAACCTCTGCCAGCGTCGTTACAGGTATCGACGGCTGTGCTTCTCCTGCCGCCGCCGTTTCCGCGGGCGCGGTTTCCGCCGCTACCTGTCGCTTCGCACCGCTAAAGAAGCCTTCGCGGATGCTCGTCCACAGGTAGATAGCCACGATCAGCACACCTACTGCGAATGCCGCAATCCCTACGTGGGCTATATACATCCAGTTTTCCAACGGCGAACCAAGGGCCGCCGTAACGTATGCGTAGAGGGCTGTCGCACCCCCAATCGCCGCCGCCAGTATACCGCCGCCGAGGAGGGCAAAGGTGAAGCCGCGTAAGGGCGCGAAGAACATCTCTCTCTTACTCCGCCCGCGCAGTAGGAGACCCAGCGGAACGTATGCTATACCTGCAACCACATAGGCAATTGCACTCGCCCAGATTTCCGCCGTCAATGCCGTATTGGAGGGACTAATCAATTCTACTATATTTAGCAGTAAAAAACCGCAGCCGAACCAGAATGCTACACCAGGGAGCGCGGCGACAAGAGCCAGCCCTGTCAGTAAGATCGAAACCTTCTCCGCAGGATGTTTCAGCGCGGCATCGCGCAGCCAGAAGAGATACACTGCGGCCACCAGGAGACCCAGGCTTAGCGGCGATATCACGTCATACGCAGCAAAAGGGCCTGAAATGCTATATGCTGCAATAGGCACTTTGAAGATCGAGAGCATAATCAGCGCTGCTCCACGATAGACGCCCACCAGCACAGCGATGACACCATATCCCATGCTGATGAGGTGGAACACTCTGCGCAGCATAGATGCTGTATCATTGCGGCTCAACCAGCCGTAGCCTAACCAGAACAGCGCGATCCACAGCAAACTTGCTGTATTCGCGATTAACATGGCCGTGCTCGGAGCCTGACATCCAATGTTTCCACTACACTGGGAGGCAGCTCCTGCTCCACCAAAGATGATGCTATCCATGAGCTGACCTACCGTTTGCAGCCAGCTAAAGGTGAAGATGATCAGTAAAATGAGTTGTGCACCGTACAGGTGTAACCTCTGAAAGACGATAGCCGCACCATAGCTTGCCTGGGCGCGGTGTCGTTCCCATTCGAGCAGTACCCATAAAGCAAGAAAGGCAATCGTGAAGGCCAAATTACTGCTTATACCAGCAAAAAGTGGCTGCCCGAGTGCAGAGATTGAAGATGCACCTGAAATGACAGCCCATGGTAGGATGACCAATTCTACTGCGTTCAGGAAGAAGGTTCGCACTGCACTATTCCCTGCCATTGGGTCATTCTGCATATCGCGGCGAATCAGCCAGTAGTGTAATCCTCCAAACAGGGTTGCAATGACCAGCGCTACGACCCCAAACACCACAGCCTGCACCAGGCTTGCTGCGCCGGGTGTATTGTATGGTTCCTTGAAGATGTTTTGAAACAGCACCGTCAAGAGCTGAATCACCCCCGTGGTTGCAAACAGCAGCATCGCGATAAAAACCGAGTAGAGATAAAAACGATAAAGACCTCGTAACATTCCAAGCCTCCTCTTTGATCCCCTCACTTTCAGGGGCGCATTTGATGAGCTATAAAAGCGTTCACAAAGCATGATTTTGCATGGCGAATGAGTCTGAACACTGGTACAAAGAGTATATCCCAAGCGTTCCCTCGCGGATGAGTGTCATTTGACCCATTTTTGGGGTTGACAAAAGTACCGTAATTCGTGTATGCTCTCTTAGACAGTAGATACCTCTCATATGAGTGTGAACTCCAGCAATGTTGCTGGTGATTTCCCCAACTGAGAACTTTTTCTTTGCAAGAAATGTCTTTGTTACGCAGTAGTATTGAACGGAGTATATTTATGTCGGCAATGTCAAGCGCAGCAACACAGCCAGCAATGATCGCTGGCCAGGACCGCGCGAAACGTATGCCTTCCGCCATGCACGGAATATACATGTGTATGGCTACTGCTGCAAGTATCATTATTATTGGAACCGGCGTTTTTACGTCGGTTTCTTTAATTGCTCTGATGCTTACCCTCCTCCTTGTAGTACTTGGAATCCTTATCAACCTTAGCGGCCTTACTGGACTTGGAGGTCTAGTAGGGCTTAGCACAGGATTAACCCAAGGCATTACAGAGGGAGATTAGAGGAAGCAACGAAGCGACCAATCCAGAGCAGGTAACCTAACGAGGACCTCCCGGTTCGGGTGGTTCTCGTTTTTTATTGTCTTTTCTTTATCATATCAAAGGAGTCATCGTTCATGGTTATTGCTGCGACAGTTACACAAAAGCAGAACGCTGAGCCCGCTCAATTGGGGGGAACAGGTCAACACGGCCTGGAGGAAGCGCGAGAGCTGAGCGGAAGCCAGATACTTTGCGAAGCGCTGGTGCGTGAAGGTGTCGAACTGCTCTTTGGCTACCCTGGTGGGGCTATTATGCCCTTCTATGACGCGCTCACCTCGTATCCTACGTTGCGCCATATACTGGTGCGCCACGAGCAGGCCGCGGCCCATGCCGCCGATGGCTACGCTCGCGCGACTGGTAAGGTTGGAGTATGTGTCGCTACCAGTGGTCCTGGCGCCACCAACCTGGTCACCGGTCTGGCCACTGCCTTTATGGACTCAACCCCCATCATTGCCGTCACAGGGCAGGTTGCGCGACACTTTATTGGCCGTGACGCTTTTCAGGAAACGGATATTATTGGTGTCACCCAACCAATTACCAAGCACAACTTCCTCGTGCGGAATGTTGAAGACCTGGCAGATATTGTCCACGAAGCCTTCAAACTGGCTCTTGGTGGGCGACCGGGTCCCGTCTTGATCGACATACCCAAAGACATCCAGATCGTTAAAACGTTGTACCGTCCATCGGCTACCGTCAAGTCGCTTAAGTACTACCGTGCAACACGTACACCGGAACTTTCAACGGCGGCGATCGCTCAAGCTGCAAAACTCATCAGCGAGGCTCAACGTCCAGTTATTATGGCTGGTCATGGAGTCATTCTATCAGAGGCATATGATGAATTGCGCGCTTTTGCTGAGAAAGTCGATATCCCTGTGATCACCACGCTGCTCGGTATCAGTGCCTTCTCTGAAACTCATCCGCTGAGCATTGGCATGCCTGGAATGCATGGCCCCGCCCATGTCAACAAGGCTATCGGCATGACCGACGTGCTCATTGGCGTGGGGCTGCGCTTCGATGATCGTGTCACGGGCAAAGTCAGTGAGTTTGCGCCCCACGCGCGCATAATCCATATAGACATTGATCCTGCCGAAATGCACAAGGTCAAAGTCGCAACAGTGCCGATTGTCGCCGATGCCAAAACCGCTCTCGCCGCTCTCACCACGGCGGTTAGCCCGGCAGATCATCGTCCCTGGATCGACGAAATACGATCATGGGAAACCCAGAACGCTGAGCTTGCCAACACCGTCATTCGCGACCAGCAGTATCCCGATCCTCCTTCTATCCTGGAGGCCATTCGAGCGGAAACCAATGGAGAAGCCATCATAGTCACAGATGTCGGGCAGCACCAGATGTGGACCGCGCGCCACTATACCTGGACGCGTCCTAACAGTCACATCACTTCCGGTGGGCTTGGCACCATGGGCTTTGCTCTTCCCGCCGCCATGGGAGCCAAAATGGGCATTCCTGATGCACATGTCTGGGTGGTGGCTGGCGATGGTGGTATCCAGATGAACATTCAGGAACTGGCTACCCTGCAACAACAAGGTGTCGCCGTCAAAGTTGCTATCATGAACAATGGCTACCTGGGCATGGTACGCCAGTGGCAGCAGTTCTTCCACTCGCGCAACTACTCAGAGACCCCTATCACTGGCCCCGACTACGTGAAGTTGGCAGACGCCTACGGCCTCACCGGAATGTGCATCACACGGCGTGAAGACGTCTCTGCGGCGGTACACAAAGCGATGGTGACTGAGGGCACCGTCATTATTGATTTCGTTATTGAGTCGGAGTCAAACGTCTACCCTATGGTCGCTCCTGGCTCAGGCATCACGAACATGATAGAGGAACATGTGGAGGAAAAGACCCGTCATGACTAGACACGCTGCTCCACCCAGGCGAGCTGGCCAGGAAAACGCCCCCCCGGACGGTAGTCGAACACACATTCTGGTTCTCTTCGCCAATGACAGCCACGGCGTGCTCGACCGTATCGTTGGTCTCCTGCGCCGCCGCCGCTCGAATATGCAAACGTTCGCGATCGGGCGCAGTGAGCTTCCGAACGTGGTGCGTATCACAGTCGTTATGCATGACTCCGAGGTGGGAGTCGAACAGCTGATGGAGCAGCTACGCAAAATTGTCGATGTTCGACAAGTTGTCAACCTTTCATCCAAACAGGCCGTTGCGCGAGAACTAGCGCTCATTAAGGTCAACAGCACAACGGCCCATCAAAACGAAATAATTGAACTCGGCCATCTTTTCGGCGCACATGCCCTGGATGTAGACCAGGAAACGGTCACCCTTGAAGTAACAGGCAGTGCCGATAAAATAGAAAAACTTGTCACCCTGTTACAAACCTATGGTATCCGCGAAGTCGCCCGCACCGGCTGTGTGGCCATGACCCGCGGCACCACCGAAATAAACGAATAACACACACAAAAGGAGCAATCTTATCTATGCCAAACGTCTATTACGACTCAGACGCCAACCTCGAACTGTTGCAAATGAAACGAGTAGCCGTTATCGGCTACGGCAGCCAGGGCCATGCCCACGCTCTCAATATGCGTGATAACGGCTGCAATGTAGTTGTAGGTCTCCCCTCTGAAAGCAAGAGCCGTCAGAAGGCGGAAGCCGACGGCCTGCAGGTCGTAACGCCAGCCGCCGCAGCCGAACAGGCAGATGTCATCATGATCTTGATTCCCGATCAGAATCATCGCGAAGTTTTTGAGCGCGATATCCGTCCTGGGCTGGCCCCTGGCAAAATGCTCATGACTGCCCACGGCTTTAGCCTGCACTACTCCCAGATCGTCCCGCCGGCCGATATTGACGTCGCCATGGTCGCCCCCAAAAGCCCCGGTCATATGCTGCGCCGCCTCTTCAGCGAGGGTGTAGGTGTACCCGCCCTCTGGGCCGTTCACCAGGACGCCACTGGCAACGCGGAAGCCGTGACTCTGGCCTATGCCCGTGCCATCGGCTGCACCCGCGCGGGCGTGCTACGTACGACCATCGCTGAAGAGACCGAGACCGACCTTTTCGGCGAACAGGCCGTTCTCTGTGGCGGCGTCACCTCCCTCATTCGTGCGGGCTTCGAAACGCTGGTGGAGGCGGGTTACCAGCCAGAGGTAGCCTACTTTGAATGTATGCACGAAATGAAGCTTATCGTTGATCTCATGTACCAGGGCGGTATGAGCTATATGCGCTACTCTATCAGCGATACCGCTGAGTATGGTGATTATGTCTCTGGTCCGCGCATTATCGACGAACGCGTACGCAACGAAATGCGCAAGATTCTGCGAGAAATCCAGGATGGCTCGTTTGCCACGCGCTGGATCCTCGAAAACCAGGCTGGTCGCCCCAGTTTCCAGGCCATGCGCCGCAGCAATGCCCAGCACCAGATTGAGCATGTCGGTAGCGAATTACGGGCGATGATGCCCTGGTTGAACGCACCAAACAAGAAAACGGAAATTGCTGAGCCCACAAAATAGCCTGTGTACAGGATAGCGTTGTTATCTCAAGGAGGAATGATAACCATGGAAGACCCTGATGTAATTAGAATTTTTGACACGACACTGCGTGACGGTGAGCAGTCGCCCGGCGCATCGATGACCATCGAGGAAAAGATACAGGTTGCCGAGCAACTTGTACGTCTCAATGTGGACATCATTGAGGCGGGCTTCCCGGCTGCGTCTCCTGGTGATCTTGAGGCTGTCAAAGAAATAGCGTACCGTACTCGTGGCGTGGCTATTGCTAGCCTTGCCCGCGCAGACACTAGCGATATTGACGCCGCCTGGGAAGCTATTCGAGGAGCTGATCGACCTGTCCTCCATGTGTTTATTGCTACCTCTGAAATTCATCTCAAGCATAAGCTCAAGCTCGACAAGGAGGAGGCCCTGTACCAGGTCAAAAGAATGGTCGCTTATGCGCGCAACCTTTCTCCCACTGTCGAGTTTTCAGCAGAAGATGCCACTCGCAGCGATTGGGACTATCTCTGCCGCGTCTGTGAAGCCGCGATCAAGGCCGGTGCTACCACTATCAATATTCCAGACACCGTTGGTTATACGCTGCCGCAGGAGTACGAGTCACTCTTCGGTTATCTGCTGGAACGTGTCCCTGGTATCGATGAGGTAGTCATGAGCGCTCATTGTCACAACGACCTGGGTATGGGCACTGCCAATACTCTTGCCGCCATTAAAGCTGGCGCGCGACAGGTTGAGGTAACCATCAATGGCCTTGGTGAGCGCGCGGGTAATACGGCCATGGAAGAAGTCGTCATGGCTCTCCGTACCCGACCAGAAGCCTTTGGGAACGTCAGTACTCGTATCCGTACGCAGGAGTTTCTTCCAACCAGCCAACTGGTCAGTCAACTGACGGGTATCCCCGTGCAGCCCAATAAAGCTGTCGTCGGGGCGAACGCCTTTGCTCATGAAGCGGGCATCCACCAGGATGGTATGCTCAAAAACCGCTTGACGTACGAAATAATGACCCCGCAATCCGTTGGCTGGAGCGATACCAAACTGGTGCTTGGTAAACACTCTGGACGCCATGGACTTGATGCTCGTTTGCGACACCTGGGTCACAAACTGAGTGCCGAGGAATTGAAGATAGCCTATCGCCGTTTTGTCGCCATGGCCGATCAAAAGAAACCTATCACCGATTCAGACCTGCTCTACATCGTAGAAAGTGGCAAAGAAACGCCCGCAGCCATTTAATTTCTCAACTGGTGCGAATGGCGTGCTGAATTGCCTCGGTGCGCCATTCGCATCACTGTAAAAATCATGAAGCGTTTTCCAAACCTAGGAGCAAACCCTTGACCCAGATCAAACCATCAATAACGCAACAAAATGGCGATGTGACACAAAAAGAGACGCCCAAAATACCTGAACTTAGCCTTGAAGAAGGTTATGCCTACTTTGAAGGGAATATCGTTCCCATGAGCGAGGCAAAAGTGAGTGTGGCGACACATGCCCTACAATACGGCACAGCCTGTTTTGAAGGAATTCGCGGCTACTGGAATGCCGATCACCAGCAACTCTACCTGCTCAAACTCCGTGAGCATTATGAACGTATGGCGGATTCCTGGAATGTTTTGCGTATGTTTCCTAGCGAAACCGTGGACGACCTGTGCCGCATTACTGTTGAGCTTGTACGAAGGCATGGTTATCACGAGGATGTCTACGTACGTCCGCTTGCCTATAAAGCTTCGCGCACCCTTAAGCCCACGCTCAGCTCTCTGCGAGACGCTATTGCCATCTACACGTTCCCGATGGGCAATTACGTCGATATCAGCGCTGGCCTCAACGTGTGCACCTCCTCCTGGAGGCGGGCCAACAGTAACGCCATGCCCGTTCGCGCCAAGGTCACGGGAGCCTATGTCAATAGTTCTCTCGCCGAGGATGATGCGAATGCCGCCGGTTTCGACGAGGCCATCCTGCTCACTCACGACGGTACCGTATCAGAAGGCAGCTCATGTAATCTCTTCATCCTGCGTAACGGTAAATTCGCTACCCCTGCGCTCTCTGATGATATCCTTGAAGGTGTCACCCGCAATACTTTGATTGATCTCATCCGTAACGAACTTGGTATGACGGTGGAGGAAAGGCATATTGACCGCACAGAGCTTTATGCCTCTGAAGAGATTTTTCTGTGCGGTACAGGCGTCCAGGTTTCGCCTGTCAGCAGTGTCGATCGCCGCTCTGTTGGCAGCGGAAACCCCGGCCCGTTCACTATGAGACTACAAGAACGCTATCTCGCTGCTTGTCGCGGCGAAATCGAACAATATAGAGACTGGGTAACCCCTGTCTATTAAGGAGAGTCTGTTTCTATGCGTTCCGATCAGATCAAGCTCGGCTTTGAACGAGCGCCACACCGGGGCTTACTGCGAGCAACCGGTGTGGTGGGAGAAAAAGACTTCAACAAGCCGTTTATCGCTGTCTGCAACTCGTATGTCGATGTTGTACCCGGCCACGTGCACCTGCAAGCCTTCGGGAAATTCGTGAAAGAAGCTATTCGCGCCGCCGGAGGTGTTCCCTTTGAGTTTAACACCATTGGCGTTGACGATGGTATTGCCATGGGTCATATTGGCATGAAATATTCTTTGCCCAGTCGTGAATTAATTGCCGATTGTGTCGAGACAATGGTCGAGGCGCACCGCTTTGACGCCATGGTCTGTATTCCCAACTGCGACAAAATCGTCCCAGGTATGCTCATAGCCGCTATGCGCATCGACATCCCTACCATCTTCGTCAGCGGCGGACCAATGGCTGCTGGCAAATTGGCCGATGGCCGCAGCGTCGACCTGATTAGTATTTTCGAGGGCGTGGGCGCTTATCAGGCTGGAAAGATAGACGACCAGGAGCTCCTTGAACTGGAGCAGCAAGCCTGTCCCACCTGTGGTTCCTGCTCAGGTATGTTTACCGCGAACTCTATGAACTGCCTGATGGAAGCGCTTGGTCTTGCCCTCCCGGGCAATGGATCGTACCTTGCAATTAGCGAGGCGCGTAAGGAACTTGCGCGCGAAGCTGGTCGCACCATCATGGGATTGCTTGAGGCTAATCTCACTCCCAGGCAAATTGTCAACCGGGAAAGCATCGATAATGCTTTTGCTCTCGACATGGCGATGGGCGGCTCCACGAACACTGTACTGCATACACTGGCCCTGGCGCGAGAGGCGGGTATAGACTATTCTTTGGAGCGTATCAACGAGGTTGCGGCGCGTACTCCCCACCTCTGCAAAGTCAGCCCTTCCGGCAAATGGCATATGGAAGATGTTGACCGCGCCGGCGGCATCAGCGCCATCTTGAAAGAACTCTCCAGGAAACCCGGTGTGCTCAACCTTGATCGCCCTACAGTCACCCTCAAAACGCTCGGCGAAAATATTGCTGAAGCGCAGATCAAAGACCCGGAGGTCATTCGCTCAGTTGATGACCCACACACCGAGCGCGGCGGCCTGGCCATTCTCTTTGGCAATCTTGCCCCCGATGGTGCCGTGGTAAAAGTTGGCGCCGTAACTTCGACTATGAAAAAACACTGTGGTCCCGCACGCATTTACAATTCGCAGGAAGAAGCCTGCGCTGGCATCCTCAATGGGCAGGTCAAAGAGGGCGACGTTGTCGTAATTCGCTACGAAGGTCCGCGCGGCGGACCGGGGATGCAAGAAATGTTGGCGCCCACCGCCAATATCATGGGCATGGGTCTGGGAGAGAAGGTTGCTCTCATCACTGACGGTCGTTTCTCCGGGGGCACTCGCGGTGCCTGTATCGGTCACGTCTCCCCCGAGGCCGCGGCAGGGGGCCCAATCGCGGCCCTTGTCGAAGGTGATACGATTAACATCGACCTCGATGAACGCCGTCTCGATGTCGATCTATTACCGGAAGAGATACAACAACGCCTCAGTGAGGTTCATCATCCAGCAGAACGTATAAAGAGTAGGTGGCTGCGACGCTATGCATCTATGGTGACATCAGCCAATACCGGAGCTGTTTTGGCCGACATTTAAAATAGCACTTTTCTGTTTTTTGAGCGAGGAGGCACGACATGTCGTGCCTCCTCGCTCAAAAAACAGAAAACCGTTCATTTCGTACTGACACAGGTTACAAAAAACTGTAATCATGATAGAATAACCATATCAAAAAAGGAAAAAGCAATGCGCGTTTCATCATCAGAAAGGCAGGATGCTACCGATGGCACTGGTATTACCTGCCTCAACAATAGTCTTGACACCAGCCACATCCGCTAATCTTGGACCAGGCTTTGATAGCCTCGGGCTGGCACTACAACTCTATAATCGCTTTGAAGTCACCGAAAGTGGAGGTGACCCTCACCGTCCATATATCGAAGTGCGAGGTCCCCTGGGCGAGGGACTCTCTACAGGACCGGACAACTTGTTTTTTTTCGCTTTTGCCTTGCTCTTTGAACGGCAACAGGTCGAGCTTCCCGCGGTTCGTATTCGTATGACTATCAATATTCCACCAGGATGTGGATTGGGAAGCAGCGCCACAGCGGTCGTCGGAGGGCTGGTGGCGGCAAACGATCTCCTGCGTTTGCAAGACCTCTCTGTATCCAAAGATGAACTTCTCACGTTAGCCGTCGAGGCTGAAGCAGGCAACCATCCCGATAATGTCGCTCCTGCTTTGCTTGGTGGCCTCGTTGCAACAACGAATGTCGGCGGGAAGATACACGCGATCAAAACGCCATTCCCGGACGCGATCAGAGCAGTCATTTTTACGCCTTCCTTTCCGATGGATACTGTGGCGGGTAGGAAGTTATTGCCAGCCAGCTATTCAAAAGCTGATGTCACCTTTAATACCGGGCGTGTTGCCCTGCTTTTAACGGCCTTGCAAACTGGCCGCTACGAGTTGATCGGAGAAGCTATGCAAGATCGTTTGCACCAGCCATATCGCCAGGCACTCTTTCCAGCCATGCCAGATATTATCGATGCCGCCATTGCGGCTGGCGCTCACGGTGCTTGTCTTTCTGGTGGAGGTTCGTCGTTAATTGCGCTGGCCAGTGCTCATTTTCAGGAAATCCTGCAAGCTATGCAGGATACTGCCCGCCAATTCGGTATAAGAGGAACGGGTAAGATTCTGCGTGCGGATCAGCAGGGTGCGCGGGTTATCAAGACGGCTCGAAGTCGCCTGCGCAAGGAAGCGCGTGCGCGTTTTGACGATCAGTATTACTGGCCGCCCGCCAGGCCAAACGAGGAAGTGCCTCTCGAATGAAAGATACCCTTACGCCAGCTGCTGCTGAAACTTTAGAGACAATTTTGTTACGTTGCGTGGAGTGCTCAACATCCTATCCTGGTATAGAAGCAGGGTGGGCTCCCCGCTATCGTTGCCAATGTGGCGGCGTTCTCGATGTAGAAATAAGACTCCCCGCTGGCGCAAGCCATCTACGTCAGCTTTTTGACCAGCGGGCAGCTACTCCCCCAACCTGGCCTCTTAATACGGACACAATGCTCCCCGATCATAGTGGTGTCTGGCGCTATCGCGAGCTCATCCTGCCAGTTCCAGCGCAGTTCATCATCAGCAGGCCAGAGGGAAACACGAACCTCTATCCTGCAGGAATTGAAAACTGTGGGGCTGGCCGCATTGGTCATCGGCAAATTGGGCATTACGCCGGATTGGAACGGCTCTTCCTGAAACACGAAGGCGAAAACCCAACGGGCAGCTTCAAAGATCGCGGTATGGCTGTTGGTGTCACCATGGCTTCGTTGCTAGGAGCGCAGGCCGTAGCCTGCGCTTCAACCGGCAACACCTCTGCTTCACTGGCTTCCTATGCCGCCCAGGCAGGTATGCGCGCGATAGTCTTCTTACCCGCTGGCAATGTCTCCGCTGGCAAGTTGGCTCAGTCATTAGCGTATGGCGCAACGACAATTCAGGTAGATGGTGACTTCGATGCTGCCATGCAACTGGTCGAACGGGTCTGTGACGAATTGGGCATCTACCTACTCAACTCACTCAATCCCTATCGCGTTGAAGGTCAGAAATCCATCGGCTTTGAAATTTTGCAACAACTCAACTGGCAGGCACCCGACTGGTTGGTTCTCCCTGCCGGCAACCTTGGAAACACCTCTGCCATTGGTAAAGCTTTTCGACAGGCCTATCAACTATCCCTTATCAGCCATATGCCGCGCTTTGCCTCAATTCAGGCTGTGGGAGCGAATCCCTTCTATCGCAGCTTCCGGCAGGGATTTGCCAGGCGAGAACAGGTCCAGGCCCATACAGTTGCGACCGCCATTAAGATTGGCGATCCGGTCAGTTATACCCGTGCGCGTCGCGTCATTGAAGAAAGCAATGGCCTGGTAGAAGAGGTGACTGACGAGGAAATATTGGCAGCGAAAACCATCATTGATCGCTCGGGCCTTGGTTGTGAACCCGCCTCCGCCTCCACGCTGGCAGGTATACGTAAACTGGTCGAAGGCGGCGTCATCAAACGCGGGGAACTTGTGGTTGGTATCCTGACAGGGAACTTACTCAAGGATAGTCAGACTGGTATTCCACAACGTGAGGAAAGTGTCGCGGTCGCAGCCAATGTCGAAGCTGTCAGAAAGGTCTTGCAGCAATGAATGTGGCGCTGGCGCAAACACCCTATTAACATGTCGCTTCACGCCAAAAAGCACTAGCAAAAGCGTCTCTAGACTGCTACAATATGTTTAGCTTATTGCAGCGGCGCGAAAAGGGAAGGCTGAAGTGAAAAAATTACAACGCAGGGGTAGTCTGATTCCACCCTGGGATATGCCCTCTGATCCCGTGAAAGCCGTGTTCTGGTTCTTTCAATGGTCCTTAAAAGTACTCGTGCGTTTTTTTTGGGTCCCTATTCTCGCTGGAATCATCTATGAAGGCATAGTAAATGGCTTCGTAGGAGGTTTCGTTACCTTGCTTGTTGGCCTCAGCGTCTGGCTTGGGCTTGCTGTCGTGCTTTTCTTTTTCAACGTTGGCACGAGAATTTCTCGTACAGTAGCCGACGTGAGCCGTATGCAACAGAGCTTCTCATCTCGGCGCTCCAACACTCAATTTGGGGAAGCAGATTTTGATGAAAGTAAAATAGTTGAGGGTACTGTCACAGATCTGGAAGAAGAGCGCAGGAAGCGCAGAAGAGAATAATTGCCTTTATGCTGTGGTCTCCTCGCTGCAATTCTCTTTCTCCCAGGCCTTCCAGGCCTCGTCTCCTGGTAATGGAATATAAGACAACATCAGTATGCCTTCACCCTCGATACAATAATTCCCCAGTTCCGCCGGAAGCACCATTGTCTGACCACGAGCAAGCTTCTCAGTGCATGTCAGAGAGTAACTATAGCCAACCTGCACCTCACCGCTTAGAGCAGTGAGTATGATACAACTTTCTCTCGTTGCTCCTTTCATATAGCCGTGAAGTCCGTTTCTCTGTTTGAAGGTGATCTGGCGGGTAACAAAATACCTGCAGGCGATCAGGCACCGTGAGACTTCCAGTGATTTACCTACGTGCAGTTCGCGAGGGACTCCAGCAGTAGTGAGGCGGCCATAATCGTACATCCTATAGGTAATGTCAGAGTATTCCTGTAGTTCGTAGAGCAGTACACCACTGCCTATAGAGTGGACGGTGCCGGCAGGAACAAAGATAACATCGCCTGCCGTAACAGGTATTTCATTCAGAAGGGTTTCCAGTGTTACATCTTCAATTGCCATGCGTACTTCTGAGAACGAGGTAGAGGTCTTGAAGCCGTGTACGATGGTAGCACCCGGTTCCGCGGCAAGTATATACCAAAATTCTGTCTTGCCTAGCTTCCCGCCTTCATGTTTGGCTGCGTAACTGTCATCAGGATGTACCTGCACTGAAAGGTTAGCATGGGCATCGACAAATTTTGCCAGCAGCGGAAAACGCTTGCCAAAGACTGCAATAGCTTGCTCACCCAGGAGCGCCGCTCCCAAATCTTCTACCAGGCTGCCTAATGGTTTACCTCTAAAGGCTCCGTTCTGAACTTCGTTCTGTATTTCTGTCTCCCAGGACTCGCCAATGGAAATGTTTGGAGTAGGTAGACGTTTCAATTCATGAAGCCTTTGCCCGCCCCAGATCGTTTCATGTAACGACCCTTCTACTCTGATAGGATACAATCTCTGCACAACCTTCTCCTACTCTGTCAGAATAGGCGACCCAGCAACATCCCCCGCTTTCCCTGGATGCTGCTGGGTCGCCCTGAGAGCCAATTTACCCTATTAATTTGCAAGCAAAGCCCCTTCAATCTGGCGACGCAGCCTTTCACGCATCATGATACCTTTGATACGATGAATTTCTCGCCCCCCTTTGAAAAAGAGAATCGTAGGAATACCATCAATTTTCCATTGACTGGTGATTACTCCATACTTGTCTGCATTGAGCCTGGCAAACGACACCCGCCCTTGATATTCTTTGCTGATTGCCTCAAACTCGGGATCTTGTATCTTACAGGCCGCACTGGTATCTATTGAAAAATTCACCAGCACCATCTGCGGTGCCTGGAGTACTTTTTCCGTAAAATCCTCGTCTGATAGATCGAAGTAGCTATTTGCCATCATATCCCTCTTCATCTCTGCAAATTATATGTGTTGTGCCAAAAGGGTATCACCTCGTCTGAAGGGATGTCAAGAAAGAAATGGGACGGTAATCTATCCTGTGCTTAGAGGTCAGGTCGCAGGGTCCTATTTGCGCTGTCATTCATGATGCCAGCAGCATTTCTGCATCCTCTATCACATAACGATACCCCTGCTCGGTCAGGAAGAGTTGGCGGTTAGCGGAAAACTCCTGGTCGCGTGTGTCGCGAGTGACTATGGAGTAGAAGTAGGCCAGACCCCCATCACTTTTTGGGCGTAGAATACGCCCCAGACGCTGGGCTTCTTCCTGCCGCGAGCCGAATGTACCTGATACTTGTATAGCAACGTTTGCATCTGGTAAATCAATGGCGAAATTAGCTACCTTACTTACCACCAGGCGCTTGAGTTCGCCCCGCCGGAACTGCTCATAGAGCTTTTCTCGCTGCCTGTTGGCCGTTTTACCGGTCAGTAGCGGCGCCTCAAGCTCGTCAGCAAGGATTCTGAGCTGGTCAATATACTGCCCTATGATCAAAACCTGGTCATCGCGATGTCGCTCTGCCAGGTAGCGGGTCACCGTCAACTTGGCCGGACTTTCCGCGGCCAGGCGATACTTCTCCCGCTCTTCTGCGACAGCGTAATTTAATTGCTCATCCTCGGTCAAGCTAACGCGTATCTCGTGACATTCAGCAGTCGCAATCCATCCCTGCCGCTCTAATTCTCTCCATGGCACATCATACTTCTTAGGCCCGATCAGACTGAAAACATCTGCCTCTCGTCCATCTTCTCGGACAAGGGTCGCCGTTAAGCCCAGCCGCCTGCGCGCCTGGATTTCTGCAGTAATACGGAACACAGGCGCCGGCAGCAAATGCACCTCATCGTAGATAATAAGCCCCCAATCAAAGCTGGTGAAGAGCGAGAAGTGTGGAAAATCCTCTGCTTCTGAACGCCGGTATGTCAGAATCTGGTACGTGCTAACTGTAATGGGGCAGATATCTTTTTTATCCCCGGTATATTCCCCTATCATCTCAGGTGGAACATCAGTTTTATCGATGATTTCATTGATCCATTGGCGCACCGCGATGGTGTTGGGTGAGAGAATCAAGGTGGCGCGTTGAATATCCGCCATTGCCGCTAAACCAACAATGGTTTTTCCGGCTCCACATGGGAGTACGACGACTCCACTTCCTCCGCTAGGTGCCCCACCTGCATAGAATGCTGCCGCGGAAGCATATTGATATGCTCGTGGTGCAAACTCCGCTCCTTGTTGTGTCGTCATGCGCAGTTTCATTGGCATAGGTGAACCATCTGTATAACCGGCCAGGTCTTCAGCGGGAAAGCCAATATGTATCAGAGCCTGCTTGATATGCCCACGACGCGATGCATCTACCTGGATAGTATGACTGTTAAGCTGCTGTATCAGGTAAGGTTGCGTGCGTTTATGATGGTAAATTTCGGCCATCAATGCAACATCGTCTGATGTCAGTAACAATGCATCACCATCACGAATCAATTTGATACGACCATAGCGGTTCATATACTCACGAACATCGACGACGATATTCATTGGAATAGCATATTTGCTATACTGCGTAAGTAATGCCAATACCTGGTCCGCAGTCATACCACCAGCTGCTGCATTCCATAGCGAAAGCGGTGAGAGTCGATAGGTATGTATATGTTCAGGCGACTTCTCTAGCTCCGCGAATTGCGCCAGCGCGTCTCTCGCTTCAGCGTGTTGTGGATGGTCTACCTCTAATAAAATGGTCTTATCGCTCTGTACGATCATTGGGTTTGTTGGATTCATATTTCTTTATGCTCCCTGCATAGCCGCCCATCTCTTCATATATTTCAAAATGGTATCGACAGTTGGTTCTTCATACCCTCGCATCAAGTACCGTGCTCCCGTAATCACCTTCATCCCCTTGTGACCAGCCTGCTGCTCCACAAATGGTTCAAGCTTATGGCGAGGACATATTTCGTCATATTCACCGGTAACAAACAACTTTGGGCTTTCAAATGCTTTGGAAAACCCGTTCGGAACCCGGTAAAGGAGCAGGCTAATGGCAACGACAGTCCGAATGCGAGGATCATATGGCGCGTACATCAATGCGATATTTGCGCCAAATCCATGGCCAATCACACAAACCTTGGTGGTATTTGCCCCTGGATGTGCCATTACGACATCAATGGCCCCTGCCAGGTCTAGTGGCTCCATTCGCCCATCCGTCTGCTGTCCCTGGCTATTACCCACCCCGCGAAAGTTGAAGCGCAAGGCAATCATTCCAGCCTCTGCTGCCAGGCTGCGGGCTAGCGCCACTGTCAGGGAATCATTCATATCGCTACTGGCTGGTTGCGGATGACAAAGCACAACAACTGGTGCGCGGGCCACGTTCGTGGGTTCATGTAATACTCCTTCCAGGAGAAACGATGGTTGCCCCTTGCTTTGAAATGTGATCATCCGCTCAGTCTGTGTCGATAATAAAGTCATCTGTATCCCTTCATGTGATTGAGCTACATCCATGTGTAACACATCTTATCGCACCTCTGTTCTTGCGTCAAGCAGTTTGGTAAGATGGTTATATATATTCATGCGGAATTACGCGATTTTAGCGCATTAAAGCATATTAATGGTATTTTGTATGGACGTGCACTTTGCATATGCGCAAAATGATGTTATACTGTGTACGACATACGTTTACATATTTTTTGCACCTTAATGCAGTATGTCAGATTGGTTTGAACAAATCCTATTTTATCGCTAGATCAACGTGAAGATAGGGCGATGATGTACGAATCGCAAGCTCAGGGAGAAGTGATAGCCTGGTAGGAATTGCTATTTTATTTTTCTCTTCTTCCTGTGATGCTGCTCCACCTGTTCGTGCATCCTTCAGGGGTATGGATTACGATAGGGAATTTGTGATTATTGCTTGCAGCAATGGTGCTGCCCTACAGCCAGTGCACCGCATGATATTGTTCTGTTGGTAGAACTTAACTGTACTTTTGTGCCTGGCGTTTATCGTAGTACTTGTGAAGTGTCGGGGTAGGAGAACTTATGGTCAACATTTTAGTCGTAGAGGACGAGCAATCGATCGCTAAGTTACTTAACGAAACTCTGGAGATCGAAGGTTATCGGACAACTGTCGTCCTGAACGGCGAAGATGCTGTACAATTTGCGCTCCATGAAATGCCACATCTCATTATTTTGAATGTTATGCTCAAACCTGTACAAGGTTTATCGCATATGGATGGTTATGACGTGATCTTTCGATTGCGCAGCCATCCAAAAACAATGCACATCCCCATCATTGCCCTCAGCGCTTTAGGCCAACCTGCTGACAAAATCCGAGCTTACGAGAGAGATGTTGATGGCTTTCTCACAAAGCCCTTCGATTCCGAGGAATTACTCGCTCACGTACGCAGGCAACTTCGCCGGGTACAACAGAGCTGTCTCTCTCCTCTTACTGGCCTTCCAGGCGGCTTGCAGGTAGTGCGGGCTATCAACTATAAACTTGGCAGCGTAGAACCATGGAGTATCCTCTATCTCGACCTCGACAATTTTAAGGCCTTTAATGATGTATATGGCTTCCTGACAGGCAACAAAATGATCCTGCTGGTGGGGCATATCTGCCAACAGACCGTTTATAAATACGGCAACACCAATGATTTCGTTGGCCATATCGGTGGCGATGATTTCATTGTCGTTACCACACCTGATCGCACAAAGCCGCTCTGCCGCTGTATTTCTGCAAGATATAAAGAGGATAGCGCCTCGTTATATCGCCCTGATGATTTGAGACGGGGTTCCATAAGTGGAGTGGACCGCAAAGGTCGCCCGTATCAATTCCCCCTCGTCTCCTTATCTATCGGCGTCGTTAATAATCAGACAAACATGCCTTGCAGCATACAAGAAGTGAGTTATCTTGCCGCTGAAGCCAAGCGCAATGCCAAACAATCCACCTCGAACATCAGCTATATTTCATCTCAACGGGACAAGATCTATTCAAAGCGATCACATTCTGTCAATTCTCCTTCACCTTCATTCTATACGCAATCATTGTTATTTAGCGGTCTTGCTTTGGATAGTTTGCCGCATCTTGCTGAAGAAGGCGTACTGGCGGAATACGAGCAACAGGTCTATTAACCACCCCTGCACTTACTCCTCTTTCTCATTCCGCGGGAAATCTGCAGTCTCATTGAGAACAAAAGGAAATTTGATAAGCCAGGAAGTAAAAACAAGTGGAGATAGAAAACAGAAAAGAGGAACGCCCCCTCAACGAGCAGGAAATTGAAGCCAGGCGACTGGCTTTACGTGAAAATGCGAAACGAGTATTACGAGAGAGCGGCCTCGCGCAAATGCTCCAGGAAATCAACAAAAATGAGCTAAGAAAAAGAGGCACATTTGAAGAATACGACACACTCGTACTCCTCAAATGGGGCACAGGCTATACTCGTCGTCATATTTGGGTAGAAGTCAATGGCAATACTATTCGTTTTAGACTTACTCCCCATCGCATCTGCTCCGATTCTGTACCCTTGTGTGATGGCGAGTATCACACATTTACCAGTCAAATGTGGGCAAACAGTGACCTGCTCCGCTTAGAACTCTACAAATATTACAGAAAACCTGTAGCAGAAAGCTCGGACGATTAAGTACGCCGAAAGCCAGAAAAGCACTCCCGGTGATTAGAGCGGATCAAGCTCCATTACCTGAACAATTCCCATTCCACTGAGAAAACGGCTGATGGCCTGGTAATGTGCATCAGCATAAAAATCTTCTCGATCGGCCTGGCTCCCCCAACTCAGCAGGTTGAGGAAGATAGAGCCATGGCTATAGAGTCTATCACTTTCTCCATTAGCTTTCGCGATTATGGCAGCCTGTGATGGCATGAAATCTTCGTTAAAGCCGCGTGCTAAAAATGCAAACGATAGGGTCGGTTGGACTGCCTGCCTGCGTAAACACTCGATCAAGCCAAGTTGTGCCCGCTCAGCCTGGTCCGGGCGGATCGTGCCCAAATGTGCTGCCGCCATGATTGACTCCGCCGAAGGCCGACTGTAGCCCCAAAGATAGCGCATGAGCCATTGCTCGGGAGGATCTAATAACAGCTCGGCAGCGGATCCTAAAAGCAATTGTTTTGGATTGTAATGGTCCTGTGCTTTCGACCAGCAATCCTCGTCTTCCCACGTTGTGAGCATAAAGTAGTACGATTCATTGTTCCTGGAGCGATAAAAACTCGCGTTGACTAATCCCACTGCGTTGCGTATCGTATCTGAAATAAGGTGTATGCTCGCCAAGCCTTCTGCATCTCTTCCCGGTAATACATGGGCCAACGTTACCACAAGTAGCTCCATACTCCTCTACTCCTATCTTTTTTATTCTTTAACCCCGACATCTTACCATTTTTTGTTGGGGCGGCGTACCCCGTATGCCTGCCCGTATATACAAATCGCTCTAGCCCTTGAGCTTATTTGTCTCATAGGGTATACTTTTAACACGAAAATAAAACTTGCCGTTCTAGTCCGGTTCTAATCTATGAAGTTTTTTCATGAACGACTGCTAGAGCCATCTAATTTTTTTGCTGCTCACTTCATCCTGTAACATTCGGAAGGAGTTACTCTGCAATGCTTGACCCTGAGACGAACCGCAACATCGTAGAATGGAGACAAGCCCGGCCCGAAGACGCCGCTATCTGGGTCTCCGTGACACGGCGCAGCGCTGATCAGATGCCCCTTGAAAGCGAAGACTCACAAATCGCCCGCTACAGGGAAGAAGACGCAGTACAACAGGCTCAGCGCTATCTGCTTTGGCGCGATGATACACCGGTTGGGCGCCTTCGATTTTATACTCATGAAGACACAGCTATACTGGATGGATTGGTACTCTTACCTGAGGCAGGTGGTAGTGTCGCCGCACAGGTGGTCTCAGAATCATTGGTGCGGTCTGCGGCACAAAACATGCGCCACGTCAAAGCCACCTATCCTGTGGCCTATATAGCCTCCTTTGCGGCGGCAGGCTTTCAAGAACTTCGCAGCCGTACCGGTATGATGGCTTCTACCCAGGTCTCATTACCTCTGTCTCCGTTGCCTTCTTCCTTGCGCGTTCGGCAAATGACCCTCGCTGATGGAGATCATATAGGTACCTTGCTGCAACGAGCCTATAACGGTGGTCCCGACAACCTCCATCCTGACCTCGCCGGCTGGCGCGCAGAAGCCAGGGCAGTTCTGGAAGGTCGCTTTGGCCCATTTATCCCTGAATGTAGTTTTGTTACTGAGCATTCCCTGGATCGTTTTCATCTGGCAGGCTCCATCCTGGCCCATTTGGAGCGCAATGTATCTCGGATACGTCACATGGCTGTAGCTCCAACCTTCCGACATGTAGGTCTTGGCCAATATTTGGCTTTGAAAACCATGCAACGCCTGTACGAATTGGGCCACTCGACGGTTATTGTCTATGTCACGCTTGGTATTCCTGCCGTCAATCTGTACCACCGCCTGGGCTTTATCGAAGCCGGCCCCACTTATATTGAGGCAGAACGTAAACTCATCATTTGATATACGCGGCCCATCGGTTAGAGGTGTAAAGAGAGTGGTCAATTACCTGCGAAAGATCGTAGGGCGTAGGTAATTTGCTGCTCTAGCGTCATATTCTGGTCTTGAGGAATCTTTCCAAGTGCTGCTTGTGCTTCTGCCGTAGAATATCCCAGCCCAATCAGAGCTTCCAGAACCTCGGATTGCATCTTGCCCGATGTATAGCCACTCGCTCCACCACCCAATGCGGCCAGCGAAGGAAGTTTTCCCTTCAGTTCAAGTACTAGTCGCGCCGCGAGACGTTTTCCGACACCAGGAGCTAAGGCTAATTTTTGCTGGTCCTCATCGGCGATAGCCTTAAACAACGTTCGCGCGTCCATCACGGACAATAACGCCAGGGCAACCTTCGGACCAACGCCGCTGATAGAGATAAGTTGCTCAAATGCATCCCGGTCTTCTTCTGTAGAAAAACCATAGAGGGCCATTCCGTCCTCACGCACATGAAAATGGGTATAGAGCGAAACCTCCATGCCGCTTTCATTCAAGCGATTCAGCGTCGTCGCTGGCGCGAAGACACGCACGCTAAATCCACCAACACGAATAATCGCCTGATCTGCTCGGCATGCTTCCAATGTGCCATGAATGCTCGCAATCATTTTTCCCTTTCCCTTAACCTCTTCTATACAATAGGTAACTTCTTCTCTTTGGGTAGCTATGAGTGCTCTTACCGTAATTTGAGGAAGTTGTCCGTGAGTACGCTTGCAGTGTGAAGGTGGCAGATGGCCACAGCTGCGGCATCGGCAGCATCATCTGGTCGGGGAATAGCTGAGAGTTTCAGAAGAATACGTACCATCTCCCCCACTTGCACTTTCTGAGCGTTTCCGTATCCAGTCACCGCTTGCTTCACCTGTTTAGGCGTATACTCAGAAATTGGCAGCCCCCCGTTTGCCAGTGCTAGCATCGCGACCCCGCGTGCCTGCCCGACAGTCATTGCTGTACGGGCATTTTTCGCGAAGAAAAGTTCCTCCATTGCGGCTTCCTGGGGATGAAACGTTCCAATAATTTCGATCAAGCTATGATATATATGTTGAAATCTTTCAGCTAAGGGCATTTGTGCAGGTGTTGTAATCACATCACAGGCTATCATGCTCAGATCATCACCCCTGGCTGCTACTACTGCATAGCCTACAATAGCTGTACCTGGATCTATGCCTAACGCGATACGTGGGCTGGGCGGCGCTGTCACATCACCCATTGATTGCTCCATCCTTTCGCCGTGGCCGATGAGAATGAAATGAAGGTAAATAGTCCTTGTTATTAGCCTTCAAAAGAGGCAGCAAACTCTTCAGGGAAATCTGCATTTGTATACACATTCTGCACATCATCCAGGTCTTCGAGTTTTTCAACGAGGCGCATTACCTGGTGTGCCACCTTCTCTTCAGTTATTTCCATCTTGGTCTTCGGCAACATGGTGCTCTCAGCCTTCACCACTTTGTACTTTTTCGCCTCCAGCCCCTGGCGAATCTTTTCAAGATCACTGGGATCAGTATACACTGTGATCACCTCGTCGTCAGGCCCTACCGGGTCAACGTCATCGGCCCCAAGATCAATCGCCTCCAGTGTAATCTCATCGGCATCCTGCCCCTGTAATTCAACCTCGATAATACCTTTTGCTTCAAATAACCAGTCTACGCAACCATTTTCACCCATGTTCCCACCATTGCGGTTGAAAGCGTTGCGTATCTCTGCAACCGTACGATTGCGGTTCTCTGTTAACGTGGATACCAGTAATGCCGTCCCACCAGGACCGTACCCCTCATACGTATTCTCTGTCAGCGACGCTCCTTCTGAGCCGCCGAGAGCGCGTTTAATGGTGCGTTCTATATTGTCCATTGGCATGTTGGCGTCGTGCGCGTGCTGGACAGCCATGCGCAAGCGAAAATTGGCATTGGGATCGCCACCACCGCCCTCGCGCACTGCTACAACAATTTCCCGTCCCAGGCGCGTAAACAATTGCCCCCTTCGAGCATCGTTGACCCCTTTGGAACGACGAATCTGTGCCCACTTTGAATGTCCTGACATATCTATGCCCCCTACTCTATTAAAATAGACCGCTCTTATCACTTATAAGGCCTCTATCCCTAAAAGGAGAGGCGTTGCTCAGGGTTGCTGCACCATGGGAGTATCCCTTGTTGACGCCTGGGCGAGTTATCATCGCATTCCCTGGTCTCCCTGCAGGATGGAGAGCAAAAAGTATGCTACAGCCTTTGCATGGCCAGTGCCGTGAGATTTAATCTGTTGGCATTATTGTAACATGAGCAGGTACTGAGCGTCGAGAGGGCATAAAAGGTATCGACTAATCCGGTGAAATCAAAAGGTCATTTCATGTCCCAGCGAGAGTGCATCAGCAGGACGGCTATCAATGATACCCTGCTCCTCGATGCGTTCCTCCACGCGTATACCACGGCGCGCCAGCTCAGTAATAAAGCTGTGTGGTGTGAAAGCAGCCTCGGGGGCCATCACTCCTGCCCTGAACCCTTCTCCACGTGCGAGCAACTGCGCACCTATGGAGGCGGGGATGCCGGTCATTTTCGCGGTTGCCTGCTGCCCCCAATCGCTCATTCCAGGATGGCTTGTGCGATAAATACGTCTGGCCTCGCGTCCGGCACGTGTGCCTTTCACCTCGACATAGAGTAAGAATGCCCAGTCGCCTGCATCCTTCGCGTGTCCATTGGAAGCTATCTGCAGCAGATGAGCGCGCAAGAACTCTCTGGCGCGCAGCTTTATGCCGTTGACATGGATAGTATCGCTGGTGATTAAGCGGTAGTTCAGGAAGAGGCGTAGCGCCTGCATCGTTTCAGGTCGCCATGCTCCACGCACTTCGACAAGGCGGAGTCCCTTACCGATGAAACGAGGCAGCGTATGCGTTTCCGAGTGTGGAACAAAGTAAACCTCCTGTTCGCCCACTGGTGGCTGAAAGGTGATGAGTCGCGCACCATCGAACGGTTGGACTTGAACGAGATGGCCATCTTTGTAGTAGAAGCGCGATGCCTCCGGGCTGAATTCATCGAGAATGGTATCGAGAAGGCCCGGAGACGGGGCAATACTCCGGTGGCTGGCAAAGGCAATGTGGACGGCTTCCACCGTATCGAGGTCATCTGCTCCTCGACGCGCCAGTATATTCGTGACACCTGGTGTGGCGCCACACCCAAGGATAATGGTAACCCCTGCTGCCTGTGCTTCATGATCCAGAGCCAGTTGTTTCGGCGTGTTGTGCAGGCCGCCCAGATCCAGGTAATTGACGCCAGCGCGAATGGCAGCGCGTGTAGCTTGCAGCCGGAAGTGGTAGGTCATGGTATTGACGGCTACATCCTGCCCGCGGAGTAGCGTTACTAATGCATCCTCGTCCGAGGCATCTACGTACGCTGCTTGCACATGACCACGACCTGTGCTGGCATTGAGGCTGTCGGCTAGAGCCTGGGCCTTTTCCCTGTCGAGGTCTGCGATGGCGATCTCATCAAAATCACTCGTTGTGGCCAGATCGCGAGTCGCCTCCGATCCCATCGCGCCGCAACCCCCCAGAATAACTGCTCTCATCTTTCCGCTTGCCTTTCATCTCTCTAAAACTGCTAATAAGAAGGCGGCGTCGTAATCCATAGCACCTCGGTCTGCTCTGGCCCAGGATTCCTGTTGCGGTGCGGGATACGGCTCTCGAAGACGATACTATCACCCTCTTCGAGTAGGTAGCGGTCGGGACCGACCCAGAAATCCAGCCGCCCGCGCAGAATTACCACGCACTCCTCGTCTGAATCATGGGCATACGGTTCTTCTCCAGAGCCGCCACCTGGCTCGATCACGCTCAAGATCACCTGGAGTTTACCTGTCAGGCTCGGGGTGAGTAAGTAGTCGCGCCACTGCCGGCCAGGATGGATCAGTTGCCTGCGCTCAGCGCGCCGCACAACGCGGTTTTCTGGTCTTACCGGCCCCTGGAAAAGCTCCGTCAATGGAACGCCGAATGCCTGGGCAACCTTGCGCAGGGAGGCCACCGATGGGCTTGTCAGGTTGCGTTCCACCTGGCTGAGAAAGCTCTGGGTCAGGCCTGAGCGTGCCGCAACCTCTTTGAGCGAGAGCTGGCGGCTCTCACGCAGCCGTCGAATGGTCAGGCCCAGGTCCGGTTCGTTTGCTGTATCCTTCTGCACCTGCACCCCACCTGGTGCTTCGACCGGAGAGCGGTGATCCTGCCCGTTCACCCCGTTTACCTGCATGCTGCTTTTATCCTCAACAAGTTTATCTGCCCGGGGCATCGGCTCCCTGTCCTTGCTACCGCTTTGCCCGCTCTTGCTGGTCATGATCTACAAAACCTCTTTCTGATATTCTGCTTCACTGTTGCCCTTTCCCTTTTTTAGCCACCGGCTACTCCATTTACGCGCACTGCCTGTGTTCTCCGGGTTCCCTGGCGAAGCACCAGTTGGGCCACGACGATAGCAGTAAGTGTGAGCGAGAGCATGGTTGCGGCAACTGCATTGATTACCGGCGAGACCCCGAAGCGCAGCCGGGAGAACAAATTGAGTGGGAGCGTCGTCGAACCTACCCCAGAGACGAAGAAACTCAGGACAAAGTCGTCGAATGAAAAGGTGAAAGCCAGCAGTGCTCCCGCCAGTACGGCTGGATAGAGCTGTGGCAGCGTCACCCGCCAGAACGTGCCGAGTGGTGTCGCTCCCAGATCGGCGGATGCCTCCTCCAGCGTACGATCCATACCAGCAAGGCGTGCTGAGACGATAAGCGCCACAATGGAAGTATTATACACCGCATGGGTCACCACCATTGTCTGCACACCCAGGTCGATGTTCAGGTTGACAAAGTACAGCAGCGAGGCGATTGCAATGACGATCTCAGGCGTGATGATCGTCATGTAGACCAATCCCTCGAAACCAACGCGCAGCGAGCGAGGCTGACGCACGGTGATTTCCTGGCCACCAGTGGTCCCGCCGACGCGCACGCGGTATTCGTGCTGTGCGCCCAGGAAAGTTGCCTGCATAACGATGCCTGCTACGACATTCCAACCCGTATCCATAGATATATCCGGGGCTACCACCTGTACTCTCTCCGGGCGCAACGTCAGGGTCACGCGCTCATTGTTCGTCACTTCGGGCTGGCTGCCAGCACAAATAACCTCTCCAATGGCTGTACTCACCACTACCTGCCTTGAAACAGTACCCGCTGACCCATATGCATGCAATTCGCGCACTGTGCCAGTGATGAAATTGGTCAGTCCGATGAAATCCGCTACAAAACGTGTCTGCGGGCGCTCATACACCTCTGCTGGGGTTCCCTCCTGCTCCAAACGGCCCGCATTCATGACGGCAATACGGTTTGAGAGTGTGAGAGCCTCTTCCTGATCATGCGTCACATAGATGAACGTGATGCCCACCGTGTGCTGTAACGTCTTCAGTTCGGCCTGCATTTCCTTGCGGAGCTTGAGATCAAGTGCGCTCAGGGGCTCGTCAAGCAGTAACACGGTGGGCCGATTGACCAGCGCGCGGGCCAGCGCAACCCTCTGCTGCTGACCGCCTGAAAGTTCGCTCGGCCTTCGCGCCTCTACGCCGACCAATCGGACCATTTCGAGGGCTTCCTGCACGCGGCGACGGATTTCTGTACGACTAATGTGACGCTGGCGCAGTCCGTAGGCGACGTTGTCGGAGACGGACATATGGGGAAAGAGGGCATAGCTCTGAAAGACCGTATTTACGTTCCGGCGGTACGGTGGCAGACCCGCCACATCGACGCCGCGAATCATCACGCGACCGGTAGTCGGCTGCTCGAAGCCCGCAATGAGGCGCAGCGTCGTCGTCTTTCCGCATCCGCTCGGGCCCAGGAGCGAGAAGAAGATGCCCCGCTCCACCTGAAGTGTTAAGTCGCGTACCGCCGGAGTCGTAACAAATACTTTGCTGATGCCGAGGAGTTCTATGTCGTAGTTGAGTTCTAAAGACCCGTTCATCGGTTCCAGACGCATACCCTGCTCCTCTCAATAGTACGAGAGTAAAATAGTCAAGTCGACCGGGTGAAGTGTAGTGATACTTAACACAATGTAAGTATACTGAACGCACAGAGGATTGTCAACGGATGGGTATGGGCATCATAATTCTCTTCTGTCGGATCCGGAGAGGCTATAAAGGCAAGTTGATAGAAACAATGACTGGAAGAGCGTTCGTCTTTTTCGTGACTTCCGTAAAGCAGGACAGTATTCCTGGCCTTGAACCCGATTTGACAGAATAGGGGATAAGCATTATCGGCACAACGCAACCATCATCCCGTCACTGTTTCTGAACGGCCAGGATCATAAGACCTACTTCTGATTGCTTGGCCCCTTCAATTCTATCCCAGACAATCTCTTGCGAGGCGGAGTCGGTGAGTCCACGCCAGACGTGTGGATTAGGGCTGGGCCTGGTACCAGGAGGAGAGAGTATCAACATGTATTCAAGAATACGGGCCACCAGGCCTGCTATAATTGGCGTTGCAAAAGATGTACCCGTCCAGTAAGTCCATGCGTTGGCGTTGGGGACCGGGCGAGTAGGTTCACAATCATCCATTGAGAGGGCTGGAGAAGACAAAGCAGTGTACAGCCCTATGGGAGCATCGATCTCCCCGACTTCGGTGAAGCAGTCAGAAGAGAGCTCCTTGTTTGCCTTTGGAAGTTCTCCTCCGTAGGTGGAGACTCCAAATTCTCCTGGGTAGCAGCTATATGATGCAGCTTTCTTATCCTTATTTACAGCTCCCACTGGAATCATCATTCCAGGTTGAACGAGTCCATGGTTGGCGAAAGCAGCGGGATAGAGGGCTTTGGGGCGCACTCCATCGGGATTGCCAGGCTTATAGCGCGAGTCTCCTTCATTACCAGCCGAAGCTACAAAGACCACCCCGAAATCCTCAAGGCTCTGGATGGTATGAAGCAGGCCCTCGCGTACATTGTCTAAATCGGATGCTACAAATCCGTGGGGGGAGATCACGTCCATATCGTCAGGTATCACCAGGCTCAGGCTCACCACGACGGGCTTATTCAGCAAGTCGCCCTGCTTATATGTTCCATCTGACTTTTTCGTATCTGGATTGATCAATAGCATACGGTTGTGTATACCTTCGAGCGCTTGGGTTAAGGTGGGGAGG
Source organism: Chloroflexota bacterium (assembly GCA_005881495.1). Next base: position 57,637 of record VBHI01000201.1, read on the forward strand.
CTACCAGTGCAGTAGTCGTTGAGGATACGGATGCATTCGACATGTGCATTTGGAGCAATATCACGAACAATGCCGGCAACGAACAGGCCATGATCGGGCATACGGAAACCGATGATTCTTCCGCTGATATCCTTGCCGGTCTTGGGCTGCGATGCATTAGGAACATCCAGCACATCCGACAGGCGATTATGATGGAATTGCACATTGTTGGCAACGTCCAATAAGAGCCGATTGTTCCCTTCAGCAGCCTCCGTAGCTCTGTTAATTTCTTTTGCCTTTGGTAGGGTATCAAGAACAAACACTGTCACTCCATCGCCAGTCATAGACTGCAGATTACTCGGGAGTTCAGGCAAAGTGATCGGGAAGGACCGGTTGCTCCTATAAGCCAGACTGGCGAGGCGGCAACGATTGGTACATCCTTTTTCTGCAGTTCGTTCAGGTTGCTATTGATCAATTTGACCAGGTCGACAACAGACGAGGCTGGTAGAGGCATTTCGTGTCCATGGCTACCACCGTTATCATCAGCGGTGTGAGGAGGGGATTTAAACGTTGGAGTCAAATCCGCAAAGGTGGAAGCTGTGCTTGCCTGAACCTGACCAACGTGTTTGAAATGGAAGAAACCGATCACCGTAGGGACAAAGCGCCCCTGCTCAACTCTGGTAGCAAACAGGTACTTGCCAACCTCAGAGTTGATATCATCTTCTTCATGCGCAACAGCTACTGCGGTACCTTCGGGCTGCAAGGTGTCTGCAACCTTGTAAGAACTCAGGCTATACTTTCCCACAAGGAAACTATTCAGACCTTGCAAGTTCATGGCGGCAATAGCGGCTGTTTTAATGAAAGTGGGCGGGGATGCGGTACCTGGTTTTTCCTGGGCTGTTTTGCCTTCCCCGCCTTCGTCGGCTGTAGCAGCTTCATGAGGAACTAATTCGATCGAAGGGATAGTATGGCTAAGCTGAAATGTAATGCATATCTGATCTTCGTGCCAGTACGTATTGTGCACATAGGGATCCCTGTGCATTTGTGTGTCGTCCATGATTACCTCCATGAATCACTACTAACATTTGTTTAAAGCACATGTACAAAATCACGCTCACATGCTCACCTTTGAAACGCGCTGGAGTTCCTTTTTTAGGGGTTGAGTTATCTGCGCAGAAGTAGAATTTGTGGTATGCCGAAACGTGAGGGGACCGACGTTACCGACCAGGCGAAAAGCAGCCCAGAAGTAGGGATGGGCATAACTCTTGCTCTCCATGAGCTGGCGTTGAGCGACGCGTAGGGCCTGCCCTTTGCTCTCTCCTCTTAAAAGGTTCTGGTAAAAGAGTCTCATCAACTCATTGGTCGCGTTATCCTCTACAGGCCACAGGCTCATGACCAGCGAGGTTGCGCCAGCAGCGAGAAACGCTCTTCCCAACCCTAACTGTTCGTCTCCGCCGCCACTCAAGGCAAGTCCAGTTTCGCAGCCGCTCAACGTCAGCAACTCACATGCTTTCAAGTCCATACTGAAAGCATCAATAGCGTTGAGCGGGCCATCGGCCAAGCGTATATATGAAAAATTGGGGGCATCGAGTCGGCTCTGACCGTGAGTTGCCAGGTGAATAATGGGGCTGCCGGGAGCCTGTTCAATAAGCTTCTCAATGGTTGCATCCCTATCAAGATAGCAGCGTCCATTCAGCAAAGAAGCTATAGTCTGCGCCTCGTCATGGATACGCTGCAAGTACTCATTTTCTGTGAAACCAAGCACCAATGGTGGCTGGCTAGCGATTTCTGTACTATCTGAATGAAGGGCTCGTTCACGCGCACGAGTTTGCAGATGCATAAGAATACTGCTTGCCGGAAGGTAATGCACCTGGAAATTTTCGACCAGGTAATGAGAACCATCATAAAGAGCATGAAACGGCAACTTATGTAGAGGGCCGTAGGGGACAATAGTTATTTGTCGAGTTCGGGAAGACAAAAACTCAGCGATAGGTTTCACTAGCAGGTTATAGAGTTTGTTGAGCAGGCGACGAACGATGTTCTCTGGAGGGTTCTGTACATCAGTCCAGCCCTTTGGATCGAGATGCGCGTGCAGTAGGGGTAACAAGCGCTCCAATTGTTCCATACCATCAGGAAGTTCTTGAGTCATCAAACGCTCTGCGGTGGCGGCAAAAATGACCAGCCTTCCCTGATACAGAAAATAGGTCAGAAGCACCTGCTCAGGTGAAAGGAACTGGCGCAGCTGTGCAATATCTACCTGTTTCACGTTAGCAGTATTGCGAGTTCTCTTAGAAGAGATGAGAGAAGCATTTGATTCGTAGAGATACAAACACTCCAAGAGCTCGCTAATTTTATCTTCGTGTTGTTTGAGTGCCTGCTCGATCACCGATCGATCAACCATTGCAGATGCCAGGGAATAGCTATCTGCAAGGAGCAAACTATAGTAACGATACTGCTCCTGTTCATCCCTCAGTTCGTACCGAGTGCGCAATAGAGTTGCGTTATGCTGGTGCACGGTAGCGAGCGACGTATGCTCGTCTCGCTCTAGAGTAGCTGTCGCTATCGTCTTCGACTTGTTCAGATACTGACGTAAGGCCATTGAACGGGCCTGTTCAAGATAGGTGAAAGCCCGCTCAGCTTGAGCATGCTGGAGACACAGTGATATCATATCCTCGTATACTGCCCATGTACTTTGCAAGAAAGCAGGAGATAAGTCGTATACCAGGTCATTCAGAATGCGCTCAATTCGAGCAATAGCAACTCCATAATGTCTGGCAGCCTTTCCAGGACTCCCTTGAAGGACGTACAATCGGCCCAGGAGATAGTGACTTTTATAGGCTTCCTCTTGCAAGTTGTACTGGCGCGCTTGTGAAACCACTTGCTTACAGAGCAGGAGAGCCTCTTGTAGAAACGCATCTTGTTGCCCCTCCATCTGCTGCGACCGAGCCTGCTTGGACTTTTCAATCAGGGCACCAACGACTACCAGACTAGCACGAACTGAGTAGCTCCCCATACCTTTGTCATCAAAATAGTTTCTTAAGAGACAAGCCTGATGGTAAGCTTCTCCAATATCGCCTTTCGTGAGGAAGAGTTCGGCTTGCCGAAGTTTCGTAGCAGAAGCATAAGAGTCGAATTTCCCCTCATCCAAAATCGTCCAGGCTTCTTCGAGGGTAGTCAGAGCCTCTTCTAGTCTACCAGAAGTTGCTAGTGTCGTTGCATATTCGGGTAGCGCTTTGCCCAAACTCAAAGGTATATTGAACTGCCGATATAACGCAACAGCCTCTGCCAGCAATGCGGGATCATCAAGATCGTTCTGTATGAAAATATCACGGGCCTGATAGTACCGCCGAAGAGCTGAGCCGTAGTAGCCCTGGGCATAAGCGAGGTCGGCCAGATTAACCTCTGCATTAACAATCAAATCTGTTTCGCCTAGAGAGATAAAATGGTTGAGCGCTTGCTGCTGGAGATGATATGCTTCTTCAAAATTACCAAGCCAAGCGAGATTGTATGCTTGATTCATTTCAGCTAACGCTATCCGTTGCTTGATTGCGCTTTCGTTTTGATCCGTCAAAGTGGGATAAACTGCCCGCATATTCTCGTAAAGCTCGAGAGCATCCTGATAGCGCCCTAAGTAGACATAAATCAAACCTGTATTATGGTCGATGGCTAGGGCCCAGTAAAGCGCACCCAGTCGTATAAACACGTCGCGAGCACGCTTTGCTTCTAGTAACGCCTCTTCGGCGCGTCCTAAATGGGCCGCAGAATAGGTCCAACCGATACGTGTGCGCGCCCAGTTTCCTTCATCTCCCAAGCACAGGAATTCTTCTCCAGCGGCATCTGAACATTCCAGTGCTGCCTGGTGATGACCGATCATCATCAAAGCGTCTCCTTTGCATTTGAGGCCGAGCGCGTGAGATGGGAGATGCGAAACATATTCACCAAAGAAGATGAGCAGCTCGGCCAGTTTGAGCGAGACAAAGGGAGTATAGAGTATACGCAGTGCCTCTTCCTCTAGCAATTCGCCGATGAATTTGTGGTCGGTTAGCTCCGCGATGTGTTCCTGAATGTAGACGCGGCCCTCTTCTAATGTGTGGTCGCGGAAGTAGTGTAAAAATAGGTTGGTATCCATATTCGACGGTTAGCCCCCAGTTGACTAACGGACGATATCATAGGACTATATACGCTATAAATATACCTTTTACGTTTGTTCGATGGTTAGTCCTTCGATGACGACTTCGCGTCTAGGGAAAAGCACTCCTCTAGGTGCCTGCTCGCTTCTACAGATAACGCCTCACCGTCGAGGGCAAATCGTAAAAGCTCCTCATCATCGGGAGCTATAGGATGCAAACAATCCAGCATGCGTACTTCCTCTATCCTCGCAGATGACACTGAGTGGCCCAACCGGCTCTTGCGCTTGGTGTCGCTGTATGAACGCCTCAGACATGGGTTTTTGTGTATGACTTCGTTCGACATAGATTATTTCTGCTCATTTATACAACAGTGCGATGGGCGAACGCAAGGATCTCCATCACGGGCACGAGCAATCAGGCCCCTGCAGGTCTGGCCGTTCAGTTGCCTCTACGAGAAAAGCTGGTTATGCGATGACTACGCGGAGGGGCACGAGTGCGGTGAAGAGATGCTCTTGCCACCATTGACACTGCGAGGAAAGAAAAAGAAGCGCAGGAATCGATAATGGACACGCTCATCTCTCATAGGCAGACTTCTTGTTATCCTACAACTTCGCCTTTGCCAATTCATCTTTTAGTGCAGGCAGATTGCGATGCTGCTCACGCAGTGTTGCGATATACCTGTTCCACTCGTCACTTCTACCCAACTTTTGATAGAGCCGTCGAATGCTTGTAAGATACTGGCATGCAATCTGATAATTTTCGCGTCCTCGCCACTCGATGCGAGTTTCGACATATGCCTGATAAATCTCGATGGACTCCCGCGGGTGGCTGTCTTCAGCAGCTTTTGCGACCTCGATGCCAACATCGAAATTGTCAGAACCATAGGGTCCGTTCCTGCGGCTTTCAGTCTGACTCTCAGCTTGCAGCAGTTGTAATGCGAGCTCAATCTGACCCTCGTCAAGGGCAATTTCGATCTGAAGCGCGGTAATGTGCGACTGCTGCAAATAGGCCATGATCTCCGCCCGCACCGCCTCCCAGCGATCCATCTGTTGCGCAAGCTGACGTATCTCCCGATAGCGCTCGATGGTTGCTGCACGTGGATATGCTCGAAATAGGCGCTGCGCCATATCTAATGCGTCTGCACTGGCTCCCCTGGCTTGATAACGCTCTTTCAGCCATTGCAGGAGCCGGGTATCGCTGGATTTCTTGACTCGTTCCTCAATCAAGTGTACCGCAGCAGCTTCATGGCCTTGCTCATCGAGGATATCTGCAATCTCAAGGATGTCGTAATTGTCCACGTGCTGCGCTTCTGCCAGTGCTTCCTCCAGCCGTCCACGTTTCAGTAATCGCTCGATCAGGTAATCGTAGTTCTCCGTCTCACGACATATAGTTGCTCAAAACGTCACCAACTCGTGCATTGGTGAGTCTTTTCGCTTTAACCTACGTCCGTTGAAGTCTCTGAGTGGTCCCAGAGGCCCAACTGGACGGGAGGCTCAACTACGGTGAGCCTGTGTTGCTGTTTCCACTGCTCATGCCGCCAGAGCAGGAGGGCTTTCACCTCGGCCTTATTCTTGCACGCTGCCAGTTCTGTATCTCCAAAGCGACTGGCCAGATTCGCGGCGGCGTT
>VBHI01000419.1 GCA_005881495.1 Chloroflexota bacterium
AGCGACATCCACTCGGCATGTTGACGGGCAATGGACATAATAACGGGTACCCTTTCTAGACTCTGCTAGCGAATGAAACAAGCTGTGCGAAGCCGCGCAGTCCATGGTAGGGGTACCTCTTGTGGGTACCCTGGGGTGGTAGGGCGAGACTAGCGTGCCATGCGTTCCGGCACAAGATAGGTCACGGCGACCGGGAAGAGGCGCGGCTGCGGATCGGCAAAACGCCTGCGGATATTGGCTCGCTCCTGCTCAATTTCGGCGTCAATCTGTTCAGCGCGTTCAGCCAGGGCAGTCATGTTGCGCTCGAATTGTTCCTGCTCTGCCGTGCTAAAGCCAGCCAGTTGCAATTGCACCACCTCCGGCTGGCGCAATTCGGCCAGGATCGTGCTGCGCAATTCGTTCAGGATGGTGGTGATATCGCTCATCTCTTTCTCTGCCCGTTCCGCCAGGAATTTTTGCAGGCCATTGGTGCGCTCGCGCATGCGTGCCTCCAGGGCTTGCAGCAGGGCGTCACTGTGCGTTGGCCAGAGTTCTTGCAGGCGCTGCTGCATCTGTGGCGATACCATTTCAGGTCTCGCCGCCTCCAGTACCTGCTGGACCTGTCCCACGTTCATGCGGGCAAAACGTCCCTGCCGCAGGTAGCCGCCCGCGGTAATCAGTTCTTCGTGCAGGCGTTGATTATCGCCTCCCAGGAGCAGCAGCCGACCGTGGGCGATGACAGCGGGCGTGTCCAGCACGATGCTCGGTACCACCCGCGCCGTCACGCGGTACAGTTTGCGCTGGCTATCGGGCGACCAGACCTCGGCGCGCAGCAGGCGCAGCGACATGGCAACCAGGCGGTGGTTGAGGTGAGCCAGGACGACATCGTCTCGTCCACTGGCGACATCGTGGTCGAACACGATGGGCCGGTCATGGTGCGTGAAGGGATGTTCCAGGCCCTCTTTACAGGCCGCCCAGCTTCCACGCAGTGCGGGAACAGTGAACACTTCAATGTTCGGTTTCTCGCCGTTGGGGTCGTGTAAGATCATGCGCGAGAGTGGTGGCTGTCCGGCCAGTTCCAGCGCGGTCTCAACCACTGCCCGCACATGCTCTGGCGTTAGATTCAGTTCGTACCTGCTCTCCTGCAACTGGTCATGCAATTTGTCTATCTGCTCCTTCAGCCTGCGCTCGAACTTCAACAGACTGCGCAGAGGTGCGGCCTTTTCCTCGGCGGTACGCGTCTCCAGTCGCCGCCTGCGCCCGAGCATGGCATCCTCCACCTGCTCGGCAATCACGGGACCGACCTTGCCCAGGTCCTCACGGATGGACTCGACCTTGCGCACGGCTCGCATCAAAAATTCCAGGTCATCATCCAGCTCCCCTACATTCAGATCCTCTCCCACCTGGGCATCGCGGAACTTGTTACTGACAAAGTGGTAGATGTTGACCTCGGAGGCCCGCTGACCGTGACGGTCGATACGCCCGTTGCGCTGCTCCAGGCGATTGGGATTCCAGGGTATCTCGTAGTGAATGAGGCGACTGCAATGGTTCTGCAGGTCGATCCCCTCGGAGGCTGCATCCGTTGCCAGCAGGATCCGCACTTTCGCTTCGCGAGGGTCTGCCTGGAAGGCGGCTTTGATTCGTTCGCGATCTTCGGTCTTCATGCCTCCATACAGCGTGAGCAGGCGTTCCGGTTCGGCCAATCCCTCGCGTTCCAGCAGGTCATGCAGCCACTTCTGGGTGGCGCGATACTCCGTGAAGATGATCACGCGCTGCATCGACCACGTGCCTCCTGGCTTGATCGTGCGGTGCAGCCACTTCATGAGTTCGGCGGCTTTGTTATCGGGGCGGGTGCGAGCATTCGCGGCCCACTCGCGCATCTGGACGAGCAACCGCTTTTCGTCGGCAGACGGCTCACGGAAGAGCGGCGCGGCAGCCTCCAGGGCCACGGCGTTGGCCTCTTCCAGTTCATCGTCGTTGTCGGTCTCTTCCTCGGCCTGCTCCACCTGGCGGCGCAGGATGCCGATATTGGCTTTGAAGGCTGAGGCGTTGCGCCTCCGAGCGTTGGCCAGCGAGTGCTCGTGCTGCCTCAGCGTGGTGGCAAAGGCCTCCGGCGATGAAAAGAGGCGTTTCTTGAGCAGCTTCAGCACAAACTCGCTGGCGTATTTCTCCACCTCGTCAGAGGTTTTCTCCAGTCGCGAATGCGTGTACGCCTGCAGGAGGCGATGCGCTTCACGCTCCTCTGCGCTATAGTGTACTTCGATGGGTTCTAACACGCGCTTTGGAAAACGCGGCGTGCCATCCCAGCGAGGCGGCAGTTCGGATTTGAGGCGGCGGACCATCACGGCATGCAGTTGTTCGCGATTGACTTTGACACCCCTGGCGAAACGCTGGTTGTCCAGCAGTTCCAGCAGCGCGGTAAAGCTCTCGGAGTAGCCATTATGGGGCGTCGCCGAGAGAAACAGCTTGTGTTCGAAGTGGGGAGCGAGTCGGCGTAAGGCCAGGGTGCGCTGCGAGTCGGTAGCGTACTGGCCCTTCCCCGACGGAGCGACGTTATGGG
>VBHI01000428.1 GCA_005881495.1 Chloroflexota bacterium
TGACAGAGGCACTTCCTCCCCCAAATCTGGGGGTTAGGCACAGAAACAGCTGAGTAGACAGCCTCTTAGTCCGCCCGAAATGTGCTACGCTAGAGGCGGAGAAGAGCAGGAGTTGTATGGGTTCGTTTGGCAGTGTCCCCATACAACCCCAGACAGGCGTTCACCCACGTAGCGGGCACACCTGATAGAGATCAGTATACCGAAATGGTCCTGGGGAAGTCACTGTTCCTGAACTGACGTATCACTTCATATCGCGTCACTGTCAATAGCACCGAACTTTTGACCCACTTTAACGGCGAAAACTGACCCACCCACATTGATGGTCTACAATTGACCTGACCTACTCTCATCACTGTTTTGCCGCTGGTCCTGTTTTGCTTTTTTCTGTTGCCACACGATCTTTCATGCGGAAGCTCTTTCCGCTGATGGTAATCACCTCCACATGATGCAAGAGGCGGTCCAGTAGTGCACTGGCAAGAACCTCATCATTGAGGAGTGATCCCCATTCGACAAAGCTCGTGTTGGAAGTCAGAATAATCGCTCCTTTCTCATAACGGTCCCGCACCAACTCAAACAGGGAGTGTGACAACTCGGCCGTGAGCCTGGTGTACCCGATCTCATCAATCACGAGCACACGGGGAGTGAGGTAGCGGCGCAACCGTTGCCTCCTCAAGCTTGGATGGGGAACGCTGCTCAGATCCTCAGCGAGGCTGGCTAAGGTCGTGAAGAGCACGGAGTAATCTGCCTCCAGTGCCTTCACCGCAAGCGCCACGGCCAAATGTGTTTTCCCAACGCCTGGCGGGCCCAAAAACACCACATTCTGATGAGTTTTGACAAACGACAACTCTGCCAGCTCCCAGAGTTGTCGCTCGACAATGGAGGGTTGAAACGCGAAATCGAACGCCTCGAGCGTTTTGCGTGCTGGCAATTTCGCCGCCTTCAACCGCGTGTGTGCAGCAGCCAGCTTGCGTCCCTCCACTTCCATGGTGAGGAAGCGGCGCAGAAACGCATCATAGGTCAGGCTATGCATTCTGGCCTGCTCCATGAGGTCTGGTAATCCCTTCTCCACATGTTTGAGGTGGAGTGCTTGCAGTAAGTCATTCATGACGAGACCTCCACCCCAAAGAGCTGATCATACTCCGCCAGGTTGCGCACTGAGACAACGGGGCCTGCAACTTGATGCCCCAGTGGGCGATCCGTGCGGTTGAGCGGTGCGACTGGTTCGACTCCCTTGAATTGGTCAGGATGCTGCACAATGTCGTGGGAGCGAGGGCGCTTCGTGAGCGTCGTAATCAGTTGACCTTGATGATAGATGCGCAGTTCGAGCTTTCGTTCGCGCACCAGCACCACCGAACCGGCCACTGGTGGGTCCGCTGGTAAGCCATAGGAGACCCCATCGTAGGAGATGAAGCCATCCCAGCTGACCTTGCGTTCCTCTGCTCCGAAGCGTTCCCAGGCGAACTCTTTTGGCAAAGGGGTCAGATTCTCTTCGACCCACATATCCATAGGCACTTTGCGCGTCGTGCGATGCACCTTCTGATTGAGCCGATCACACCAGAGCTTCGCCTGCCCATTGAGATGATCGATATCGGTAAAGTGCACACCAGGCCAGAAGCCGTTTTTGATCACCCCGACGCTCCTCTCGACTTTGCCTTTCGTTTGGGGCTTGAAAGGCTTACAGACCCGAGGCGAGACCCCAAGCGACGCCATGAAATCGGCGAACAGCGGATTCCAGATGGGGGTCTTGCCATCCATGTCCAGGAAGACACTCTTCATGCGATCAGTCAGGGCTGCTTTGGGCAAGCCGCCAAAGTACTCGAACGCTTCCATTATGCAGCGCAGCATCGTCGGAGCGTCACAGCGCTTGACGAAGGTAATAAAGCGCATCCGCGAGTAGCTGAGCACAGCAGTGAAGCCATACACTTTCCGGTCTTGTCCCTCCTGCTCGTAATGAAATTCGCCCCAGTCATACTGCATCTGTTCTCCTGGTTTCGTTTCGTAGCGCATTATGGGATGATGCCCTACTTTGCGCGGGCGTAAAGGACGCACAAAGTCGCGTAAGATCGTTGCGTTGCCGCGATAGCCCATCTCCCTCAGTCGGCTCAGCATCGTTTCGCAGTTGTACAAGTGATCTTGTTGGATCCATTGGCGGATCTGGCCCTTATAGGGATCAAGCACGGAGCCTCGTTTGGGACGAGGAACGGCTTCCCTCTTTCCTCGCAAACAGCGGCGCACGGTATTGCGCGCAATCCCTACGGTTCGAGCAATCTCTCGAATAGACTTTCCTTGTGTCGCTAGTTCATGTATGGTGTTAATAGTGCCACTCCTTAGCATCTCCTCTCCTCCTTGTGTAGTGGATACACACGAGGATAGGGCTTGGTAAGGGGTGGGTCAATTCTTCCCGTTACTTATGGGTTCATTTTACACCGCTACTAACAGCTCAGACCTAAGAGGGAGGTCAACAGTCCAGACAGGAGGCACTGGATTCAAATTCTGTCCGCGCACCTTTGGGCGCGTAGTCTGTCCGCAGCGACAAAACAACGGATAAAGCCACACAAAAACGCAACAGCTCGAAAGAGCAAACAGTAATAAATGCGGGAGGGGCCAAGCTGCGAGGAAAATGCGCCTTAGCGCTAACAACTTCAGATACCCCAAGTGTCCCCAATTTGAGGACACTTGACCGGGAGGCAAACTGGCATGCACCACGCCTTGCGGTACTGGTACTTATCCAAACTCAACCCACTGATGGCACCAGACAAAAGAATCCTCATTCGCAAAAAGCGGTTGATATAAGGAAGGGGCTGCATGTCGACATCATTCCAGATTGAGCCATATGGCGTGGAAACGAGCGAGTCAGACAGGTCTGAGATGCGAACTACTCAGTAGAAGATCTTTTGGGAATCTTTGTGACGGCATAACCAGTGTGCGCCTCTATCACTTCTGAGACGGTGGTGGCATTCGTGTAGGACACCTGGAGCGTTCCGTGAGGACTTTTTGCATTGGTGATCTCTCTTCCCACTGTCACCGTCAGCTTACTGATGCCTAACAGCAGGGGAGAAAGCGCCTGTTGTGCATCTTGCTCACCATAGAGATCAGTGAAAAGCTGGAAGGCATGTTGTCGGCAGACCAGGAAGGTTTGATAGACTGCAAAGGCACCATTTCGCTGCTGCCCCAGGGAGGAGAGGAGCATTTGATCTTTTTCTCCTGGGCCTTCCGCCTCAAGGAGACCTTCCGCATCGACAAACGAATCAATCTCATAGTCGGGAGATGCGCCACAGCTACACTCCTCGTCACCCGCATATGACCGCATCCAACAGAGCAACATCACAAATGGCAAAGGGAACCGCACGGTGTTTGCCTGCCTGGGTGAACGCAGGGGAGGACGCTTTTTCTGTTTGTTCGGATGTTTGTTCATCGCTTTGTTTACCCTCTTTTCTCTAGTTGGAAGTGTTACCCTTTCCGCCCCAGCTGTGCTTGAAACCAGCGCTCGACCTGCTCCCATTGGGCTTCAAGGAGTTCCTGGTAGCGCGGTACATTGAAGGCGGCATAGAGCGCGCTGTAGATTGTGGCCGGGTGTTGGCCCATCACCTGGCTGAGCTGGGAGACATAGTACTTGACTTTGTGCTGATGCGCCGGCGTGATGGTAGGCGCAGGCAGTCGCTCGAGTATTTCAGGGATCAGACCGGTGATGGCCTCCAGCCCTTCCAGGCGATCCTCGATGCCCCCGCGCCAGGCTTCGACTTCCATCTGCCATTCCAGGACCGCGGCCATCCGTACGTAATACTCATGCCAGTCGGCGAGCGATGCATCTGCGGCGGGTCTGGTGGGCTCGACGATGGGTTCGGATGGCACCAGCTTGGTCGACGGAGCCTCTCTCACCTGTGGCGCTGCCGCCCAACTATAGAGGACATCCACGGCTTCCCGCTGGTACTGAACGATGGCCAGGCGGCGCGGATCGTCTTTGTCCATTCTCCGTGTATCGATGGTGGCAAACCAGTAGGCGATGGAGCGCAGGACCAGTGTCGCCATCCGTTGCACTCCGCCTGGGGTTTCCACCCGCGTAAAGACCAGGTCTTCCGCCATAGCCTCGCTGCGCTGAACGCGTTGCACCTGGGCATTGGTGTCGATGTGTAGATTCTCGCAGAGGAACCGCAGAACGACTCCTGGCCGGCCATCGGGCAAACGCACCACGATGATAGGCTTGCCATAGAAAGTCAGGGTGTGCTGCTCAATCGGGATCAGTTCTTGCTCGTCGCTCATCTGTCACCTCTTTCAAGGGTCGTGTACTGTACACGCCCCCTCTGTTTGTACAGGCTTGCTAGATCGGTCCTTCTGCTTAAATAAAGAGGGCCTGTTGCAGGAAGCACTCTCCTCCATGTATGATACTGGGTAACCTCACCTGGGCCTTGACGATTTTCACGAAATCCTCACGATTGCCTGCAATGTGCATTACCTCACGAAAATCTTTCGCCATCTGCCTCATAAACTCCCTTCTCTCGCGTTCTTTCGTTGGCCTTACCACACCTTCTTCAGCGCGTTTATCACGTCCGACCTGGCGGCAAACGGGGAGCTCGGCGAACGACAAAAGGATGATCTATGCGAGGCAGAGGAAGTCGCATTTATCGCTCCAGATCGGGAGCAGAGCTGAAAATGGCCTTCTCGTGGTGCCTGTGCGGAGAGAAAAGTCTGCCCCTCTCCTCCATAGGGAGGCTTCGTAAACCGTGCATGGCTGGGTGGAGTATCTTTCCTGCTGTCACCTCTCTACCTGGCTTGGATCTCGCAGCAAGCGTGGTTCATTCTCTCTTCATCAGGTCTCTTCGCTCTTGTTCTATTTCTGGTTGTGGAACAATTGGTCCTGCCAGCGCAGATACTGTCTGACCGGGGCCATGCCTTCATACCCCAACAATTCTTGTAAACCCCGTGGGTTTCCTCCTGCTTGCAGATACCGTAGGGCAAAGCTGTGGCGTAACACCTGAGGGCTCATGGTGGTGTTACTGATCCCTGCTCGTTTTCGGAACCGGGCAAACACCATGGTCACACCGTTCCTGGTGAGCGGCTGCCTCCCCTTGGAACCGAACAGGGGATCTCCACCAGCATGTCTTCTCGATAGTCCTCTCTTTGTTGTCGGCTCCATCTGCTTCACATACGAACGCAGGTGGCTCAGGCAGGTCGCCCCAAGGGGCATCTGGCGTTCTTTGCCTCCTTTTCCCCTCACACGCAGCAGGCCCGCGTGTTGGTCAAGATCAGCGAGACGTAACGCACAGAGCTCAGAGACCGTCATCCCCGTCTCAAAGAGCATCCAGAGGAGCGCCTGATCACGCGCGGCCGTGCGCTTTGCCTCAGGCGCTTTCGTTTTCCGGGAAAAACTTGCTCGCATCACCTCCTCAAAGGTCGCTGGCGAGATAACATCAGGGAGAGGGACACTGGTCCGAGGGAAGGCTCGTTCGCTCATGGGAGAACATGCGAGCGTTCCTCGCTCAACAAGCCAACTGAAAAACGCTCGCGCCGAGCGCGCATAGGTCTCGATTGTACTTGCTGCACGCGGTGTTCCTCTCATGGTTGGCGTCTGCGTTAGAAACGCCAGCCAGCTAGAGACTGTTGTTTCGGTGATATGATTGACAAGGAGGAGGTGACTCTCGGTCATCACTTACTGTTGGAAATGAGCGAGCACCATCTGGTGCCATTCGAGGGTTTTCGGGCGATGCTCGACGGTGCGATGGGCTTGGAGATACTCCTGGACCGCTCGTTCAATCGTCATGCCATGACTTTTCTCTGGTGAGGAAGGATGAGTGGCAGATGGGGATGAGACGGCGGGAGGACGCCGGGCGAGCTGGCCTGGTCCAGGCTTCGAGGAAGTCAGGGCAGCGGGGACAGACCCGCTTGTCTTCCTGCCCGTGGGTGACGACGGCTCTTCTGCCACCTGATGCCCGTCGGAGCAGCGCGCACTCGTGTGACCCGGAGAAGGAGCACCTACGCTCGCTGGGAAGGCAGAAGGGGCCAGGCTCTCAGGCGCCGGCCTGGAGGGCTTCAGCTCGGCATGCAGCAGATGCTTCCGGATCTTACGCATGCCCCGTTGGAGCGTGCGCAGGTGCGAGCGCTCATAGCGTCTAGGGAACAGGGACTGAAGTTCTCGAAGGATGTCTCCGCTGCTGCGCGTCGGGTTCGCTTGCACCCAGGTGAGAATTTGCTTCCACTGTCCAGCAAAAGGATCTTTGCTGGTCCGTCTCCAGTCCAGAGCACTCGCGCGTCTTTGCTCCTCATGGGGAACCTCATCCGTTTCGCTTCGTTCCTGCAAGATCAACTCTGCTGCGCATGCGGTGAGATCAAAAGGCATCAGCGATGTCGGCGGCGCTGGTTGACCGGCGGAGGAACGGACGGCTTCACAGCGAAAGGTCGCCTGCTGCAACTGTTCTACCTGCTGGAAGAGCCGCAGCGGGTCGAACGCTTTCCCGATGGTACGCAGTTCCTGCTGCTGAGCAGGGGACAAGGCCCCGGAGAGCAGCACGCGTTGCAGCGGCGTTTTGGCTGCGTCGTAGATCCGACGGATTTTTCTTCCCTCGACCTGTTTGGACACCAGCTTCATCGACGGTTGGAAGCAATTCACATACCAGTGCAAAACGCGATATAACTCGTCGAGTTGCCGATAAGCCTGCTCCCCCATCAAGCGCCCATGGCCCACCACCTGGCGCACGACCACCCCATTTTTCTGCTCCACAAAGCACTGATCCCGTTTCTCATAGGGGCGTCCTCGCGTGAAGCTAATCTGCTCACGCACACAATAGCACTGCCTCTCTCCCACGGTTGAGCAAGGGAAGACATTCTGTCCAGCCGGTGGCGACATCGGTCAGCGTGATCGTGTACAGGCAACCACCCTCTAATCGCCCTCCACAGTGGGCCACCAGGTCCACCTCCAGGAAGCCCGGTTTGGCCTCGTCCCACTGGGCGAACGTCCGAATAGGGATCTGCTGTTTGAGCAGGGGGCCGGCTTTGGTGGTCGAAAGGCCATGGGGGTGAGTATAGCGATGGGCCTGCAGAAGGCGGTCCGCGGTAGCTGCGCTCATCGAGAGGAGCAGGCCACGATGTTCTTCGTTCAACTCAAGGTGCCCATCCGCCTCCAAGGTTGCGACGATGCTTGGCAAGAACGGGATTAAGCGTTTCGAGCAAATCCGGTTGAGCGTCTTCCAAGCTAGCACCAACGCCTCTTCCACCTCTGGCCCATAGCGCCGGCGGAGTGCCGTCGGCGGCGCGAAGACCTCCTCGGTATGGTTGAGCAGCCACTGGGCATATTTGCGCACATACCCGGTGGCGGTCACAAACCCTCCCAGAATCTGTTGCTTTTGGGACCCCAACGCTCGGTGATACGCTGGCGCAACCTGCTGGAGCAAGACCCGTCTCGCTTGCGTCCTCAATCCGTTTCCCACGTGATTCTCCTGTCTGCCAAGCAACCGGAGATCGCGTGCGACAGATCCCCTTCCGCTGCCTCACGCCCCTCTTCCTTTTGTCAGGAGTATAGCTCTTTCGTACTGGTTTGGCCAGCGGTCATAGGCACGCTTGTATCCTCGTGGCAGCGTGACTGGAAGCCAGGAAGAGAAAGATGAAGGAGGACCGACAGAGGAAGATTTTTGTGAGGCAATGCTCCCTGACAAAAGATGTCACGCGCATTTTTTGGCGCGTCCGGCAAAAGATGTCACGTGCAAATTTGGTGCCTCAAGAGAGGCAGGAGGTCTACCTTGCATCAATCAGAGTACATTCAAGTTGGTTTGTGCTGGAAGTCGTGATCCCGATGAAAGAACAGTCGTCCCAGAGAACTCTGGAGAGGTGGTGCAGGTACGCTTACCATCTGAAATCCTCTGCTTCTCACATGACCTGAGAGGCGGCTCCAGATCGATAAGCCTGGCAGCAGTCAAGAGCGACTTAAGACTCACTGACACCCAATCATGAGCAGGCGCTCGGAACGTATCTGGGCAAGCCGCTCCACATGAGAGGCATCGACATGCAATGTGGTACATCAAACGCTCTCCATCTCATAAGGCATTCCTGTCGTCTCGATATTGTCTTTCCAGGGCCGCCAGACGAACTGGCTGATACACGAGACCAGCGAGACAGAAGGACAGGGAGCACGAGGATTCCTGCAACAAGCGCTCATCAGCCTGATGAGCGCTTCTCGTCTGGCTCATCGGCCAGCGCTTGCCAGGGCCTCTTCCCGCAGCCGCTGCACGTCGCGCATCGGTGGGACGCCGAAGAGGCTTTTGTACTCGCGATTGAAGTGGGAGGCGTCCTGGTACCCCACCCGATAGGCGGCACTGGCCGCATCGAGGTCTTCGCCCAACATCAGATGGCGGGCCTCTTGGAGTCGCAACTGCTTCTGGAATTGCAAGGGGCTCATCCCCGTGACGGCCTTGAAGTGACGGTGGAACCTTGAGACACTCATGCTCAGATCTTGCGCGAGGCTCTCGATGCGCAGAGGCTGGTCGAAATCTTGACGCAGTCGCTGGACTGCTCGGGCGATGTGGAAGGGATAGCCCCCGAGGATCGCCAGGTGAAGGAGCCGACCGCTCTGCTCTCCCATCAGGAGACGGTAGACGATTTCCCGCGAGATCAGTGGCAGGAGGATCGGTGCTTCGGCAGGGGCGTCCAGGAGCCGGACGAGTCGCACCACAGCGTCCAACAGGGGCCCATCCAGCAGGCTGACGGCCATGGCCCTCACATCAGCAGGACCTGGAGGCGAGGCGTGCGAGGCAAGACCGGCCTCAAGCATAATCGAGCTGACGAGGGCGGGGGTGAGTTCCAGGCGCAGACTGAGGTAGGGCCGCTCCTGCGAGGCTTCCAGGATCTGGCTGACGTGGGGCAGCTCGACGGTAGCAAGCAGGTAATGCCAGGGGTCGTACTGGTAGCGGCTTTCGCCCTGAAGGACCTCCTTGCTGCCCTGAGCAATTATGCACACGGATGGCGTGATCACGCCATGAATCTGCTTCAGAGGCGAGGTGTAACGATAGAGGTAAAAGCCGTGGAGCGGCTGGGTGGTCCCATCTTCGCGCATGGCTCGCGCGATCCGCTCCACCAGTTCCTCGCGGTCAGCTCGCACCCGCTGGGCCTCGCGTTCTGCCTGCTGGTGGATCATCACATTCATCGGAACCTCTCCTCTTGTTTCTCTCTCATCCATCTGGAAAATGGGCAGAATCAGACAATCATTTGCAACAATTATTCTACCATCCTGTGCAAAGGTGCGTCTATACTTAGATCAGACAGAGCACATACTTCTCTACTTTGGTAGACGTGTTGGAGGAATTCAGCGCATGGACATCGAAAGAAGTGGCTCAACACCACCCGGACGGCCCACCGAACCCAAGTGGCCGTAACCGTCCCGACATGCGGTGCGACAGTCGCTGCACAAGAAACCAACGAAGACCGTCTACCCGCACCCGGTGAACTGGCTGGCGACGCCTACGCCAAAACGGCGTCACGACCAGCCCGCATTCACCGACCGAAGGAGGAACCTATGAACGATCAGCAAACCCGAGCGCAACAGCTCATGGGCGAGATCGCACCTAAGCTTGCGAAGCTAACTGACGACGTGTTGTTCGGCGATATCTGGAAGCGCCCCGGGCTCTCCCCGCGTGACCGTAGCCTGATCACCGTCGCTGCCCTGGTCTCGCTCTACCGCACTGACCAACTCGAATCCCACCTACGCCGTGCCCTGAACAACGGCCTGACTGTCGAGGAACTGGCCGAGGCGATTACTCACCTTGCGTTTTACGCCGGATGGCCCTGTGGGGTAAACGGGGCTGTCACGCTGCGTCGCATCGTAGACAACCATGCGGCTCACCCCACTCCTGAAGTTCCACATCAGTAGGAGAAAGAGGAAAACACGTGGAAGTTTTGAAGAAGAAGCCATCGTCTAAGGGCTCTGCGGAGCGGTTCACCGGGGACGTCTGGGTGGACATGATCGCCGAAGGCCGGGAACCATCGCGGCTCCGAGTGGGCGTGGTGCGCTTCTCTCCGGGCGCCCGCACCGCTTGGCACCGCCACGCAGTCGGTCAAACTCTACACGTCACCGAGGGCATCGGCCTGGTCCAGGCACAAGGTGGAGAGGTCATCGTGATGCGTCCAGGCGACACCGTCTCCACACTCCCGGGCGAGTGGCACTGGCACGGCGCTGCCCCCGCACACTTCATGACCCACCTCTCCCTATCTGAAAGTAGCGGCGATCCCGCCGTACCGGACGCCGAGTGGGGCGAGCAGGTTTCCGACGGCGAATACCAGAAAGCCGCCCAGATTGCTACACAAGCAGGAGGCGCTTAGTGACAACACAAGCATCGCAACCAGAGCCGCTGACGATCCAGGAACAGGGCAGCTTCGCGGTCGGCGGAACCGTGATCACCAACCCGGGCAGCTTCGATCCCCGTCACCCGACCAACCCTGCCGGCCAGAGCCTGCACGGCGATCATGCCCGGGTTTCCTACCAGCTCCCGGTCAACCCGCGCCCGCTGCCGTTGCTGTTGTGGCATGGATGGTGGGAGGACCGGCTCCGCCGGCAAGACCACTGTCGCCGCCCCCATCGCCACCACGCCGAACGAGCAGTGGTTCTTCAACCAGTTCCGCCTCGGCCTGTGGCCCGACCTCTACCCTGGGGTGCAGTTCTCCCACGACCCACGCGCCCTCGAGCAGTTCTTCCGCACGATGGTTCCCGACACCGGCCCCATCGACGCGGACGTGCTCGTGGACGGGGTCTGTGCGGCGCTCGACCGGATCGGCCCAACAATCCTGGTGACGCACTCCCACGCTGGCGGCTTCGGCTGGCTCACCCTGATGAAGAACCCGAACGTGCGCGCTGCGGTCAGCTTGGAGCCGGGCAGCGGCTTCGTCTTCTCCGAAGGCGAAGTCCCCCCGGCCATGCCCAGCTCGAACGGCACCCTTGAGGGCGTGGCCGTACCACTAGAGCGGTTCCAGGCTCTCACGCGGGTGCCGATCATCGTGTACTACGGCGACAACATCCCCGCCGAGCCGATCGACATCGCCGGCCGGGACAACTGGCGGGTGCGCTTGGAGATGGCCCGGCTGTGGGTGGAGGCGATCAACCTACACGGCGGGGGTGCCGAGCTCGTCTCCCTGCCCGAGATCGGCATCACCGGCAACACCCACTTCGCTTTCAGCGACCTCAACAACGTCCAGATCGCCGACCAGATATCGGCGTTCCTGGCCAAGAAGGGTCTGGACTGAGCAGTCCGCCCACGAGTATCAGCTCTCTGCTGAAGAACACATCCAAGGAGAATCATCATGTCGAATGAGCAAAATGTGACCGTCCAGAAAGTTAGCTATCCGCACGGCCAACACCAGGTGGTGGGCAACCTCTTCCTGCCCCCGGGCTTCGACGAGGCCGAGAAGTACCCAGCCGTCATCGTCACCCACCCCTTCGGCGGCGTCAAGGAGCAGACCGCCGGCCTCTACGCCCGCAAGCTCGCCGAGCAGGGCTTCATCGCCCTGGCCTACGACGCCTCGCACTACGGCGAGAGCGGCGGCGAGCCGCGCCTGTACGAAGTCCCCGGCGACCGCGTCGAGGACATCCGCTGCGGAGTGGACTACCTCAGCATCCACCCGCAGGTCGACGAGAACCGCATCGGTGCCCTCGGCATCTGCGCCGGCGGCGGCTACACGGTCAACGCCGCCCAGACCGAGTACCGCATCAAGGCGGTCGCCACGGTCAGTTGCTTCGACGTCGGCTCGGCCCGCCGCGCGGGCGTCCCGCGCGGACTGATCACCTACGAGCAGCGCGTCCAGCGCCTGGAGGAGATCGGCGCGCAGCGCACCCGGGAAGCGCGTGGGGAGCCCCTGCGAATGATCAACTTCGTGCCCGCATCAGCGGACGAGATCACCCCGGAGACCCCGGAGTTGTACCGGGAGGGCTATGACTATTACTGCACCCCCCGCGCCCAGCACCCGAACGCTCCCGGCAGGTACGTGTTCACCAGCCTGGGCCTGCAGATGGCGTTCTTCCCCTTCGAGCAGGTCGAGACGATCTCCCCGCGGCCCCTGTTGATGATCGCCGGCTCCGAGGCCGACACGCGGTACTTCAGCGAGGAGGCCATCGCGAAGGCTAAGGGGCCCAAGGAACTGTTCGTCATCCCCGGCGCCACCCATATCGACCTGTACGACAGGCCGCAGTTCGTGCCGCAGGTGGTCTCCAAACTGACAGACTTCTACGCCAAGCACCTCTGAGCAGCCTGAACATTGGCCGATCAGCATTTCGACCTTTTTTGAAAAATTGGCTATGTTTGCTGATCGGCCAAAAAGACCACCTGCAGAACAGGAGACAAGACACATGCAGAAGCGCACGCTTGGAAAAAGCAACCTGAAAGTCTCGGCCCTTGGGCTTGGCTGCATGGGCATGAGCTATGGCTACGGTCCGGCTGCCGATAGGCAGGAGATGATTGCTCTTATTCGGTCCGCCGTCGAACGCGGCATCACCTTCTTCGACACCGCTGAAGCGTACGGCCCATTCATCAACGAAGAACTGGTGGGCGAAGCGCTTGCTCCCTTCCGAGGGCAGGTAGTGATCGCCACCAAATTCGGGTTCAAACTTGGTCCCAGTGGAGAGCAGTTGGGCCAGGATAGTCGGCCCGAGCATATCAAGCAAGTCGCTGAGGCCTCGCTCAAGCGGCTCAGGGTCGAGGCCATCGATCTGTTCTATCAACATCGCGTTGATACGAACGTGCCCATCGAAGATGTGGCCGGAGCGGTGAAGGATTTGATTCAAGAGGGGAAGGTCAAGCACTTCGGCCTTTCAGAAGCCGGCGTGCGAACAATCCGTCGTGCATACGCCGTCCAGCCCGTGACAGCCCTCCAGAGCGAATACTCGCTGTGGTGGAGACACCCTGAAGAGGAAGTGCTGCCGACACTTGAGGAACTCGGCATCGGCTTCGTGCCATTTAGCCCTCTGGGGAAGGGCTTCCTCACAGGAACGATCAACGAAAACACCACGTTCGACCGTTCCGACTTTCGCAACATCGTTCCTCGCTTTACGCCTGAAGCACGCAAAGCGAATCAGGCCCTGGTCGATCTGCTTCGCGAGATCGGGAAACGCAAGGGGGCGACCCCCATAGGCGCGGACTTAAGCCCCCCCAGCCTCTGCTGGTGGGGGACAGCGACGTTGCACCAAGGCACGCTGTTCCGTCTCACGATGGCCTCGCTTGCGCTGGTGACTGCGCACGTAGCGTTGCAAAGCCGACTGGCACT
>VBHI01000157.1 GCA_005881495.1 Chloroflexota bacterium
CCCTTTTTGTAATGGCTTTTCACTGGCGTCCTCTCGCTAGAGTTTGAATAGTTTCTCTCTCTCTCAGGCTCTCTTTGAACCCGGCTTTTTGTTATTGTAACATGGTTTGCTGAAATCTCGCAAGATCATACAAGGCATATTGACATATATGTAATATATTTTACAACTTCACGCAAGTTTGGTACGCTGTAACTAAATGAATGCTTCCTCTGTGCCTATGAGATATACTGTAGCGAGACCCATCATGAACACATTGTGAAGTCTACCGTAATAAGGGGGCATGATCGTGAATTCTGAGAGACACGTAGGAGCAGGAAAATCGGTTTCCCCTTTGACGAGGGCAGATGTTGAACGACTCCGAAGCAATGTCGAGAATGCTGCTCAACTCGATCTACGCTTTCAAAATCTGCAACATATTGATCTCTCCTACATGGATTTGCAGGGTGCAAACTTGCAAGGGGCCGACTTGCAAGCAGCTAATCTTCGTGGGACCAATCTCAGCGGGGCGAATCTGCAAGCGGCCAATCTCAGCGAGACTGATCTCGACGGGGCGGATCTGAGCCATGCGCACCTGGGTGATACCAAAGCGAACCGCGCGAATCTTCATCATGCGAAGCTCAGCTACGCGAAACTCAGAGAACTCGATCTGCGTGGATTTAATCTTACGGAACTCGACATGTGTAATGCCGATCTGAACGGAACCGATCTGCGCGGCGCAGTGCTTCGTGGTGCAGATTTGCAAGGAGCAGATTTGAGCACCGCTCATCTGAACGGCCCTGAATTGCGAGGGGCCATCTTGCACCGTGTGCACCGTGGCGCGTTTTTTGGCGACAGGGGAGAGCAAATAGGCCAGGGGAAGGTTACCCGGAAGCGGTCAATTAAGGCTCAGTCAATGCTCATAGAAGAGCTTTCCTCGCCACATCAAGGACAGGAGGGAGAGCAGGCCAGGCAGATGTTTTCTGACCGTGATGCCTACCTTTTCGGAGAATACGCCCTGCTGGTTGGCTCTGATTCAGTGAAGCTCCGTGAACTCTTTCCACAAGGCTTCGCTTTTGCTCGAGCCCGCCAACTCTTTGACGCCTGGCTGGTTCAAGCGGGAGACGCCTACAATGAACAAGCGATCCAGGCCATGTGGATTGGATTTGCCCATCGAATCTGTGACCTGTATCATGAAAAAGAAGACTCTTCCTCACGACCGGATTAGTGCAAGCCAGTTTAAAAAGTTTGATACAACACTCAGATGCAAGTGTTAAGGTGAGTAAGTTACTGTATGCGGCCCATGTGGGGAATTATTGTGATTTCCTTGTCTATCATAGACATCAAAACTTATCGTCACCTCGCCAGCAGGGACGCCAAGCGCATGGAGATCAGCAGTGCAAGAGAAGATATCTTTCTTGAAAGGTTTACGTGACACACACGCGATAACCCACTTACGGGGGTCTGCGCCTTGCCAGTATACGGTAAAGTTGACATGGTCAATTGCTGGTTCACCTTCGTGCGTAGGGTAAGCATACGCCGCAAAATAGATACTCCTTTTGACCGTCTTTCCAATCGGGCTAATCCATCCACCGCCAGGCTTAATTGCTGACGGATGGGCAAGATATATGACGTAAGTGATCACACCACTTGTCACGATAAGAGCAAGTACTATGCCAACGAGAATGAACACCCTGTTTCTCTTCTCTTTTCGCTGCACAGGAAGAGTCATATCATCGGCAATACGTTGATGCGTCTCCTTGTCCGCCTCATGTGTCTCTGTGTCCGTCTTATCAAAAGACTGGGACAATGGTTCTTCTTCTTCTGTAAATCCTAGCTCTTCTGGACTCATCCCAAAAAGGTCACAAAGTTGTTTCCGGTAATACACGCTGGGAAAAGCTTCTCCACGTTCCCACCGACCAACAGAAAGCGGTGTCGCACCGATGCTGTCGGCCACATCTTGTTGCTTCCAATTTTTTCTCGTGCGTGCATTTCTCAGCTTAAGGTTTGGTACTTTCTCTTCCATGACTGCACCTCTCTAGAAACGTTACGTCATTCATATTTGGTATGTAAAACGTTCCTTTCTTCATATTTGGTATGTGTCATCGCACACCAGGAGGGACAAGATATCTCACTGATAGATGGATGATATGTCAATGATACTTCTGATATTCACCTTTTTTCTGCACTATGGCATTATTACCTTACCCCTACTGCATAGGTAGTCGGAACCATATTCTGAACAGGAGAGATCATTATGGAAAAAGAAAAAGTCGTCTTCTTCCTGGACTATGCGAATATCAACAGAGCTGCCAGGGAGAAAAGATATCGTTTGGACTATCACGACTTGCTCCAGTATGTGGGTGAGGAGCGATTTCTCATCGATGCGCATTGCTACATCCCAATCAATCCGAGGAACGAACATAGGTTGGACAGAGAAATACAGGAACTATGGCGTTCTGGATATATTGTTACGACCAAGGTGGGCACTATCGCCGGTGGAACATACAAATGCAATTTCGATGTTGAAATCACCATGGACATCTTAAAGGTAGTGTACCAGATGAAACCAGACATCATTGTGTTAGCGACCGGTGACTCTGACTTTGTCTCGCTCATCCAGGAAGTAAGGAAATCCGGTGTTCGTGTCGAGGTGGCAGCTTTTGAAGAGACAGCTGGGACAGACATTATGAGCAAGTGTTCGGGTTTTATAGACCTGGCTGTGTACTATGAAGGCTACCTGGCAGCTCAAAATGGTGAGCAGGGTGAGGATAGCATAGCAGAACAGTACAGAGACCTCATCCAATCACAACAAAGTGAGCAGGGTGAGGATGGCATAGCAGAAAAAGACCACGACCTGATCCAACCACAAGGTAGCAATCTGAAGGAGGATGATGTGAAATTACCTGTAGATCAGGTGGACAAGCAGACACGTGTGCCTGCGCCTGACATCATCGATGAACTGGATTTGTGAGCCTGGGACACCGGTCAAGTCAGCGAACATGCTGCCTGTCACCCCGCTGTCACCCTGAGCGAAGCGAAGGGTCTCGCTCGATGGGCGCAGAGATGCTTCGCTGCGCTCAGCATGACAGGGGTGCGCTCAGCATGACACTGTTAGATTACTAGGCTGCCTGTCACCCTGAGCGGAGCGAAGGGTCTCGCTCGATGGGCGCAGAGATGCTTCGCTCCGCTCAGCATGACACTGGTGTGCTCAGCATGACACTGTTAGATTACTAGAAGGAGATTTTACTCATGGCAATCATAAACGGCAGAAGAATTATAGTTCCACCCGCTGGCATTACCGGTCAGAATCTGATACAGCAAGTGAATCCTGGCCCCGGCCGGCGACCAGTCATTCAACAAGGGGTGGCTTTCAGACCTATTCAGCCGGGCTATACGTATAAACCGGCAGAGTTGTTTGATAAACACGGCAATCCAGTAAAGATCACCACTATCCCTGATAGGACAAAGGGCATGGTAACTTACGGGGGAGATCGAACTTCTCTTTCAAAACAGATCATCACTGAGCAAGTATACGATATAGCAGAGAAGTTGTTTAAGAAAGGCGTGTCGTTCGACGAAGAACACGCTGATTGGATGATTGCCAATCAATATGTATTGCCGCCCATATGGCATAACGTTGCCAGAACAACCGACCTGTTGATTATCTTTCCTACTGAGTATCCGGAGTTGCCACCTGTCGGTTTCTATCTCAAGGAAGATATACCACTA
The DNA here is from genome assembly GCA_005881495.1 of Chloroflexota bacterium. Next base: position 3,709 of record VBHI01000157.1, read on the forward strand.
TCCGTCAATGGACACCTGTATCAGACTGCCTACCATGATGCATGTAGTGATCCGTTAACGCAGGGATGGAAGTGGTATTGCGTCTATATCAACGCTGGAAGTTGGCAACCTGCTCCGGTAATGCATCCTGGTGATTGGAGAAAAGGTGATAGCCTCTGGACGTACTTTACGCTGATCAGCGAAGTGTTGTCGGGGACAGATGAATGAGCACAAAATGTAGATACCTCATCAAGTTTAAACATGGTGATCTTGCATACTTAAGGGCAAGGCTTCTCGCAGACCTGTCAAGAGAACATTTTGCTGTTCTCCTTGGAAAAACACAGAAGATCGATGGCTACACGATTATCAATGTCATCGATCTTCTTTTCCCTGGGCAATCAGACTACAATCAGCAGAATGTTGCCTTTTTACGGATCAAAAAAGATTTCATCCACAAGGCATTAGTCGAACTTACCAACAGGTACGATGTCGATACCATTATCGATGTCCATACGCATCCGTTTTCCCAGGGGAGCGTCTCGTTCTCGGCAACAGATGATGGAGACGAAAAAACGTTCTTTCGGTTTTTGAAGCAAAAGTTTGAAGGTATCAACTATGCGAGTATTGTTTTCTCTCAAAGACGGTACTCAGCAAGAGTATGGACGTTCAGTAGCGGCTCTATCGCTGCAAGAAGAGCTCTGCTAAAAACTCAAACGAGTCCGGAGAACATCGTCAGTTCTGACTTCCACGAGGACACAGATGAGCAATACGAAAAAACGGCTGTTACAGGAGTAGAGGGCTTTTTCAATCGGGGTGCATTAGTACTTGGGTTGGATGTTATGCGACAAATTATGCATAATCAGGTCATCTCAATCGTTGGCGCCGGTGGTTTGGGCTCAATTGTAGCAGAGCATCTCATCCATATGGGGTTTCATGAGATCAATCTCATAGACCCTGATGTCCTGGAAATGTCGAACCTGAACCGTGTTGTTGGAGCATACTACGAGGATGCTCAACAGAAGCTCTATAAAGTTGATGTGGTCAAGAGACATGTAACAAAAATCAACCCACAAGCTACTGTCCTGGCATGCAAAAGAGATGTCCACGACAAGGAGGTGGAAAGAGTTCTGGCTCTATCTGATTGGATTATTGTGGCAACCGATAATCATTCAAGTCGACTAAGGACTCAGGAGCTATCAGTAAAGTATTTTGTTCCATTAGTATCTGTTGGAGTAAATATCACCGTGAAAGATAACAGCGTTGAAGACATGAGCGGAGAGGTTATTACGGCCAGAGTAGGAGACTACTTGTGTTTAAACTGCCTCAAGCGAATCAATCCTATTAAGGTAGCAAGTGAGAGGCATCCAGATAAGACTATTCGAGAAGAATTGGTGAAGAGGGGGTATGTGACAGGGAAGGATATAAAAGAGCCTGCGGTAAAGACGCTGAACACGTACGTAGCGACTATGGCAGTAGAGGTGTTGGTCAATCAGTATACCGAGGTGAGAAGGCATATACCTATCCTGGTCTATGAAAACAACGGATATATGAGCATTTACGAGGATAGAGAGAGTGTGCAGCTAAGGAACAAGCACTGTTTTCTCTGTAACATCTGATATCTGCCTTCCCACCGCTTTCAGGGGTAGGTTATTGAGGAGAAGTTTCGCACTCGTAGGGGCGGGAGAGGTGCGGTGTGGAGAGGGGACGCTTGCGTCGCCCATGATGGCAGGCACGAAGCGGCGAGGGAACAGGACGCGGGCGACCCAAGGGTCCCCACCCCTCCTCCCTGCCACCCCCGCCCCTACGAGACAAACCCGCTTCCCTGCTCGTTTCATAACATGCCTACCCGTGAAAGCCTTCCTTCCGTGGGCCAATATGCATTGAAAGTGAGTCAGGCTAGTTAGATGAAGGATAAGAAAGCGCTGGGAACCCAGCGTCCACGACAGACGCCTAATCCTGTGAACCAGGCCCGCAACAGCTTGCCCTGGAACTCATTGGAGCAGCAGGTGGTGCGCGTGCAAAAGCAGATCTCTCAAGCCTGTCAGCACGGTGATAAACAGGCAGTTCACAACTTGCAACAGCGGTTGATGGAATCGGAAGCGGCCCGGCTGCTGGCAGTCCGCCGGGTTACCGAGGAGAATCAGGGCAAGCATACCGCTGGAGTCGATGGCGTCAAATCCCTCACTTCCCAGGAACGCCTGGCGATGGCATCCGCCATTCACCCCAACCACTGGAACCACCAGCCTCCCATGCCGGTTCGGCGTGTGTGGGTCCCCAAGCCAGGAACAGCAGAACGGCGTCCGCTCGCCATCCTGCCGATGATCGACCGCTGTAAGCAGGCGCTGGTGAAACTGGCGCTCGAACCTGAATGGGAGGTGAGATTTGAACCGCATAGTTACGGCTTTCGTCCCGGTCGGAGCACACATGATGCGATAGCAGCCATTCTGGTGGTAATTGAACGTCATCCCAGCTTTGTGTTCGACGCCGATATTGAAGAAGCGTTCGATCATATCAACCAGGCAGTGATCCTGGATAAGCTACAGACCTTTCCCGCGCTCAGGCAAGCCATCAACGCCTGGCTTACTGCGGGGGTGATGGATGGCGACACCTACTTCTCCAGCGAAACGGGGATAGCTCAGGGAGGTGTGCTCTCGCCTCTGCTCATGAATATCGCGCTGCATGGGATGGAAGCGGTGGTCACAGAAGGCTTTGCCAACGGTCATGCCAGGGAACAGCCACTGCTGGTGCGCTATGCGGATGATTTCGTGATTTTGCACGCCGATCTCAAAGAACTGCAACAGGCAGTAAGGCGCGTCAAGCACTGGTTAGCAAGGATGGGATTACATCTCCATGCTGACAAAACACGCTTCACGCATACTCTGACGCCCTATCAAGGACAGGTAGGCTTTGATTTCCTGGGTTTCAGTATTCGCCAGGAGTCGGTAGAAAAAATTCCCACGGGTAAGAGTGGACAGGAGCACTCGCCGAGGGTCAAGACCATCATCACCCCCAGCCAGGAAGCGAGCAAGCGCCACCTGGCTGCCATTGATCAAAGGTTGCAGCAGTTGCAAACAGCTCCACAAGCGCGGGTCATCGCGGAGCTCAATCCGCTGATCGTGGGATGGGCAGCCTACTACACCGGAGTCGTCCCAGCAGCAACCATGAGTCGATATGATGACCTGGTGGAGCAGCGGCTCATAAACTGGGCGAGCAAGCGCCATCCCGGCAGAGCACGCGACTGGCTGCTGACCCGCTACTGGCATCGCGTCGGGAACCACAGGAGGATCTTTGCTACCTCCGATGGCGTCCAGTTGCGCACATACCGGCAAATGAGCATCCTGAGTGGATAGGCCCCAACAGGGCGGGGCAAGCCATCGCCCAATAGGCGTCAAGTGAAGGAACTCCAGAATGGGATCAATGGCCGCGTCTCGCGCCGCTCCCAGGGCGGGGGCAAGCCCCGCCCCTACTATACACGGTTGGGCGTTGCGTTCGTGTATAGTAGGGTTGACCCTGGCGGTCAACTTGGGTACGGGGCGATGGCTTGTCCTCGCGCCGCTCCCAGGGCGGGGGCAAGCCCCGCCCCTACTATACACGGTTGGGCGTTGCGTTCGTGTATAGTAGGGTTGACCCTGGCGGTCAACCTGGGTGCGGGGCGAGGCCAAGCCAACTTGTAAATCGCCCTGTCGGCAAACGAACAAACCTGGACAGCACAAAATGAAAGGAAACTGATTATGTTGAACGAATCAGCGGTGGAGATGCTACCCATCTCCTCTCTCAATGCGCTGGAGTATTGTCCACGGAAGTTCTACTACCAGTTCGTGCAAGGCGAGATGCTGGTCAATGAATTCGTGCTGGAAGGGACGCTGGCCCACCAGCGCGTCCACCAGGCCGGGACCCACACGACGGCAGAAGGGGAGATGCAGACCACCCGCCTGTACCTCTACAGTGAAGCACTGCACCTGACCGGCTTTGCCGATGTGATCGAGGAGAGAGCCGGTGTGTTTCTTCCTGTGGAGTACAAGCGTGGACAACAGGGCCAGTGGCTCAACGACCATATCCAGCTCTGCGCGCAGGCACTGTGCCTGGAAGAGCGACAGCCGGGCAAACCGCTCATTCCTCATGGCTACATCTTCTATATTGGTTCGCGACGACGAACCCAGGTGAAATTTACCACAGAGCTACGAGATAAGACACGGGCTACTATCGCCCAGGCATTGAAAGTAGCGGCCCTTGAGATCCCGCCGCCGCCGCTCGCTGGCAACATGGCCGCGCGATGTCCCAATTGTAGCCTGTTGCCCCTGTGCCTGCCGGAGGAAGTACAACTTCTTCGCTCGAAGAAGGGAAAGTAATAAGGAGAATTTTCATGCCAACGCTTTACCTGACTGAAGACTATGCCCTGGTGCGCCGTGATGGCGAAGACTCCCTGCTGGTGCAAATTCCTGAAAAGCAGGGGAAAAATGGGGCAGTACTCTCGCCTGCTCGCAAAGAACGTATCCCGCTGATCAAGATCGATGAGGTGGTGGTGCTGGGCGAGGTGACGCTAACCGCCTCGGCTGTGCACCTGCTGCTAGAGCGGGATGTCGAGATCACCTTTTTGAGCCATTTTGGACAGTTCAAAGGGCGCCTGTCACCGCCATTTTCGAAGAATGCCATCTTGCGCATAGCGCAGTACCGGGCACATCAAGATATGACCAAACGCTGTGAGCTGGCGCGGCGCTTCGTGATCGGCAAACTCTCGAATCAGCGCCAGCGGTTACAACGCTTCAACCGTACACATCAGGATGCTGAGGTAAGTCAGGCGATCAAGCAGCTTACTGACCTGATCGGCGGTCTGGTAACCCTCCCAGTGGATCGATCACCTGGGATGAAGCCGTTAGCCAGTGGGGATCATCGCGTTGCAGGCACAGCTCTGGAAACCATCCTTGGCATGGAAGGGGCAGGCAGTGCTGCCTACTTTCGCTGCTTTGGGAAGCTCCTGAGCAATTCAGAGCAATGGCCTTTCCCTGGACGTGTCAAGCGTCCCCCTACTGATCCAGTGAACTCCTTACTGAGTTTTGGGTACTCCTTGCTAACCAATAAGGTTGCAAGTGCTGTACAACTCGTGGGCTTTGACCACTTTGTCGGGTACCTGCACAGTTCCTTCTATGGCCGTCCCGCTTTAGCCCTCGATCTCATGGAAGAATTCCGGCCAGGCATCGGGGATTCGGTCGTGGTGAGCATCGTGAATCATCGCATGCTGACGCCCACTGATTTTGTGGTGGAACTGGGAGCCTACCGGCTCAAGCAGGAGAAGCGCACCATGTTCTTTACAAAGTTTGAAGAGCGGCTCAATGAAGAGATTGAACATCCTATCTTTGGGTACAAGACTACCTATCGTCGCTGTATCGAGCTCCAGGCGCGGCTGCTGGCCAAATATGTCACGGGAGAGATTGATGAGTACCCGCCATTCCTCCTCAGGTAGGTGACCATGA